>JADLGL010000019.1 GCA_020849325.1 Bauldia sp. | reverse complement strand
GGTCTACGAGCGCATGGCCGAGCGGCCGAGGTTCCTTTACGGCTCGGCGATCGGCTCGAACTACCAGGCGCAGGGGCTGAAGCTCTCGAAGCACTTCCGGTAGGCGAGCCTTCGCCTCGCCATGCCCCGGTTCGTCATCCCGGCGAAGGAGCGGGTGAAGAAGCTCGGCGGTCCCGACGTGACGGTCGCCCTCTTTCTTCACCTCCCCCCTCGTAGCGGAAGCCGCGAGGGGGACTTGCGGCCTGCGTGTTCGGCACGGCCGAATCGGCTGGAAGGCCGAAAGTCCCCACCCCGACCCTCCCCACAAGAGGGAGGGAGAACCAGGGCCGATACCAGCGGTCTCGGGCGAAGATGGCGAAACGCGCCCGTTTGACCTCCCCCCGCCCCGCGCCTAGAAGCGCCTCATGTCGCACAACACGTTCGGCCATCTCTTCCGCGTCACGACCTGGGGGGAGAGTCACGGCCCCGCGCTGGGTGCCGTCGTGGACGGCTGCCCGCCGCGGATCGGTCTCACCGAGGCCGGCATCCAGCATTGGCTCGACCGCCGGAAGCCGGGCCAGTCCCGCTTCACCACGCAGCGCCGCGAGCCGGACCAGGTGAAGTTCCTTTCCGGCGTGATGCCGGGCGCCGAGCCGGGGGCATGGATCACCACGGGCACGCCGATTTCGCTGATGATCGAAAACGTCGACCAGCGCTCGAAGGACTACTCCGAGATCAGGTCGAGCTACCGGCCGGGCCACGCGGATTACACCTACGACGCCAAATACGGCATCCGCGACCACCGCGGCGGCGGCCGTTCCTCGGCGCGGGAGACCGCGGCGCGCGTCGCCGCCGGCGGCGTTGCCCGCGCGGTGATTCCGGGCGTGACCATCCGCGGCGCGCTGGTGCAGATCGGAAAGCATCGCATCGACCGCGACCGCTGGGACTGGAACACGGTGGACGACAATCCCTTCTTCTCCCCCGATCCCGGCATCGTGCCGGTGTGGGAGGATTATCTCGACGGCATCCGGAAGGCGGGCTCGTCGATCGGCGCCGTCATCGAGGTGGTGGCCGCGGGCGTGCCGGCGGGCTGGGGCGCGCCGATCTACGGCAAGCTCGATCAGGACATCGCGGGCGGCATGATGTCGATCAACGCCGTGAAGGCGGTCGAGATCGGCGCCGGCTTCGGCGCGGCCGAACTCCGCGGCGAGGAGAACGCCGACGAGATGCGGATGGGCCCCGACGGCAAGCCGGTGTTCCTGTCGAACCACGCCGGCGGCATCCTCGGCGGCATCTCGACGGGCGCGCCCATCGTCGTCCGCTTCGCGGTGAAACCGACCTCGTCGATCCTCACGCCGCGCCGTTCGATCGATGCCGAGGGGCACGAGGTGGACGTCTCGACGAAAGGCCGCCACGACCCATGCGTCGGGATCCGGGCTGTTCCGATCGGCGAGGCAATGCTTGCCTGCATTCTGGCCGACCATTATCTGCGCCACCGCGGCCAGGTCGGCAGCTAGGCATGATCCGAAGAAGTGGTTGCCGGTTCTTCGAAAAAGATCATGCTCCATCGGGAAAACTGGCGACGAGCGTGATCCGGCTTCAGCGGATCACGCCGTAGGAGCGTTTCGATGCCTGCATATCAGCGCGCCGCTGCGGCGATCGAAGCCTTCGCCCGCGGCGAGGTCGTCGTCATCGTCGACGACGACGACCGCGAGAACGAGGGCGACCTCATCGTCGCCGCGGAACTCGCGACGCCCGAGCAGCTCGCCCTCATCATCCGCCACACCAGCGGCATCATCTGCGCGCCGCTGACGCAGGAGATCGCCGACCGGCTGCAACTCCCTCAGATGGTGAAGGAGAACTCCGATCCGCACGCGACGGCCTTCACCGTCACCGTCGACTGGAAGGGCGGCAGCTACCGCAGCGGCATCTCGGCGACCGAGCGGCGCGATACCGCCCGCGCCCTCGCCGACCCGGCGTCGCGGCCCGAGGAGTTCATGCGTCCCGGCCACATGTTCCCGCTCGTCGCCCGCGAGGGCGGCGTGCTGGTTCGCCCCGGCCACACCGAGGCCGCGGTGGATCTGTGCCTCCTCGCCGGGCTCACGCCCGTCGGCGTCATCGGGGAACTGATGAACGACGATGGCTCAGTCTCGCGCGGAGCGACCGTCCAGGCGTTCGCGCGCGACCATGGCCTCGCCTATGCGACGGTCGCCGACCTCATCGCCTACCGCCGCCGCGCCGCCGCGTGAGGGTGGTGGCAGTAGCCGGGTGAATGGTGAGTAGTTGGGTGAGTGGTGAATGGTGAAGCGAGCCCAACCGCCCCGCTATTCGCCATTCGCTATTCGCCACTCACCCATTCACTCTACGGCGCAACCTGGAACGCCGGCGCGGCCGCGCCTCCGGCGGGAGCCGCGGGGGCGGCGTCCTGCTGGGCGGCGGTCTGCAGGAACTGCAATGCGTTGCTGACGGTGCGGCCGAGCATGGCGTTGATGTAGTCGGCCGGAACGTTGCTCGCCCACGGCGCGGCCTGGACGTCCGCGGTCACGCCGCAGGAGGCGGCGCCGATCGTCTGGATCTGGGCGAAGATGCCGATCAGGTAGGTCTGCGCGACGACGCCGTCCTGCTGGAGGAGCGCGATCAGCATGTTGCGGAACATGCCTTCCTCGACCGTCGTCGAATTGGTGACGAGGCAATCGCGGAGCGCAACCGCCTGCGGGTCGGGCGCCGGAACCTGCGCGTGGGCGACGAGGGGCAGCATCGCAACGCCGGCTGCCAGCGCGACCAGTCTCTTCATGGAACGACGATCCTCCGAACGCTTTCCCCGCTCCGGCGCTTGGATAGCGGTTCCGGATGTCCGAGTCGATGGTCGGGGCCGCCTGGCGGCGACGCCGTCAGGCCTTGTGATCGATCGTGTCGCCGGGTCCATCCGCTGCCGGATAGACCACGGTGAGATCGGGGCGGACGACGGCTCCGGCGGTGAGTTCGGCCGGGACGAGGCGGCCCTTCTCCATGATGTGGAACACCGTCCGGCCGCGCGCGAGGAAATAGTCGGCCACGATGCGGCGATGACAGCGCCACCAGACCGCCTCGGCGCACATCATCGCGGTGGGCGCCGCGTCCGCCATGGTGCCGAGCTCCTCCAGCCCGGTCTCGAACGGCGCCGACAGGGCGTAGTCGGCATAGTTGTGAAAGCTCCGATTCTGCCAAAGTCCGTTGACCGAGGGCGCAATGTCGCGCGCCTTCGGACGGAGGCCGCCGAGGGCGGCGATGTGCCGATAGGCGATGCCTCGACGTGCCAGAGCCGGGGCGAGCGTCGCCGCGTTGAACTGCGGGTTGGCCCGCGAAGCCGTCATGGTGCGGATATCGGCGAGCTCGGCGATGTCCGCCCCCACGAGCAGCGCGAGGAAGGCGTCGAGGCTGCGGTCCGAATGCCCGATCGTGTAGATCGGCGGCAGTTTTCCCATCGTTCAGGGTATTTCCGGGAAGAGGATGACGTTCTTTCGAACGGATCATGCGCCTTCGGGAAACCCGCGGCAAAGCGCGATCCGGCTCGAGCGGATCACGCTCCGGCGATCACGTTCGGTCCCGCCGGGCGCCGAGGAGGAATTCGCGGTTGCCGTCGCCGCCCGTGATCGGCGATGGCACGAGCCCGTCGACCGACCAGCCCGGCTGCGCGGAGAGCCAGTCGCGGAGCGCCACCGCCGAAGCCTCGGCGACGAGCGGATCGCGCACGAGCCCGCCGCGGCCGATGGCTTCGCGTCCCACCTCGAACTGCGGTTTCGCCAGCACCACCGCGAATGCGCCCGGCTCCGCCAGCGCGAGGGCCGCGGGCAGCACGAGCCGCTGCGAAATGAAGGATACGTCGCTCACCACGGCGCCGAGGGGGGCACCAATGTCCGTCGCCGTGAGCGCGCGGGCGTTGACGCCCTCGCGGTTCCGCACCCGCGGATCGGCCGTCAGCGACGGCGCCAGCTGGCCGTGGCCGACGTCGATCGCCACCACC
Organism: Bauldia sp.; assembly: GCA_020849325.1. Classification (GTDB taxonomy): domain Bacteria; phylum Pseudomonadota; class Alphaproteobacteria; order Rhizobiales; family Kaistiaceae; genus JADLGL01. The sequence goes on along the minus strand of JADLGL010000019.1, from coordinate 51,651 downwards.
TCGACCGCACCGCGCCGCAGCAGGACCTCGGTGAAACCGCCCGTCGAGGCGCCGATGTCGAGCGCGCGGCGGCCGGCAGGGTCGTAGCCGAATTGGTCGAGCGCGTGGATCAGCTTGAGTGCGGCGCGTGAAACGTAGCCCGCCGCCGGATCGTCGATGACGATCACCGCCGCCGCGGCGACGTCGACGCCCGGTCGCGCCGCCTTCCGGCCGTCCACCGTCACATGGCCGCGGAGGATCGCGTCGCGGGCGCGGGCGCGCGTCGGCGCGAGGCCGCGCGCGACGAGTTCGTTGTCGAGCCGCGCCATCGCGGCGCCACGCTCAGCCGTTGAGCACGGCGCGGATGTCGGCGACCGCCGCGTCACGCCCGTCATGGTAGTCGATGACGTCGGCGAACACGCCGGCGTCGTCGAAGAGGAGGAACGCGGCGCTGTGGTTCATCGTGTAGTCGCCGCCCTCGAGCGGGACCTTCTCGCTCCACACGCGGAACTCGGCCAGCATGGTGTCGATCTGCTCGCGCGTTCCGGTGAGCCCCGTCACGCGCGGATCGAACGCGGTGAGGTACTGCGCCATCGCCTCCACCGTGTCGCGCTCGGGGTCGACCGTCACGAGGTAGACGTTGAGCCGCTCCGCTTCGGGGCCGAGCGCCTCGAGCCAGGTGCCGACCTCCGCGAGCGCGGTCGGGCACACGTCCGGGCAGTGGGTGAAGCCGAAGAACATCAGCGTCGCCTTCCCCCTCAGCGCCGCCTCCGTGACGGTCGAGCCATCGTCGGCGGTGAGCGTGAACGGCCCGCCGATCGTCACGACGGCGGCGTCCGGCACCGGCTCGGCATTGTTCCGGCTCCAGAACACCAGCGCGAACACGAGGAGGATGACGGCGGCGGCGCCCCAGATCGAGTAGCGGATCACCTGAAGTCGGGTCATGGGGGCTCGTGCGCTTCTGGCGTTGTGGCCGGGCCTACGGGCCGGTCGCGGCGGCGCCGAGGACGGTGACCTCGGCGGCAATGGTTGCGCCCGATCCGAACCGGAGCGTGATCGGGAAGGTCGTGCCCTGCACCAGCGGGCCGGGGAGGCTCGACAGCATCAGATGATTGCTTCCCGGCGAAAGGGAAGCGTTGCCGCCAGCCGGCACGGCGATGCCGTCGCCGAGTTCGGTCATCGTGGCGATGTCGTTGGTGACCTCGGTCCGGTGGACCATCACGCTCCCCGCCGCGGGCGTTTCGGCGCCGACGAGGACGTCGGCGGTGCCGCCGTCATTGACGATGTCGAAATACACCGCCGCCGTCTGGGCGCCCGGCGGCGTCGCCCGGGCCCAGACCGTGCCGACCGACAGGATCGCGGGCCCGGCCGGCGTACGGCTCGCCATGACGCTCCAGACGACCGCCACCACGAGCACCGCCAGGGCGAGAAGCTCGATCAGCAGGATCGCGCGCGTCCTGCGCCACAGGGGCGTTGCCTCGGTCGACATGCCACTCAAAATAGCAGATCGGAGGCCGCCGTCCGGCAGCGTCAGGGCGTCGCGGCGTCAGGCGCGGCCGGCCGCGCGCGCCGGCTCCGCCCGTCCGATCGCCGCGAACACTGCGGCAATGATGCCGGCGCTGTTGAGCCCCGCGGCGGCATAGAGACTGGCCGGCGACGCCTGCTCCAGATTGCGGTCCGGGAGGGTGAGCGTCCGGATCTTCACGCCGGCGTCGAGCGATCCGGACCGCGCCAGCGCCTCGAGGCAAAGGGCGCCGAACCCGCCCGAGGAGCCCTCCTCGATGGTGATCAACACTTCGTGCTCCCGCGCGAGGCGGTGCAGGAGGTCGACGTCGAGCGGCTTGGCGAAGCGCGCATCGGCGACCGTGGTCGGGAGGCCGTAGCCCGCGAGCTCGTCCGCCGCCGTGAGGCATTCATGGAGCCGCGCGCCATAGGAGAAGAGGGCCACCTTGGTGCCCTCGCGGAGGATGCGGCCCTTGCCGAGCGCGAGCGGCACGCCCTGCGCCGGCAGGTCGACGCCGACGCCCTCGCCGCGCGGATAGCGGAAAGCCGAAGGGCGGTCGTCCAGCGCCACGGCCGTCGCCACCATGTGCATCAGCTCGGCCTCGTCCGCCGCCGCCATCAGCACCATGCCGGGAAGGGGCGCGAGGAACGCCGTGTCGAACGCGCCCGCATGCGTCGGTCCGTCCGCGCCGACGAAGCCCGCGCGGTCGATCGCGAAGCGGACCGGGAGGCTCTGCAGCGCGACGTCATGGACCACCTGGTCGTAGCCGCGCTGCAGGAACGTCGAATAGAGCGCGCAGAACGGCTTGAATCCCTCGGCCGCAAGGCCCGCCGCGAAGGTGACGGCGTGCTGCTCGGCGATGCCGACATCGAACAGCCGGTGCGGAAAACGCTGGCCGAAGAGGTCGAGGCCGGTGCCGGCCGGCATCGCCGCGGTGATCGCGACGATCCGGTCGTCCCGCTCGGCTTCCGCCGACAGTGCCTCGCCGAAGATGCGCGTGTAGGTGGGAAGGTTGCTCTGGTTCGGCGCCTGCGCGCCGGTCACGATGTCGAACTTGCCGACGCCGTGGAACTTGTCGGGCGCCTTTTCGGCCGGAGCGTAGCCCTTGCCCTTCTGGGTGACGACATGGACGAGGAACGGCCCGTTCTTGGCGTTCGCGACGTTCCGGAGCACCGGCAGGAGGTGGTCGAGATTGTGTCCGTCGATCGGCCCCACATAGTAGAAGCCGAGCTCCTCGAAGAGCGTCCCGCCGCCGGCCCAGAACGAGCGGGTGAACTCCTCCGTCAGCGCCACCTTGTCGGTGAACCAGTCCGGCAGCCATTTGAGGAGCCGCTTCGCCACCGACCGCATCTTCCGGTAGGTGCGGCCCGAGACGAGCCGGGCGAGATAGGCCGACATCGCGCCCACCGGGGGCGCGATGGACATGTCGTTGTCGTTGAGGATGACGATCAGGTTCGAGCGGAGATGGCCGGCATTGTTCATCGCCTCATAGGCCATGCCCGCCGACATCGCTCCGTCGCCGATCACCGCGACCACACGGTTCCGCCTCCCGTCGAGATCGCGCGCCACCGCCATGCCGAGGCCGGCGGAGATCGAGGTCGAGGAATGCGCGGTGCCGAACGGGTCGTATTCGCTCTCGGCCCGGCGAGTGAAGCCCGAGAGCCCGCCCTCCTGCCGCAGCGTCCTGATGCGGTCGCGGCGGCCGGTGAGGATCTTGTGCGGATAGGCCTGGTGGCCGACGTCCCAGATCAGCCGGTCGCGCGGCGTCTCGAAGACGTAGTGGAGCGCCACGGTGAGCTCGACGACGCCGAGCCCCGCGCCGAGATGCCCGCCCGTCCGCGAGACGGCGTCGATCGTCTCCGCCCGCACCTCTTCGGCCAGCTGCTTCAGCTCGCGCTCGTCGAGCTTCCGGAGCTCCGCCGGGTCGGTCACGCGGTCGAGGAGCGGGGTGCCGGGGCGCTTGGACATACGATCTAACCCGGGGCCGAAGGCGCGGGAGACCGCGAACGCGACGTCGCGACGGCGATCCATCCGCGTGCTCTCGATACGCCCCTCTTCACCCTCCCCCTCGTGGGGAGGTGAAGAGGCGGGTTTGGCCAGCCCACAATCATTCCTGTGCCCGGTCCAGCGGCTCGACGCCGACCGGCCGGCCGTTCGTGCCGAGGCGGATTTTTTCGACGCGCACTTCCGCTTCGCGCAGCAGCGTCTCGCAATGCTGCTTCAGCGCCTCGCCGCGTTCGTAGATCGCGATCGATTCCGCCAGCGGCACGTCGCCCCGTTCGAGGCGGCCGACGATCTGTTCGAGCTCGGCCAACGCCTTCTCGAAGGTGAGCGTGTCGATTGCGGCAAGTTCAGCCATGCAGTCCCCGGTCGTCTCAGGCCATCAGCGCCGCGACATGGGCGCCGACCGATTCCGACAGCCCCTCCAGATCATAGCCGCCCTCGAGGACGCTGACGATTCGCCCGCCGGCGAACCGGTCGGCGAGCTCGCGGAGCCGGGTGGTCGCCCAGCCGAAATCCTCCGCCGTCAGGGCCAGTCCGGCGAGTGGGTCGCGCCAATGCGCGTCGAACCCGGCGGAAATGAGGATGAGCTCTGGCTGGAACCGCTCGATCGCGGGCACGATCCGCGCGTCGAAGGTGGCGCGGTAGACGTCGCCCTTCGTTCCCGCCTTGAGCGGCACGTTGACGATGTTGCCGACGCCGGTCTCGCTCTCGGCGCCGGTCATCGGGTAGAGCGGCGCCTGGTGCGTCGAGGCGTAGAGGACCGAAGGGTCGCTCCAGAACGCGGCCTGCGTGCCGTTGCCGTGGTGGACGTCCCAGTCGACGATGGCGACGCGGCCGACGCCGTGGGTGCGCTGCGCATGGCGCGCGGCGATCGCGACGCTGTTGAAGAGGCAGAACCCCATCGCACGGCCCGGCTCGGCGTGATGGCCCGGCGGCCGCACGGCGCAGAACGCGTTGTCGACGGCGCCCGAAAGCACCTCGTCGGCGGCAAGGCACGCCGCCCCGGCGCCGCGGAGCGCCGCCTCGAGGCTTTTCGGCGAGACGAACGTGTCGGAATCGATCCGCGCGAGGCCTTCCGCCGGGATCGTGTCGCGGATCGCGGCGACTTCCGTGGCGGGGTGGACGGAGAGAACGTCCGCCTCGGTCGCTTCGGGCGCGAGCGTCCGGACGAGCCGGGCGAACGCCGGCCCGGCAAGGCGATCGCGGATCGCGTCGAGCCGCGCCGGCCGCTCGGGATGGCCGGGCGGCACCAGGTGCTCGAGGAAGACCGGATGCTCGACGAGGAGCGTCGCCAACCGCGTCGCCCGTCAGAACCCGCCGCGCTTCAGGCGTTCCCGAAGGGCGGCCGAAGCGTGCGGGGAGTTCTGCAGCGCGGCGAAGGACGACGCTTCCGAGGTGATGCGCGTGACGGCGTCGCGCCGGTCGCCGACCATCATGCGCTTGGCGAGCCGGACGGCCTCCGGCGGCCGGAGCGCGATCTGCTCGGCGACGGCCCGCGCCGCCTCCTCCACCATGCCGGGCGCCACCACCTTGTTGACGAGCCCCGCCTGGTGCGCCCGCACCGCGTCGAAGGCTTCGCCGGCGACGAGGAGCTCGAAGGCGAAATGGTGGCCGAGCGTCCGCGGTCCGAGCAGCGTCGAGGCGGCATCGAGCGGCAGGCCGAGGCCGACCTGGTCGGCGATGAACACCGACCATTCGCCGGCGACGACGTAGTCGCAGAGGAGGAGCATGGTCGTGCCGATGCCGATCGCCGGGCCGTCGACGGCGGCGATCAGCGGCTTGTCGAGCGTCGCGAGCGTCTTCAGGAAGCGCACCGAGGCGGCCGTGACGGCGCCGGTCTGCACGTATTCCTGATACTCGGTGAGGTCGCTGCCCTCGGTGAAGGCGCCCTCCGTCCCGGCGAGGACGAAGGCGCGGATGCGGCCGTTCCCCTCGCCGAGCACGAGCGCGTCCGAAATCGCGTCGAACATCTCGGTGGTCAGGGCGTTCATCTGCTCCGGCCGTTCCAGCCGGATGGTCTGTACCGCGCCGGTGACCTCGATACGGACGAGTTCGGTCGTTGACATGGCCGGCGAGGGCCCCCCATCTGCGCGAGCAAGGGTTTTGGGCGAAACCGCCCGGCGGCGCAAGCGGATGCTTCGCGCCCGAAGGACGAGGACCGGTTGCCGCACGTCTTCGAGATGGCCGATCCGGCGGACGCCGCGCGGGGGATCGCCGCGGCGCGCCGGGCGCTCGAAGCCGGCGCCCTCGTCGCGATGCCGACCGAGACCGTCTACGGCCTCGCCGCCGACGCCACCAATCCGCGCGCCGTCGCCGGGATTTTCGAAGCGAAAGGCCGGCCGCGCTTCAACCCGCTGATCGTCCACGTGCCGGACGTCGCCGCGGCGCGGGCCCGCGTCACCCTCGGCGAAACCGGCAATCGCCTCGCCGGGGCTTTCTGGCCCGGCCCGCTGACGCTCGTGGCAACGCCCCGACCGGCGGGTGGGGGCATTGCCGCGATTGCCGACCTCGTCCAGGCCGGGCTCCCGACGCTCGCCATCCGCGTCCCGCGCCATCCGGTGGCGGAGGCGCTCCTCCGTGCCTTCGGCCGGCCGCTCGCGGCGCCCTCGGCCAACCGCTCCGGCCACGTCAGCGCCACCACCGCCACTCACGTCGCCGCCGACCTCGACGACCGCGTGGCGGTGATCCTCGACGCCGGGCCGGCGCCGATGGGCGTGGAATCGACCATCGTCGACGTCTCGGGCGGGGTCCCGGTCCTGCTCCGTCCCGGCTCGGTGCCGCGCGCCGCGATCGAGGCCGTCCTCGGCGCGCGGCTCGCCACGCCCGAGCGCGCCGCCGTTCTTGCGCCCGGCATGATGACGAGCCACTACGCGCCCGAGGTTCCGCTCCGCCTCGACGCAACGTCCGTCGCCCCCGGCGAGTCGCTCCTCGCCTTCGGTCCCGCCCTCCCGCCCGGCGCCGAGGGTGCGGTGGCCACGGTGAACCTCAGCCCCTCCGCGGACCTCCGCGAAGCCGCCGCCAGCCTCTTCGCCGCGCTCCGCGTATTGGAGTCCCGCGGCGCCCCGATCGCCGCGATGCCAATCCCCGCCGCCGGCCTCGGCGAAGCCATCCTCGACCGCCTCCGCCGCGCCGCCGCGCCACGTTGAGGTCATGGATCGAATGCTGTCCTCAGCCCCAACGCCATTTGCCTCTCCCCGCCGGGAAGAGGCCTTCGCATCCTGGTGAGGCGAAGCCGAACCTGGCGAGAAGGGGTGCGGGCGCGCCGGGAGTGAGTTTCTGCGGGCGTTGCCTCCTCACCCTTCTTCGCCAGGTTCGCTGCGCTCACCAAGCTCAGAAGCCCTCTCCCCGAGCGGGGCGAGGGGAACCCGGGGAGCGAACGGTGTCAGCTCTCCACCGGCCGCCCCTTCACGCCGCTATGGCCGTCCTGACGCCATTTCAGCATCAGCGCCTCGAGCTCCGGGTCCATCGGGTCCGGCAGGACGATGCGGAGCGACACGAGGAGATCGCCGCGCGCGCCGGCGGCGCCGGGGAGGCCTTTGCCCTTGAGGCGGAGGCTGCGGCCGCCGTCGGTTTTCGGCGGCACCGTCATCGTCACCGAGCCATCGAGCGTCGGCACCTTCACCTTCGCGCCGAGAATCGCCTCGTCGAGGGAGATCGGCACGTCGGTCCGGAGGTTCTCGCCCTCGGCGCGGAAACTCGGGTGCGGCACGAATTCGACCGTCACCAGCGCGTCGCCCGCCGGACCGCCGAGGATGCTCGGCTGGCCCTGACCGCGAAGGCGCACCACCTGACCGTTCCGGACCGCGGGGGGCGGGCTGAACTCGACCGTCTTTCCGGTCGGCAGGTCGACCCGGATCTTCTCGCCTTTGGCGATCTGTTCGAGCGTCACCGCCGCGTTCGCAGTCACGTCCTGGCCGGGCGGCATCGTCTCGCCGCGGCCGCCGCCGGCGCCGCGCTGCTGCGGCCCGCGCTGGCCGAAACCGCGGCCGAGAATGTCGCTGAAGAAGTCCTCGTTGCCGAAGCCGCCGAACCCGGCCGACTGGCCGCCACCGCCCGGTCCGCCGGACGACCAGCGGAACGTCGACGATCCCGGCCCGCCCTGCGCGCCGGCGCCGAACCCCTCAAAACCCTGGAAACGCGGCTTGCCGTCGGCGCCGATCAGGCCCTTGTCGAACTCGACGCGCTTCTTGTCGTCGCCGACGATCTCGTAGGCGCTATTGATCTCGGCGAATTTCTCCTTCGCCTTCGGATCCTTGCTCTGGTCGGGATGGTGTTTTTTGGCGAGGCGCCGGAACGCCTTCTTGATCTCGGCGGCCGATGCGTCCCGCGCGACGCCCAGCACTTCGTACGGATCACGCATGCCTGCACCTTGGAGCGCCGGCCGTGTAAAGGGAAGGCGGGCGCAGCGCTTCAATATGGGGCGCGGCGCCACCTGTTCCAGAGTTTTCTGCCGCACCCTTGTTGCAGTTTTGTCACGCGGCGAAGGACACTCCGACGCCTGACGACCGCCCGCGAGCGAAGCCGATGCCGAACGATTTCACCCTCGCCACCGACCCCATCCCGCTCTTCGACCAGTGGCTCGCCGAGGCGGGCCGGACCGAGCCGAACGATCCGAACGCGATGGCGCTCGCAACCTGCGACGAGAACGGGATGCCGGACGTCCGCATCGTGCTCCTGAAGGATCACGGCCCGGACGGCTTCGTCTTCTACAGCAACCGCGAGAGCGCAAAAGGCCGCGAGCTCGCCCACAACCCGCGCGCCGCGCTGGCGTTCCACTGGAAGAGCCTCCGCCGCCAGGTCCGCATCCGCGGCCTCACCGCCGAGGTGACGCCCGCCGAGGCCGACGCCTATTTCGACTCGCGCGGCCGCGGCAGCCGCATCGGCGCCTGGGCGAGCCAGCAGTCCCGCCCGCTCGAATCGCGCTTCGCCCTCGAAAAGGCCGTGGCCCGCGAGACCGCCCGCTTCGGCCTCGGCGACGTCCCGCGCCCGCCCTACTGGACCGGCTGGCGCCTCGTGCCGCGCAGCATCGAGTTCTGGCAGGACCAGCCCAACCGGCTGCACGACCGGCTGACGTTCACGCGCATGCCCGGCGGGCCGTGGACGAGGGCGCGGCTCTATCCGTGACGAACAGGGGGCAAAAGGAGGCGACCGCCAGAGCGTGATCCGTTCAAGTCGGATCACGCCCGTCGCCTGGTTCCTTGATGGAGCACGATCTTTTTTCGAAGAACCGGCGTCCACTTCTTCGGATCATGCTCTGGGGAAGCGGGGGCGCAACGGCCCCCGCCTGGATGGCCGGTCGAGTCAGAGAATGTAGCGGCTGAGGTCGACGTTGCGCGAGAGGTCGCCGACCTGCGATTCGACGTAAGCGGCGTCCACCACCAGCGTCTCGCCGCCCTTGTCGGGCGCCGTGAAGCTGATCTCGTCGAGGATGCGCTCCATCACCGTCTGGAGCCGCCGCGCGCCGATGTTTTCCACCGAGCCGTTGATGTCGACGGCGATCTGGGCGATCGCGGCGATGGCGTCGTCGGTGACCTCGAGCTTCAGCCCCTCGGTGTTCATCAGCGCGATGTACTGCTTGATGAGGCTCGCCTCCGGTTCGGTGAGAATCCGGCGGAAATCCTCCTTCGTCAGCGGCTTCAGCTCGACGCGGATCGGAAGTCGCCCCTGCAGTTCGGGCAGGAGGTCCGACGGCTTGGAGACGTGGAACGCGCCCGAGGCGATGAAGAGGATGTGGTCCGTCTTCACCGGCCCGTACTTCGTCGCAACCGTCGTCCCTTCGATCAGCGGCAGGAGATCGCGCTGGACGCCCTCGCGCGACGGCCCGCCGAAGCGGTCGGAGCCCGCGGCGATCTTGTCGATCTCGTCGAGGAAGACGATGCCGTCGTCCTCGGCGGCCTTCACCGCCTCGGCGATGACCGCGTCATTGTCGAGGAGCTTGTCGGACTCTTCCTGCAGCAGGATCTCGTGGCTGTCGCGCACGCTCACCTTCCGCGATTTCGTCCGCTGGTTGTTGAACGCCTTCCCGAGCATGTCGCCGATGTTCATCACGCCGACGCCGGGCATGCCCGGAACCTCGAACTGCGGCATGCCGCCGGAATCCTTCACCTGGATCTCGACTTCCTTGTCGTCGAGCTCCCCGAGGCGAAGGCGCTTCCGGAACGCATCGCGCGTCGCGGGGCTGGCCGACTGGCCGACCAGCGCGTCGAGGACGCGCTCCTCGGCGGCGAGTTCGGCGCGGGCGGCGACGTCCTTCCGCTTGCGGTCGCGGACCAGCGCGATGCCGACCTCGACGAGGTCGCGGACGATCTGTTCGACGTCGCGGCCGACATAGCCGACCTCGGTGAACTTCGTCGCCTCGACCTTGAGGAACGGGGCGCCGGCGAGCTTCGCCAGCCGGCGCGAAATCTCGGTCTTGCCGACGCCGGTCGGGCCGATCATCAGAATGTTCTTCGGCATCACCTCCTCGCGGAGATGGCCGGTCAGCTGCTGGCGCCGCCAGCGGTTGCGGAGCGCGATGGCGACCGCGCGCTTCGCGTCGTTCTGCCCGACGATGTAGCGGTCGAGCTCGGAGACGATCTCGCGCGGCGAGAAGGTGGCGACGGGCGCTTCACCGGGCACGGATTTCTGGGGCTCCGGGTTGGAGGCGGCGAGCGTGACGGGAGACATTATGCGGCCTCCATGGATTCGAGGGTGACCTTGTCGTTGGTGTAGATGCAAATCTCCGCCGCGATCTTCATCGCTTTCCGGGCGATCTGCTCCGCCGAAAGGTCCATGTCGGCGAGCGCGCGCGCCGCCGACAGGGCGAAGTTGCCGCCCGAGCCGATGCCGGCGATGCCGTTCTCCGGCTCGAGGACGTCGCCGTGTCCGGTCAGCACCAGCGTCGTGTTCCTGTCGGCGACGATCATCATCGCCTCGAGGTGACGGAGGTAGCGGTCGGTCCGCCAGTCCTTCGCGAGCTCGACCGAGGCGCGCATCAGCTGGTCCGGATACTGCTCGAGCTTCGCTTCGAGCCGCTCGAACAGCGTGAAGGCGTCGGCCGTGGCGCCGGCAAAGCCGCCGATCACGGTCCCCTTGCCGAGGAGGCGGACCTTCTTCGCGTTGTGCTTCATCACCGTGGGGCCGACGGAAACCTGCCCGTCACCGGCGACCACGACCTTCCCGCCCTTCCGGATCGAGACGATCGTCGTGCCGTACCAAGTCTTCGGATCGTGCAGCCCGTCGCTCATGCGCGGCCTCCGGAACGGGAGGCGCGGACCGGGATCGGAACGGGCTGGAGAATGGGGGAAACGCTCCGCGCAGCGCTGAGCGCGGCGGCCACCGCAAAGGCGGAAGCCAGAATGATAGCAAGGGCCAACAGGGCACCCTCCTCTTGCGCCGGGGCCGGCCCTCGGAATGAGGCACCGGGCGGCGGTCACGGTCATGTAGGACGGAGAAGGAGATGTGCAAACCCCCGGCGCGGGGCAGGTCGCTCCTCCGCTAGCCAGGGCGGGTGTGGGGTCGTTCGGGAACCGGGCGCCCGCCCGCGGCAGCCGACTGTCGCAGCACTGTCGGGAAAGTGCCGGGGCGCTTTCGTACCGGCGCCGTTGGCCAATCCGGCCCGATCGATACACTCCGGGCAACTCAACCGCCGGGATCACCGATGAAGATCAGCACCGAACACCTCGTCCGGCTCCGCAACGAGCGCTCGTGGTCGCAGGAGGAACTCGCGATCGCCTCCGGCCTCAACCTCCGGACCGTCCAGCGCGTCGAGCGCGACGGCTCGGTCTCGCTGCAGTCGAAGAAGGCGCTCGCCGCCGCCCTCGACATCGACCCGCGCGACCTCGACGCGAAGCCGGCGGCGCGGCTCTGCCCGGTCTGCGGCTCGGACGACATCTACGAGTACCAGACGGCCTACTCGTTCTCGTCGGACGACCCGCTGCCGGGCCTCGGCAGCGCGTTCCTTTCCGCCAAAATCCGCCCGTCGATCTGCCTTGCCTGCGGCAACGTCCAGTTCTCGGCGTCAGAGGACGCGCGGAAGAAGGCGCGGACGGCGAAGCACTGGAAGGCGGTCAACGGCTGAGCGATCCCGCCGGCTCGGTGAGCTCGCGCAGTGCGGCGATGAGATTGACGTAGCGCGGGGCCAACCTCGCGCGGAAGCTTCAGCCGGCTGCCGCGGCAGCCATGCCACGCACTACGCCGCGCCGGGGCGGATCGACCTCGAGGCATGCGGCGAACTTCGCCCGGGCGGCCTCGACCTCATGGCGGTGGCGAAATGCCCACTCGCCGAGAACCCGCATCGGCTCGATCAACGTCCGGCCGAGGTCCGACAGGGCGTATTCCACGCTCGGCGGCACCGTCGGGTGGACGGTGCGCCCGACGAGGCCGTCGGCCTCGAGGCCGCGGAGCGTGAGGGTCAGCATGCGCTGCGAGACGCCCGGGATGGCTCTCCGTATCTCGCTGAAGCGGGCGGTGCCTTCCGCGAGACGGCGGACGACGAAAACCGACCATTTGTCGCCAACCCGCGAAATGATCGAGCCGATGATCCAGCAATAGGCATCGTCGGCGTGCGCGGCCCCGGACGGGAGCGCGGGCGCGTCGACAGCGGGGACATCCTGCGATGCGCGGGGGAGTGACATCGATGTGCCTCCTTGCTGGCGGATCGTTCGGTCACATATGTAGACCTGGTTACGGAATGTTACCACGGCGCCTTCGCGAAGCGAAGGTCGCCAAACCACCGCGACTTCGCGCAGCGAAGCTCGCACCACACCCGCGGCTTCGCCTAGCGACAGCGACTCGCACCGCGTAGTCCGCGAGAGCGTCAACCACCGCGCGGCATCACGGGCACGGCATACGGGGGCAGAGACATGGAAATCGGGATCGACAGTTTCGCCGTGCTGATGCCCGGCCCCACCGGCCGGATGCAGACGCCGCAGGAGCGGATGGACGATCTCATGGCCGAGATCGAGCTGGCGGACCGCGTCGGGCTCGATGCGTTCGGCGTCGGCGAGCACCACCGGGCCGAGTTCATCGATTCGGCCCCCACGGTGATCATGGCGGCGGGCGCGGCGCGGACAAAGAACATCCGGCTCAACAGCGCCGTCACCGTGCTGTCGGCCGTCGATCCCGTCCGGCTCTTCCAGCAGTTCGCGACGCTCGATCTCATTTCGAAGGGCCGGGTCGAGATCGTCGCCGGGCGCGGCTCGTTCGTCGACGCCTATCCGCTGTTCGGTCTCGACCTCAACGACTACGACGCCCTGTTCTCGGAGAACCTCGACCTCCTGCTCCGCCTTCGCGAGGAGTCCCATCCGCGCTGGCAGGGTCGCTTCCGGCCCGAACTGACGGGCCAGGGCGTCTTTCCGCGGCCGGCACAGGCGGAGCTGCCGATCTGGATCGGCGTCGGCGGCACGCCGCAATCGTTCCTCAGGGCCGGCCTCCTCGGCCTGCCGCTGATGGTCGCGATCATCGGCGGCACGTTCCGGCGTTTCCGGCCGCTCGTCGATCTCTACCGCCGCGCCGGGCAGGAGGCGGGGCATCCGCCCGAGAAGCTGAAGGTCGCGCTCCATGCCTTCGGCTACGTCGCCGAGACGTCGGAGCGGGCACGGAGCGAGGCCTATCCGCCGTGGCAGTACATGATGTCGAGCCTTGCAAAAGAGCGCGGCTGGATCGACGCGTCGCGGCCGCAGTTCGACGCGATGGCCGCACCCGGCGGGGCGTTCATGGTCGGCAGCCCCGAAGAGGTGGCGGAAAAGATGCTCGGCGCCTCCGCCGACCTCGGCGGCCTCAGCCGGATCACGTTCCAGATGAGCGGCGCCTCGGGCAATCCCGAGCAGATGCGGCGCTCGATCGAGCTGCTGGGAACCAAAGTCGCGCCGATCGTGCGGCAGGCATCGGCCGCGCGCAGCGCTGCGGCCGCGCCGGCGGCGTAGGGGCATGCTCGTGGACGGAACCGGGACCTTCGGCGCCGCTGCGGCGCCTCGCCGGATCGGCGTCCTCGGGGCCGGCCGCGTCGGCAATGCGGTGGCGCGGCAGGCGATGCACGGCGGCTACGAGGTCGCCATCGGCACGGCGAAGCCGCCGGAGGACATCGGGCTGATCGTCTCCTTCCTCGCGCCGGGGGCGACGATCGCCTCGGCGGAGGACGTCATTGCCGGCAGCGACATCGTGGTGCTGGCGATCCCGCTCGCGCACTATCGCGAGCTGTCGCGGCACGATTTCGGCGGCCGCGTGGTGATCGACCCGATGAACTACTGGCCGCCGCTCGACGGCCATCTGCCGGAATTCGAGGGCGAGGAAGGGAGCGGCGAAGTGGTGCAGCGGGCGCTGCCGACCGCGCGGCTGGTCCGCGCGCTCAACCACATCGGCTATCACGAGCTCGAGGAGAACGCGCTGCCGCCCGGAACGCCCGGCCGGCAGGCGCTCGCCCTCGCCGGCGACGACCCGGCGGCGCGCGCCGCGGTCGCCGGCTTCATCGACCGCCTCGGCTACGACCCGGTCGACGCCGGCCCGCTCGTCGCCGCCCGCGGCTTTCGTGCGGGCCTGCCACTGTTCGGCACGCGGCTCGATCGCGGGGAGTTGGTCGCGACTATCAGACGGCTCGAGGTCGAGCACACGCCGTAAGCCGGCGGAGACCGAACGCTTCCTTCATTCCTCGCTGCAAAACTGGCGAGAATCCGCCGGACCTGCTATGTCCGCCGAATTCCGGCTTGAGGACAGCAACATGCGTGGGGCCACGGTCGAGCGGCGCACGAAGGAGACCGACATTTCCGTCACCGTCGACCTCGACGGGACGGGCGCGGCGAGCATTGCGACCGGCATCGGCTTCCTCGACCACCTGCTGGAGCAGGTCGCCCGCCACGGGCTGATCGACCTTCGCATCGCGGCGAAGGGCGACCTCCACATCGACGACCACCACACGGCGGAAGACACCGGCATCGTGCTCGGCCAGGCGTTCCGGAAGGCGCTCGGCGACATGAAGGGCATCGTCCGCTACGCCGACGTCCACCTCCCGATGGACGAGACGCTGACGCGCTGCGCGGTGGACATTTCCGGCCGCCCCTTCCTCGTCTGGCGCGTCGAGTTCCCGCGCGCGAAGATCGGCACGTTCGATACCGACCTCGTCCGCGAGTTCTTCCAGGCCTTTGCCCAGAACGCCGGCATCACGCTCCACGTCGAGACGCTCTACGGCATCAACAGCCACCACATCGCCGAGACCTGCTTCAAGTCGCTCGCCCGCGCCCTCCGCGCCGCGGTCGCGATCGACCCGCGCCAGCCGAACGCCGTGCCCTCGACGAAAGGCTCGCTGGGTGAGGGGGCTCCTGTTGTACCCGCGCCGACGGCGGCCGAAGAGCCGACGGGGTCGGCCAAGCCGGTCGCCCCGCGCCGCACGCCCTCGCGCCCCCGGCCCCGGCGGCGGTAGCACCTGTCCTCCGGGCGTCGCAGATTTCGGTGACCTGAGCCTCCTCCTTGCGGGGAGGCGAAAGCCGGCAAGCGCAGCGCCGCCGGCTTCGGAGGGGGTGGCGGCCTCGCAACGGTCCCCTCGCGCGCGGCCTACCCCCTCCCGAACCGGCGAAGCGCCGATTCGACCTCCCCGCAAGGGGTCCGCAAGGGGGAGGTTCAAGCGCCATCTGAGTCCCCAGACTGAACTCTGACCTCCGGCCAAACGCGGAGAGGACCGGTCGATTCGTCTACCGCGGCGCGCCCGCGTTCTCTCCTCTACCCGCCGGGCGGGGAGAGGACTTCGCAGCTTGGTGAGCCGCAGGCGAACCTAGCGAGAATGATGAGGGGGTCTCACGGTTCCGATGGGAGGCGAGACCCCTCACCTTCATCCCTAACTCGGCTTCGCCTCGAAGGGCTGAAGCCTCTCCCCGCCCGGCGGGGAGAGGGGATGGCTTGTCGGCAAAAGTCCGAAGGCCGACGCCTACTGCCTGAGGTCACTGCGCTCGGAGATTTCGAGCCGCACGCCAGGCACGTCCGGCGACTGGGAATACGTCCCGATCCACACCGCATAGACGCCCGTCCCGGGCGTGTCGTAGCGGACCAGCGGGTCGTGGCCGAAACTGTCGTCGTCGCAGGCGAAGCGCATGTCCGGGCCCTGGACGACGAGCACCGTGTCGGTGTCGGAATAGGTGGTGAAGAGGAGCGGGTAGCCGCCGGCCGTGAACGGCACGAGGAAGTCCGGTTCGCCGCCGATGAAGCCGGGACAGCCGTCGAAGGCGGCGCGGCTGCCGCGGGCGATCACGGTCGCGGTGTAGGGATCGGGCAGGAAGCCGGTGCGGAGTTCGATCCGGCCCTGGGCGGGCGGGCCGAACATGTCCTGGAAGCGCATCTCCTGTTCGAGCAGCGTGAGGTTCGGGCCCTCGGCCGGATAGGTGACGCCGTCCCAGCCGGCCACGACCTCCGAGATGTAGAGCGTTGCCGGCTGCTCCGGGCTGACGCCATAGGTGCCGACCCAGATCCCGTAGGTCCCGTAGGTCGGCCGCTCGAGCCGCACCAGCGGATCGGTTCCGTTCGTGTCGTCGTTGCAATGCCAGTCGCCGAGCGGCTCCCGCACCGCAAGCATGATGTCCTCGCTGCGGGCGATCGCCGAGAAGATCAGCGGCCCGTTTCGGGCGAGTAGGTGACGCTGAAAGTGGGCGCCTCGCTGATCCATCCGACGCAGTCGCCGCCGAGCGTCGAGGCATCGACCGGTCCGCCGGCATTGGCCGCAACCTCGTACGGATCGGGCCGGAAATCGGAAGCGAGATCGACCGTTCCGTAGATCGGATCGGCGCCGGGCAGCGGGATCTGGGCGTGAGCCGTCGTTGCGGTCATGGCGGCAAGGACGGCGGCGAACAGGAGCGGGACTGGCCTTTTCATGGGGTCACCTTTCCGATGCCGGCGGAGGTTCGCAGCCGGCGGCGCCCGCGGCAAGCCCCGTCGGTCCGGACGAAGATTCGCCTCGGCCGCGGCACTCTTTCCCCGTGCCGCCGGGGCGACGCGGGCGTATAGGATCGCCGCCATGACGGTAGCCATCATCGACTTCGGCGCAGGCAATCTCCGCTCCGCCGCGAAAGCCCTGGAGCACGCCGCCGCGCGCGAGAGGCGGTCCGAGCGCATCGTCGTCACCTCCGATCCCGCCGTGGTCGCGAAGGCCGATCGCGTCGTCCTCCCCGGCGATGGCGCGTTCCGCGACTGCCGCCACAACCTCGATGCCGTGCCGGGGATGATCGCGGCCATCGGCGAGACGATCGCCGCCGGAAAGCCGTTCCTCGGCATCTGCGTCGGCATGCAGCTCCTCGCCGATCGCGGCCTCGAGCATGGCGAGACGCCGGGGCTCGGCCTCGTGCCGGGCGAGGTGCGGGCGATCGACCCCTACGATCCGACGCTGAAAGTCCCCCACATGGGCTGGAACACGCTCGACGTCGTTTCCGACCATCCGCTCCTCGCCGGCATTCCTGTGGGCGAGGATGGGTGGCACGCCTTCTTCCTGCACGGCTACGAACTCGAGCCGGCGGACGAGACCTACCTCGTCGCCACCGCCGATTATGGCGGGCCGGTCACGGCGATCGTCGCGCGTGACAACGTCGCCGGGACGCAGTTTCATCCCGAAAAGAGCCAGAAACTCGGCCTCGCGCTGATCGCGAATTTTCTGGCGTGGAAGCCATAGGATCCGGCGAACCGGACGGGAGGGAAGTCGATGGTCGCGGCGCTGCGGAAGGTGCTCCTCCTCGTCCTGCCGGTCATCGTCCTCGCCGGCCCGGCCCGCGCCCAGGCGGATGCCGAGATCACCGCCGTCCTCGACCGCTGGGCCGCCACCTACGGCTCCGCGACCTCGGGCGCCGAAATGCTGCCGCTCTACCACCCCGAGGCGGTCTTCTTCGGCACCGCCTTCCGCGAGCCCTTCGTCGGCCGCGACAGCTTCGTCCCCTATTTCCAGCAGCAGTTCGACAATTTCCCGACCCGCGCCCTCGCCTTCGAGGACATGGTCATCGTCCTCGTGACGCCCGACGTCGCGACCGCTACCGGCCTCTACCGCTTCGATGTCGCCACAGCGAACGGCCAGCGCGCGCAGGCGCTCTACCGCGTCACCTTCGCCCTCATCCGCACGGCCGAAGGCTTCCAGATCATCCAGCACCACTCGTCGATGCTGCCGCAATAGCCGCGGCGCAGCCCCGCGAGGCTACTTTCCGGGCCCGCTGGGGCGAAAAGCGGCGATGCGGGCTGGCCAGAGGCTCGCCGCAACCGACCTGAACAGGGACAGCAGTCCCGACCGCGGCGCGGGCGGCGGCGCGGCGGCCCTCGGCCGATCAGCGGCGTAGGCGCGCCTGCCGGCCGACGAACTCATCTCCTCGACCTGGCAGGCCAGCGCGAAGCTGGCCAGATCGTCCGGCGCTATCTGGTAGACCCAGCCGTCGACCCGGCTGGCAGGCAGGCGACCCTCGGCAACCGCGCGCTTGAGGGTCCGTGGCGCGATACCCGAACGGCGTGACGCTTCGCCCAGCGTGAGCGACTTCATGGATTCCTCCCGACCATCGCCCCCGCAGGAGGAATGCTGCGCCCTCATGGTTAACGGGAGGTAACCAAGGCCGGGTGCCGGACATCTTCAACCGCCGATCGTGAAAGGCCCCTCTCCCCCCTCGAGGGACCTCTCGAGGGGCGAGGCCCCTCGAACCGGCGCTTTGAATCGCGAGAGGCCCCGTCCAGCCTCCTCAGGAGAAGACCCCAAGAGGATTGCGAACCGACGCTTCACCCGGCGTCCGCTCGCGGTCGGCCGTCGCGCCGCGCACGCCCGCGGCATGGCGCCGATTGCGGCGGGGGCGGAAATGTACGACATGCCAGCGCACTCCCGCCCGCCGAAAGGCCGGCGCCTTCGTGAACGGACGAGCCGCGTGATCCTCTTCCCCGCCATCGACCTCAAGGACGGCAAATGCGTCCGCCTCGTCCGCGGCGCGATGGATCAGGCGACGGTGTTCAACGAGAGCCCCGCCGCGCAGGCCAGAGCGTTCGCCGCGGCGGGCTTTGCCTGGCTCCACGTCGTCGACCTCGACGGCGCCTTTGCCGGCCGCTCGGTGAACGCGGATGCCGTACAGGCGATCCTCGACACCGTGGACCTCCCGGTGCAGCTCGGCGGCGGCATCCGCGATCGGGCCGGCATCGCGTCCTGGCTCGACCGCGGCGTGTCGCGCGTCATCCTTGGCACCGCGGCGGTGCGGAACCCCGATCTCGTCCGCTCCGCATGCCGCGAGTTCCCGAACCGGATCGCCGTCGGCATCGATGCGCGTAATGGCAAGGTGGCGGTCGAAGGCTGGGCGGAAACCTCGGAACTCGGCGCGATCGACCTCGCAAAGGCCTTCGAGGACGCCGGCGTCGCCGCGATCGTCTACACCGACATCGACCGCGACGGCGTTTTCGCCGGCCTCGACCTCGATGCGACGCTCGCGATGGCCGAAGCCGTGTCGATCCCGGTGATCGCCTCGGGGGGCCTCGCCTCGATCGCGGACGTCGAGCGGCTCGTTCAGCCGAAATACGCGCGCCTGGCCGGCGCCATCGCCGGCCGCGCCCTGTATGATGGCCGCCTTGACCCGAAGGCCGCCCTTCGGCTCCTGTCGGGGGTGTGAGGTCGCGCGCCTCGCCCGCCGATGGCGGCGGTCTGGCAACGAGGGAGGCATTCATGCGGAAACTGGCAGTGGCGGCAGCTCTCGCTGCAGCAGCATTCGGCCCGACGGCCGCTCTGGCGCAGACCGGCCAGAGCCTTTCGGGCACGTGGACGGGCCTCGTCACGCAGACCTTCACCGACGGCCGGACGGCGACGTTCACCGCGATGATTTCGATCCGGCCGGATGGGACGGCGGAGAGCGCCTACCCCTCCGACGCCTGCGGCGGCATGCTGACCCTCCTCACCCGGAAGGGTGGCATCGCCTACAGCGAGACCATCACCTACGGCACGGACATCTGTGCCGACGGCACGATCACCCTCACGCAATCCGGCGACACGCTGGCCTATTACTGGCAGAGCGCGGAGCACGGCACCGCCGACGGCACGCTCCGCCGCACCGACAAGACCATCCCGCCGCACTGATCGACAAGATGACCCTCAAAACCCGCGTGATCCCCTGCCTCGACGTCAAGGACGGACGCGTCGTGAAGGGGGTCAACTTCGTCGACCTCCGCGACGCCGGCGATCCCGTCGAGGCGGCCCGCGCCTATGACGCCGCCGGCGCCGACGAACTCTGCTTCCTCGACATCACCGCGAGCCACGAGGAGCGCGCGATCCTCCTCGACGTCGTCGCAAGGACCGCGGAGGCCTGCTTCATGCCGGTGACCGTCGGCGGCGGCGTCCGGACGGTCGAGGACGTGCGCGCCCTGATGCTCGCCGGCGCCGACAAGGTGTCGATCAACTCCGCCGCCGTGAACGACCGCACCATCGTCGCCCGCGCGTCCGAGAAATTCGGCGCGCAGGCGATCGTCGTCGCGGTCGACGCCAAGCGCGTCTCGGCGGCGGGCGAGCCGAACCGCTGGGAGATCTTCACCCATGGCGGCCGCCGGCCGACCGGGATCGACGTCGTCGCCTACGCCGTCGAGGTGGCGAAACTCGGCGCCGGCGAAATCCTCCTCACCTCGATGGACCGCGACGGCACGCGCGACGGCTTCGACCTCGCGCTCACCCGCGCGGTGGCGGATGCGGTGACGGTCCCCGTCGTCGCCTCGGGCGGCGTCGGCACCCTCCAGCATCTCGTCGATGGCGTCGTCGAGGGCGGCGCATCCGCGGTGCTGGCGGCGTCGATCTTCCACTTCGGCGACTTCTCGATCCACGAGGCGAAGGCGTATATGGCGGCCCGTGGCGTGCCGGTACGCCTCGACGCCTGAGGCAGCCCGCATGAGCGCCTTCACCCTCGACGACCTCGCGCGGATCATTGCCGACCGCGCCGCAGCCAGTCCCGAGACCTCGTACACCGCAAAGCTCCTCGCCCAGGGCCATGCCTACTGCGCCCGGAAATTCGGCGAGGAGGCGATCGAGGCGGTGGTGGCCGGCGTCGAGGGCGATCCGTCGGCGCTGACCTCCGAGGCGGCCGACGTGATCTACCACCTCCTCGTCCTCCTCCGCGCCGGCGGCGTCGAGGTTGCCGCCGTCACCGAGGAGCTCGCACGCCGCACGGCACGGAGCGGCCTTGCCGAAAAGGCCGCCCGG
The DNA here is from genome assembly GCA_020849325.1 of Bauldia sp. Classification (GTDB taxonomy): domain Bacteria; phylum Pseudomonadota; class Alphaproteobacteria; order Rhizobiales; family Kaistiaceae; genus JADLGL01. Next base: position 31,018 of record JADLGL010000019.1, on the reverse strand, counting down.
CCGAAGGGGCGCTGACGGCCATGGCGGCCGAGTTCGCCGACGTCCCGTCGCCGCACCGGACCTTCTCGCGGCAGGAATGGGCGGGCCTTCGCGCCGGAACGCCGATGACGCTGACGGCCGGGGAGGTCGAGCGGCTGCAGAGCCTCAACGACCCGGTCTCGATGGACGAGGTCGAGACCATCTACCTGCCGCTGTCGCGTCTCCTCAGCCTCTATGTCGGCGCGACGCAGGGCCTCTTTGCCGCGACACGCACCTTCCTCGGCAGCAATGGCGGCAAGACGCCCTATGTGATCGGCGTCGCCGGCTCGGTCGCGGTGGGGAAATCGACGACGGCGCGCCTCCTGCGCGCGCTCCTGTCGCGCTGGCCGAACACGCCGAAGGTGGCGCTCGTCGCGACCGACGGCTTCATCCTTCCCAACGCAACCCTCGCGGCGGCGGGGCTGATGGAGCGGAAAGGCTTCCCCGAGAGCTACGACATGCCGGCTCTGCTGGCCTTCCTCTCCGCCGTGAAGGCCGGGCGGGACTCGGTTGCGGCGCCTGTCTATTCGCACCTCTCCTACGACATCGTACCGGGCGCCGCGGACGTGGTGGAACGGCCCGACATCCTCATCGTCGAGGGCCTCAACGTCCTCCAGACGCCCGACCCCGGCGAGGGCGGCGGCGCGCCTTTCGTCTCGGATTTCTTCGATTTCTCGATCTACGTCGATGCCGACGAGGCGTTGATCGGGGACTGGTACGTCGAGCGCTTCAAGACGCTCCGCAACACCGCGTTCCGCGACCCGCGCTCGTACTTCCACCGCTATGCCAGCCTCACCGACGCCGAGGCCGTCGCCATGGCGCGCGGCCTCTGGGACCGCATCAACCTCCCGAATCTGAAGGCCAACATCCTGCCGACGCGCCCCCGCGCCGACCTCATCCTCCGCAAGGGCGCGAGCCACCGGGTCGAGGAGGTCGCGCTCCGGCGCCTGTAGGGCCCGGCGCGGATCATGCTGTCATTGCAATGACTTCGGAGCGCGGCAGAATCGGGCGGCCTGCCGTGACGTCGAGGCTCTGCCGTCCTGCCTTGATTTCGCGCCCTCCACCGCAGATATCGGGGCCAACCCCCGTTCCCCCGCAGCATTGCCGGAGGCCACAATGAACGATCAGCCCATGGAAAAGCCGGCAGGCGAGCCGACCGCCGCGCCCGTCGAACCGCCGACCGCGGAAACCGAGGCCGAGCGCCGCGAGGCCGAGTTCGTCGCCGCGATGGAGGCCGCGCGCGCCGAAGTCGCCGACCTCAAAGACCGTCTCCTCCGCGCCAGCGCCGAGATGGAGAACCTCCGCCGCCGCCAGCAGAAGGAGCTTGCCGACGGCCGCCAGTACGCGATCACCAGCTTCGCGAGCGATCTCCTCGGCATCGGCGACAATCTCGGCCGCGCCCTCTCCGCCGTTCCCGAGCAGGCCAGGGCCGCGGGCGCCGGCGTCGTCGCATCGCTCGTCGAGGGCGTCGAGATGACCGACCGCGAGTTCCACCGCCTCCTCGAAAAGCACGGCGTGAAGAAGTTCTCGCCGCAGGGCGAGAAATTCGACCCGCACCGCCAGCAGGCGATGTTCGAGGTCGAGGACGGCTCCGTCGCCCCCGGCACGGTGGTGCAGGTGGTGCAGTCCGGCTACTCGATCGGCGACCGCGTCCTCCGCGCTGCCCTCGTGGGCGTCTCGAAGGCGCCCGCGGCGAAGCCGGCGAAGGAGCCGGTCGTGTCCTCCGACGCCGCCCCCACCGCACCGGAGGAGAACGGCTAGAGCGTGATCCGTTGAAGCCGGATCACGCTCGTCGCCTATTTCCTTGATGGAGCATGATCTTTTTCGAAGAACCGGCAGCCACTTCTTCGGATCATGCTCTTGGCCGGGGCGCGCATTCGGGGCGTCGCCGCCGCCCCGCAGCAAAAAACCCCGTCATTGCCGGGCTCGACCGGGCACCCGTGATGCCTGTGCCCTCCCGCTCCCCTACATGGGGTCCTTCCCGCATCGCCCGGAGCGGGAGGAAACTCATGTTGGGTCACCGGGTCGCGCCGGTGATGACGAGTGGTGGGATGCGACGGCGCTCCCGAAGGACCGTCATCAGCGGATCCGGCGCCGCCGCTCACTCCCCCGCCAGAAGCGCCTGCATCTTCAGCACCGTGTTCCAGTTCCGCCCCGTCGCGCGATGTTTTCCCAGCAGCTTCTCGATGAGGCTGTTCGACAGCTTCGACGTGCCGATCCCGTCGGGATAGGTGACGTAGAGTTCCCTTCCCGCCACCGCCGTCCGCTCGGGCCCGGTGATCGCCGCGTTCAGCGCCGCGGTCGCCGCAGGGTCCGGCGCCTTCCCCTTGAGGAAGTACACCACGAGGTGGCTCGGGTCGTCCCGCGCCATGTCCGGGAACGGGTTCGCGGCGATCGCCGCCGCGAGCTCGGCTGGCGTCCGGATCATGAAATCGATCGGCCGCCCGAACCGCTCCTTCGTGGCCGCCTCGAGCACGCCTTCGAGCTCGCCCGTCGCCCGCCCCTTCGGGTCCGCGGCCACGAGATTGCCGCTCTGAAGCAGCGTCTTCACCTCGGCAAAGCCCATCCCTTCCGCCATCGCGCGCAGGTCGGCCATCACCACCTTGACCCCGCCGACATTGACGCCGCGGAGGAACACCGCGAGCGGAACCGGCTTCAAGGTTGCGTCTTCCATGCAATCTCTCCCGCGGCGTTCACGCGACACGGCGGCGATACCAGGTCCTGACCGCGGTCGAAACGGCGATCGCCGGCTACGGCGCGTACTGCTCGTCCAGAGCGTAGCCGGCGCCGCGGACGGTGCGGATCGGGTCCTTGGCGCGGCCGCGGTTGATGGCTTTCCGGAGGCGGCCGACGTGGACGTCCACCGTCCGTTCGTCGACATAGACGTCCCTGCCCCACACGCTGTTGAGGAGCTGCTCGCGCGAAAAGACGCGGCCGGGGCTCTGCATGAGGAATTCGAGGAGGTCGAATTCCTTCGGGCCGAGATGGAGCTCGCGGCCGGCGCGGCGGACGCGGTGCGTTTCGCGGTCGAGTTCGATGTCACCGCTCCTGAGGATCGCGGCGATGGTCTCCGGCTTCGTGCGCCGCAGCATTGCCCGGATGCGCGCCATCAGTTCGGGCACGGAGAACGGTTTCACGACGTAGTCGTCGGCGCCGGTTGCAAGGCCCCGGACGCGCTCGGTCTCCTCGCCGCGGGCCGTCAGCATGATGATCGGCAGGGCGCGGGTCTCGTCGCGCATGCGGATGCGGCGGCAGAGCTCGATGCCGGAGACGCCCGGCAGCATCCAGTCGAGGAGAAGGAGGTCCGGCACCGTCTCGCGGAGGCGGATTTCCGCCTCGTCGCCGCGGAACACGGTCGATACAGCGTAACCCTCGGCTTCGAGGTTGTATTTGAGGAGCGTCGTCAGCGCCTCCTCGTCCTCCACGATCATCACGCGCGGTATCATGTCGGCGTCTCCGTCAGGTCCGGCCAGGAAGGCGCCGGATCGGCAGGGCGTCAGTCTTCGGTCTGCGGCAGGTCCACATTGGCGATCGACGAGCGGTCGTTCTTCGGCCGCTCCTCGGTGAGGGCGACGCCCGTGATCTGGTAGTGGACGGTTTCGGCGATGTTGGTGGCGTGGTCGCCGATCCGCTCGATGTTCTTGGCGCAGAACAGAAGATGGGTGCAGAACCCGATGTTGCGGGGGTCTTCCATCATGTAGGTGAGGAGTTCGCGGAACAGCGAGGTGTAGAGCGCGTCGAGCTCCTCGTCGCGGTTCCACACCGCGAGCGCCTGCTGGACGTCGCGGCGGGCGTAGGCATCGAGCACGTTCTTCAGCTGCTCGAGGCCGAGTTCGGCGAGGTGCTCGACGCCGTGCAGCAGCTTCGGCGGCTGGAACTGGCCCTGGAGCGCGATGACGCGCTTGGCGATGTTCTTCGCGAGATCGCCCACCCGCTCGAGGTCGCCGGCGATGCGGATCGCGGCGACGATCTCGCGGAGGTCGCGCGCCATCGGCTGGCGGCGGGCGATCATCAGGATCGCCTTCTCCTCGATCTCGCGCTGGAGGGCGTCGATCCGGCGGTCGTCGCGGATGACGCCTTCGGCGGAATCGATGTCGATCCGCATCAGAGCGGAAATGGCGCGGTCGACCATCTGCTCGGCGAGGCCGCCGACTTCCGCGACGTTGCGGCCGAGCTCCTTCAGCTCGTCGTCGAAGGCGGAAACGATGTGCTGGCTGGGCATCTTCTGAGCCTCTGTGACCGACCTAGCCGAAGCGGCCGGTGATGTAGTCCTGCGTCCGCTGGTCGTGCGGATTGGTGAACATGAACTCGGTCGACCCGGTTTCGACGAGATTGCCGAGGTGGAAGAAGGCGGTCTGCTGCGAGACGCGCGCCGCCTGCTGCATCGAGTGGGTCACGATGATGATGGTGTAGTTCTGGCGGAGCTCGTCGATGAGCTCCTCGATGCGGGCGGTCGCGATCGGGTCGAGCGCGGAGCAGGGTTCGTCCATCAGGATGACCTCCGGCGAGACGGCGATCGCGCGCGCGATGCACAGGCGCTGCTGCTGGCCGCCGGAAAGCCCGGTGCCGGGCTCCTTCAGGCGGTCCTTGACCTCGTCCCAGAGCGCGGCTTTCCGGAGGCTCTGCTCGACGATGGCGTCCATCTCGGCCCTCGTGCGGGCGAGGCCGTGGATCTTCGGGCCGTAGGCGACGTTGTCGTAGATCGATTTCGGGAACGGGTTCGGCTTCTGGAACACCATGCCGACCCGCGCGCGCAGCAGCACGACGTCGACCGACCGGTCGTTGATGTCGTCGTCGTCGAGAAGGATGCGCCCGGTCACCCGGCAACCCTCGATGAGGTCGTTCATCCGGTTGATGCAGCGCAGGAACGTCGACTTGCCGCAGCCCGACGGGCCGATGAACGCCGTCACCGAGCGCTCGGGGATGTTGATCGACACGCCCTTGATGGCGTGCTTCTCGCCGTAGAAGACATCGACGTTCTGGGCCGACACTTTCACCGGCGCCGCCGCAGCGCTCCCTTCGGTCGCCCTGCTGGTGACCGACACGCCCATCTTGGTCGGCGGGCTGGCTGGCTGGTCCATGGTTCTCACACTCACCACCGCGTCTGGAAGCGCTGGCGGAGGAAGATCGCAAGCGCGTTGAGGAGGATCATAAGGCCGAGAAGGACGATGATGGCTGCCGAGGTCCGCGGCTCGAAGAAGTTGCGGTTCTCATTGCCCTGCCACAGGAAGAGCTGGACGGGAAGCGCAGTCGACTGGTCGAACAGGCCGGTCGGAATGTTGGCTACGAACGCGCTCATGCCGACGAGGAGAAGCGGCGCCGTCTCGCCCAGCGCCTGAGCGACGCCGATGATGGTCGCCGTCAGGATGCCGGGAATGACGAGCGGCAGGACGTGATGGAACACGACCTGGACGCGGGAGGCACCGAGGCCGGTCGCCGCTTCGCGGATGGACGGCGGCACGGCGCGGAGAACGCCGCGGGTGGCGATGATGATCGTCGGCAGCGTCATCAGCGACAGGACGAGGCCGCCGACGATCGGCGCCGACAGCGGCAGGTGCATCGCGTTGATGAACACGGCGGCGCCGAGGAGGCCGAAGACGATCGAGGGGACGGCCGCGAGGTTGTTGATGTTGACCTCGATGAGGTCCGTGATCCGGTTCTTCGGGGCGAATTCCTCGAGGTAGATCGCGCCGGCGACGCCGATCGGCACCGAGAGGGCGATCACCACCAGCATCATGAAGAGCGACCCCATGAACGCCCCGGCAAGGCCGGCGGTGGCCGGGGAGGAGCGCGAGTCGACATTGGTGAAGATCCAGCTCGCGAACACGCTCTTCATCGTGCCGTCGGCGATCATCGCGTCGGTGATCTGCTGCTGGGCGAGCGTCAGCTGCTGCTGGTTCTCGGGCAGCGACCGGTCGATGTTGCCCTTGAACCAGACATCGACATCGGCGCTGGCGACGAGCGTGAACGGAATCGTCCGGCCGATCAGTCCCGGGTCGGCCGCGACCATGTCGCGAAGCCGGAAGCGCTCGTTCGAGGCGTAGATCGCCCGGATGTCGCGGCTCGACGCCGGCGTCGCCAGGACGGCGTTGACGGCGCGCTCGATGAGCGATCCAAAATTCTTGCCGGCGAGCGCGGTCTGCCAGGCGAGGTCCGCGGCCGCGAACGCGGCCTCATTCGGGAAGTCGGCGCGGACGGGCCGCGGGCCGACGTCGATCACCGCGGGGTCGAGCGTCACCTCGACCGTCATCGCCGCCTGGAAGAAGGCGGGAAGGCCGGACTGAAGGATGGTCCAGAACAGGAAGACGACGAAGGCGATCGCGGCGATGACGGCGGCGAGACCATAGGCGCGGAAGCGGACTTCGGCCCGGCGCCGCCGGGAGAGCGAGCGGGCGATGAGGTCGGCGGAGCGCGTCCGCGGCGCGTCCGGTGCCGGCGAAGGAGCGAGGGCGACGTCGGCCATCAGTCGTACTGCTCCCGGTATTTGCGGACGATGTAGAGCGCGACGACGTTGAGGGCCAAGGTCATCACGAAGAGGGTGAGCCCGAGCGCGAAGGCGACGAGCGACTGCGGCGAGGCGAAGTCGGTGTCGCCGGTGAGCTGGTTGACGATCGTCACGGTGACCGTCGAGACGGCTTCGAGCGGATTGCCCTGAAGGACGGGGCTGTTGCCGGCCGCGAGCACCACGATCATCGTCTCGCCGATGGCGCGCGAGACGGCGAGGAGGAAGGCGCCGACGATGCCCGGCAGCGCCGCCGGGAGAATGACCTTCCTGATCGTCTCCGACTTCGTCGCGCCGAGGCCGAGCGACCCGTCGCGAAGCGAGCGCGGCACCTGGGTGATGATGTCGTCGGCGATCGAGGAGATGAAGGGGATGATCATGATCCCCATCACGAGGCCGGCCGTGAGCGCCGATGTGGCGCTGATGTCGATGCCGAGGGTTTCGCCAAGGCCGTGGAGCGCCGGCCCGACGGTCACGAGGGCGAAGAAGCCGTAGACGATGGTCGGGATGCCGGCGAGGATCTCGATGATGGGCTTTGCCGTCGCGCGGAGCCGCGGCGAGGCGTAGTTGGCGAGGTAGATGGCCGTCATCAGGCCGACCGGGATCGCGACGAGCATCGCGATCACCGAGACGAGCAGCGTGCCGAGGAGGAGCGGCAGGAGGCCGTACTCCCCTGCCCCGCCGGCGCCGGTCGAAGAGAAGGTCGGCCGCCATTCGGTGCCGAAGAAGAAGTCGATCGGGCTCACGAAGCTGAAGAAGCGGATCGCCTCGGTCAGCATCGACAGCACGATGCCGACGGTCGTCAGGATGGCGATCAGCGAGGAGACGAACAGGAGCGCCTTGACCACGAACTCGATCTGGTCGCGCGCCTGGAGTTTTGGCGTGATGCGCCGGAGCGTGAAGAGGAAGCCGCCGATGGCGAGGGCTGCGGCGAGCGCGACGGCGGCGAGCGTCCGGATGAGGCGCGCCTGCGCGACGGCGTCGGCGGCAGCCTGTTCCTCGGCGGATACCTCGCCCACGACGCCCGTGCCGTCGGCGATGGCCATCACGCGGGTGACGGCGGAGAGTTTCGTGCCCTCGTCCGCCGTCTGGACCGCGGCCGGAAGCTCCGAGAGGGCAACGGATTCGAGGTAGCCCGACTGCGTCGCCATCCACAGGACGAGGACGATGAAGGCCGGGATGCCGCACCAGAGCGCGACGAGGGTCCCGTAGTGCTGCGGCAGCGAGTGAAGCCGCTCTTTCCGCTCGGTGGAAACCCTTCGGCTGCGGCGGGTGCCGAGCCGGTAGCCCACCGCCATCAGGGCGAGGAGGATGGCAATGAGGAGCAGATTCACGTCCGGCCTCGCATCGGCGGCAAGCGGTACGGCGGGCGGCCGGAGCCGCCCACCGCGATCGTCGTCGCTCTGGCGCTAGCGCGGCGCAACGACGGTACGGGCCTCGAAGCCGGCGAGGGCGGCGGCGCGGACGTCGTCCGGCTCCGGGATCAGGCCGGCGTCCTGGAGGAAGCCGCCGGGACCGGCCATCTCGTCGGACAGGAAGTAGGTGACGAACTCGGCAATGCCGGGGATGACGCCGATGTGCTCGCCCTTGACGTAGAAGTAGAGCGGGCGGGAAACGGGGTAGGTGCCGTCGGCGACCGTCTCGAGCGTCGGGACGATGCCCGAGACCGAGGCGACCTTCAGGGTGTCGCGATTCTCTTCGTAGAAGGAGAGGCCGAACACGCCGACCGCGGCCGGTGCGGACTGGAGGCGGGCGAGCGTCTCGGTGTAGTCGCCCGAAATCTCGACCACGCGGCCATCGGTGCGGAAGGTGGTGCACTGCGCTTCGGCGCCGCCGACCTCATGGCAGCCGGCGTCGATGACGCGGGTCTGGAAGACCTCGCGGGTGCCGTGGTTCGAAGCCGGGATCACGAGCGTGATGGCCTGGTCCGGCAGCGCCGGGTCGATCTGGTTCCAGTTGGTGTAGGGGTTCGCGACCCACACGCCGTCGACCGGGACCTGGGCCGCGAGCGCCTTGAAGACGTGGAGGGGCGTGAGGGCGAAATCGCCCTGCGAGGTCGACGTGGCGAAGACGATGCCGTCGAAGCCGAACTGGACTTCGAGGATCTGGTTCACGCCGTTCGTATTGCAGGTCGCGATCTCGGCGGCCGAGATCGGACGCGAGGCGTTGGCGATGTCGATGGTGTTCGGGCCGACGCCCTCGCAGAACTGGCGGAAGCCGCCGCCGGTGCCGCCGGAGCCGACGACCGGCGTGTTGAACGCCGGGAAGGCGTTGCCGAACTCCTCGGCGACGATCGAGGCGAAGGGAAGGACGGTCGACGAGCCGGCGACCTGGATGGTGTCGCGGGCCTGCGCGAAGGCGAGCGTCGAGGTGGTGGCGAGGGCGAGGGCCGCAACGCCGAGCGTCTTGAGGTTCATGTCTGTCTCCTGTCTGAGGAAGCCTCAGGGGGCGGAGCCTCTGGTAACGGCGGGCCTGCCATTCCCGGCTCTCTGACGCGGAAACTAGGGGCGGCCTGCAATCGTTCTATGACGGGTAGACTACAGTTCTATGACACCGCAGGTGTCTGAACCTGCTCGCTTTTTTCGACCGCCGGCGCGCGGACATAGTCCGCTTCCGGGAAATGCACCGTGAACTCGGCTCCGGCGCCCGGCCGGCTCTCGATCGCGAGCCGGGCGCGGTGGCGCGAGACGATGTGCTTCACGATCGCAAGGCCGAGGCCGGTGCCGCGGTGCTTTCGGCTGAGATCGTCGTCGACGCGGTAGAAGCGTTCGGTGAGGCGCGGCAAATGCGCCTCGGGAATGCCGGGACCGAAGTCGATGACGCTGACCGAGCACGGGCCGCGCCGCTCGGGCACGGCCATGCGGATGACGACGCGGCCGCCCGACTGGCCGTATTTGCAGGCATTCTCGACGAGGTTGTCGAAGACCTGGATGAGCTCGTCGCGGTCCCCCATGACGATCGCCTCGCCGGCGGGGATGTCGGCCTCGATGGCGACGCCGAGGTCGGCGGCGAGCGGCGTCATGGTGTCGACGACGTGGCGGAGCACGGCGATGAGGTCGGCGCGGCCGCGCGGACGGAGATGCGCCCGCAGCTCGACGCGGGAGAGCGAGAGGAGGTCGTCGATAAGCCGGCTCATCCGCGTCGCCTGCTCGTGCATGATGCCGAGGAAGCGCGCCTGCGCGACCGGATCGTGCCGGGCCGGGCCCTGGAGCGTCTCGACGAAGCCGGCAAGGGACGCGAGCGGCGTCCGGAGCTCGTGGCTCGCATTGGCGACGAAATCGACGCGCATCCGCTCCGTCGCCTGGAACGAGGTGAGGTCGTCGAGGACGAGGAGAATGCTCTCCGGCGCCGCGGGATCGTCGAGCGCGGCAAACCAGGCGGAGAAGGAACGCTCGGTCGGCACCCGTTCCTCGAAGCGCACCTGCTGCGCGCCGCCGCCCTTCACCACCTTGTCGAAGGCGGCGAGGAGTTCCGGCTGGCGGAGGCGGAAGAGGAGGAACTCGCCTTCGGTGATGCCGAAGGAGGCGATGGCGCGGTCATTGGCGAAGCGGACCTGGCCGTCGCGGCCGAGGATGAAGCACGGGTCGGGCAGGGACGCCGCGACGGCGCGGGTGCCGCGCGGCACCGGTTCGCGCGTCGCGCTGCCGCGATCGGCCACCATGTCTTCCGGCGGCGCTTCGAGCGGCAGGAGCGCCATTGCGAGGGCGGTGGAGCCAAGGAGGATCAGCGCGCCGGTGACGGAGACGAGGCCGGCGATGCCGAGGATCGCAAGGACGGCGGCGGCGACGAGCACCACCGCCCCGCGCCGCCACAGGCGGCGCAGCGGCCCTTCACGCCGCGGCGTGGCGCTCGGTTCGGCCATGGCGAATCCCTCGCTGCGCGCAACTGCTCGACCGTCGATCCTACGGGCGCGATGCGACAGTTCCAACAACCGCCCGGCGCCGGCACGCCGGGCGCCGAGCAATGTCCGCGACTTCTCGGCCGCCGCCACATATAAGCCGGCTTGCATGCCTCTGGTCGAACGATCGCAGGGGCGCGCGATCGGCAGGCGGCGTGCTAGAACGCGGCAGGCCGCGGGGCCGGGGAGCGTTGGAGATCAGTCCGGGTGACAGGGCAGCAGTCTGTCGACGCGGAGCGTCATGTCTGATTTCTACACCGTCCTCCGCAGGTCGCTCGACCGCGCCGATGCGCCGGACGAGGAGCAGCGCCAGGAGATCTACGACCGCCTGCGGGCGGTGATCGTCCGGAAGCTCGACGCCCACCGTCCGCGCCTCAAGGACACCGAGTTCCGGTCGCGGCTCGTCGCCTTCGACGGCGCGGTGACGCGGATCGAGGACGAGATCGCCGCCTCGTTCGCCGCGGCCGACGACGTGTTCGACGAACTGCCCTACGAGCCGCTGACGCCGGCCCTCGCGCCGGAACCCGGCGCGGATCGGGACCATGCCGGCGAGCCTGACGATTTCGCCGCGGACGACGAGCCTATCCTCGAGGAGGAGACCTTCCTCTTCGACGACGAGCGCGGCGAGCCGGAGGCGGAAGCCGACGTCACCGGGGACTACGCGGAAGCCGAGGCGGTGGAATACGTCGAGGAGCCTGCCGCGGACGACCCCGACGCCTACCTGCCGGACGAATACGAGCCGGAGGATTTCGAGCCGGAAGAGGACGTGGCGGAGGACTACGCGCCGGTCGAGCCCGAAGCGGCCGAAGCCTATGGGGCCGAGGAGTATCAGCCGCTTCCGGCCGAACCGCGCTGGCAGGCGGCGGCGACGCCGGCCCCGGACTTCGACGAGCCCGAGGCCGCCGGGACCGCCGGCCCCAGCACGATGTGGGGCTCGGCGATCGACCTTGCCTGGGACGAATCCACGGCGCAGTGGCACGATCCGGAAGAGCCGGTCCGTCCGCCTCCGGTCCGTCCGGCGGCGCCCCCGCCGGACCTTCAGGCACGCCCCGATTCCGAGTGGGACCGGCGTCTCCAGATGGCGCTGGTCGAGGAGACGGTGCGTAGCCACGGCTCGGCCGCGACGCCGGAGTGGATCGCCGCCGAGAACGAGCCGGCCGACGAATCGCCCTTCTACGAGGAGGGGCAGTGGGATGCCGGCACGGCCGAAGCCTACGACGATGCCGATCCGCTGCCCGAAACGGGCGGCGGCCGGTTCGGAGCGGTGACGGCACGTCTCCGCTCGCTGTCGCCGGGACGGCTCCTGCGCCGGAGCAGGCGCGAGCCGCCGGACGGCGCCGTTCCGGAGTCGGCCGCGGCCGACGACGACGTCGGCACACGCGTCCAGCCTGCGTTCGAGGACGCGCCGCGGAGCCTGCCCGCACCCGTCCAGCGCCGAACCTCGGTCCGCAGCATCGCCATCGTCGAGCGCGAGGAGGTTTTCGCGGAGGAGCCGCCGCGGCCGCTGCGGGCGTTACGCGACGACGCCCACGCGGCGCGGCCGGAACCGGCCCCGTCCGCCCGCAGGGCGCCCGAGCGGACCCCCGAGCCTTCGCCGGCGGCGGCCCGTCCGGCCGCGCGCGGAGGCGCGGATAATCCAATTCGCCCGGTTCGGCCCACGCCAGCTCCGGCCCCGGTCCGCGCCGACGGCCGACCGCAGCGGACGCCGCCGCCCCGCCCGGTGCGCCCCACCGCGCCGGACGCGCCCTTGCTGCCCGAGGACGACGAGGAGACCATTCGCCCGGCCGCTCCCCGCGGCCGTCGCGACGCACCGCCTCCGCCGCCGGCCGAGACGGCACCGGCGCGCACCGGCCCGCAACGCGGCGTCCGCCCGCGCCTGCCGCCGCCCCCTTCTCCGTCGGACGCGCCGGCCGGCGAGCAGCACGGCCTCGCCCCGGCTGCGAACCGCGCCGTCCGCTATCTCGGCGCCGACCTCGACGAGCCGGCCGAAGGCGCCGGCCCGGTGCGGAGCGATCCCCTGTTCGCCGAAGCGATGGACGGGCCGCCGCAGCGGCGCCGCCTGCCGCCGCCCCTGCCGACGCGGAATGCGCCGCCGGAAGGACGCCGCGTGGTGCCCGAGAACCGGTATGGCGGCCGGCTGTTCGGATATGCGGTCATCGCCGCGATCGTGGTCGTGGTCGCAGTGGCCGCCGTCCTCATCCTGCCCGGCCTCTTCGGATCGGACGGGACCGATGACGGCACCACCGGCGAGCAGGGCATCGTGCTCTTCGGCGGCACCGACCCGATGGTGTTCCAGACCGGGCCCGACGCCCCCGCGAACTTCGATGCCGACACCGCCGGCGGGCTCGTCCGCGTGGTGTCGTCGGCGTCGGGCGCGGCACGGGCGGCGATCGGCCCCGGCATCTCCACCGGCATCGAGGGCCGGAGCGTCCGCATCCAGCTCGACGTCCGCGGCACGCCCGGCCGCCCCGCAACCACGCTCCGCCTCGCCTATCTCCGCGGCAACGCCCTCCTCGAATGGCGGACGGTGACCGTCACCGGCGAGTTCGCGATCGTCGACGCGGTGTGGACGATCCCGACCGGCGTCCCGAGCCCCAATGGCGACGCCCTCCTCATCGCACCGGGCGTGCCCGGCGACGGGACGGCGGTCGACATCAGGCGGATCGTGATGGACGTCACGGGGTAGGCTTCGCCTTCCAGTCGTCGTCGCGCCTTGCCTTGTCTCGCCGGCGCGTGCCTTCAACCCGTCGTGGCGCTCTGCTAGCGTCGTCGCACGGTGGAGGGGGAAACTGCCGATGAAATTCAGGCTTGTTGCGGCTCTTGCAGCACTGTGGGCCGGACTGGCGTTCACCACGCCGGCATGGTCGCAGGAGGCGGGCATGGAGGCCCGCGTCGATGCGTATTTCGCCAACCTCCTGCAGAACCCCGAGGAGTTCCGGGCGCTCATGGAGGCGTACGGGCCGATGCCCGATGCGCTTTGGGACGCTACGGAGAGGTCGTACCTTCCCGTGCTCGCCGATCCGGCTTTCGTTCCCTATGTCGTACGCCGCATGCCCGAGTTCCTGGCGATGGGACTCACCGAGGAGCAGGCGCTGATCTCCTTCGCCGGTCTGGCTGATACGGCCTTCCCCGGCGCGAGCCGTCTATCGCAGAAGAAGACCGAGTCCTTCGTCCGGTCGATTGTCGACGTCCTGGACTGGCTCCGCGAGAACAGTCCTCAGTTCTGCGCTTCGATGGGCATCTTCGCCGCTGCCGGTGACGCCGGGCCGGGCGAAGAGGAACTCGCGCCGTTCATCCAGATGGTCACGACAGCAATGTCGACCCTCGACCCCGAGCGCGACGCGGCCTTGTTCCGCTTCGTCGCCCTGTATGCCGAGGCGGCTCTTGCCGAGATCCGCGGTTTTCCCGAGGCGCGACCGCTGGCGCCCGGGCCGGCGCTCGCTGAAGCCGCCGACGCCTACCGGACGGCTTTCACGGAGCGGATGTCGACCCCCGGAGCCGAGGGGGTACTGCGCGCGTTCGAAGAACGCCGCGGCATGGAGGAGATGGCGGCCGCCGATATTTGCGTGGCGATGGCGCTGGTCTTCGAGGCCCTGTGGGACCTTCCACCGGACCTGCGAGGCACGATGCTGCTCGCCGTTCTCCTCGCCATGTCCGACCCGACGGGATTCGATTCCATCATGGGCGCTTACTAGACGTGTCGTCGCGGCTCACCAGTATCCGCCGGGCGTGATCCGGCCTCAACGGATCACGCTCCAGCGCCCCCCCTACCGCCGGTGCGACCCGGCGTAGCCGCGCGAGACGAGATACGCCAGAACGCGCTCCGCCAGCGCGTCCGGTGCCTCGGCGGCGGCGTCGAGGTGGATGTCGGGGGCGGTCGGCGGCTCGTAGGGGCTGTCGATGCCGGTGAAATTCTTGATGCCGCCTTCGCGAGCCTTCTTGTAGAGGCCTTTCGGGTCGCGGCTTTCGGCGACGGCGAGCGGAACGTCGACGAACACCTCGATGAACTCGCCCTCGCCCACCAGCTCGCGCGCCATCGCGCGCTCGGAGCGGAAGGGCGAGATGAACGAGACGAGGACGATCGTCCCGGCATCGACGAAGAGCTTTGCCACCTCGCCGACGCGGCGGATGTTCTCGACGCGGTCGGCGTCGGTGAAGCCGAGGTCGCGGTTGAGGCCGTGGCGGATGTTGTCGCCGTCGAGGAGATAGGTGTGGCACCCCATGAGGTGCAGCTTCTCCTCGACGAGGTTCGCGACCGTCGACTTGCCGGCGCCCGAGAGGCCGGTGAACCAGAGGATCGCCGGCTTCTGGCCCTTGGCGTCGGCGCGGGCCGATTTGTCGACGGTGAGCGCCTGGCGGTGGATGTTCGTCGCGCGGCGAAGGCCGAAGCGGAACATGCCGGCGGCGGCGGTCGCGTTGGAGAAGCGGTCGATGAGGATGAACGAGCCGGTGGTCCGGTTGTCGTCATAGGGGTCGAAGGCGATCGGCTCGGCGAGCGAGAGGTTCGCGACGCCGATGTCGTTGAGGTTCAGCGTCTTCGCCGCCAGCGGCTGGAAGGACTGGACGTCGACGCGGTGCTTCAGTTCGCTCACCGTCGCGCCGACGGTGCGGGTCGCCGTCTTGAGGAGATACGGGCGGCCGGGCAGCAGCGCCTCGTCGCTCATCCAGATGATGTGGGCGGCGATCTGGTCGGACACCTGCGGCCGGCCGTCGGCGGCAACGAGGATGTCGCCGCGCGAGGCATCGACCTCGCGGTCGAGGGTGATCGTCACTGCCTGATGGACCGACGCGTCCGGAAGATCGCCATCCATCGTGACGAGGCGGGCGACCTTCGCCTTCTGGCCGGAAGCCGCGACGGCGATCTCGTCGCCGACGGCGATCGAGCCGCCGGCAACGGTGCCGGCATAGCCGCGGAAATCGTGGTTCGGCCGGCTCACCCACTGGACCGGGAAGCGGAACGGTTTTCCGGCCTCGTCGGCCGTGACGTCGATCGTCTCGAGGTAGTCGAGGAGCGCGGGGCCCCTGTACCAGGAGAGGTTCGGGCTCGGCGCGATGACGTTGTCGCCGAAGCGGGCGGAGAGCGGGATCGCGACCTTGGTGGCGAAGCCGAGCTCGGCGGTGAGTTCCTCGAAGGCGGCGACGATCTCGTCGAAGCGGGCCTCCGAATAGTCGACGAGGTCGATCTTGTTCACCGCCAGCACGACGTGGCGGATGCCCAGCAGCGAGACGATGTAGGCGTGGCGGCGCGTCTGGGTGAGGATGCCCTGACGGGAATCGACCAGCAGCACGGCAAGGTCGGCCGTCGAGGCGCCGGTGGCCATGTTGCGGGTGTACTGCTCGTGGCCGGGGGTATCGGCGACGATGAATTTCCGCCGGTCGGTCGCGAAGAAGCGGTAGGCGACGTCGATGGTGATGCCCTGCTCGCGCTCGGCCTCGAGGCCGTCGACGAGGAGGGCGAAGTCGATGTCGCCGCCGGTGGTGCCCCACTTCCGCGAGTCCCGCTCGAGCGTGAGGAGCTGATCCTCGAACAGGCGCTTCGAATCGTGGAGGAGGCGGCCGATGAGCGTCGACTTGCCGTCGTCCACCGAACCGCAGGTGAGGAAGCGGAGGAGCGACTGGTCCTCGGTGCCGGAAAGAAGCCTTTCGACCGCAGCGCGGTCGAATGCGACGGTGCCCTCCACTAGAAGTACCCCTCGCGCTTCTTCTTCTCCATCGAACCGCTCTCGTCGTGGTCGATGAGCCGTCCCTGCCGCTCCGACGTGCGGGCGAGCAGCATCTCGGCGACGATCTCTTCCAGCGTCGTCGCCGGCGAATCGATCGCGGCCGTCAGCGGATAGCAGCCGAGGGTGCGGAACCGCACCATGCGCTGCTGCGGCGCCTCGCCGGGCTTCAGCCGCATGCGCGCGTCATCGACCATGATCCACTGGCCGGAACGCTCCACCACGGGGCGCTCGGCGGCGTAGTAGAGCGGCACGATGTCGATCTTCTCGGCGAGGATGTATTGCCAGATGTCGAGCTCGGTCCAGTTCGAGATCGGGAAGACGCGGATCGATTCACCCGGCGCGATGCGCGTGTTGTAGAGCGACCAGAGCTCCGGCCGCTGGTTCTTCGGGTCCCAGGCGTGGTTCTGGTTGCGGAACGAGAACACGCGCTCCTTCGCGCGGCTCTTTTCCTCGTCGCGCCGGGCGCCGCCGAAGGCCGCGTCGAAGCCGAACTTCGTCAGCGCCTGCTTCAGCGCGTCCGTCTTCATGATGCGGGTGTAGAGGTTCGAGCCCTGGTCGAACGGGTTGATCCCCTGCGCCCGCCCTTCCTCGTTGGTGTGGACGAGGAGGTCGAAGCCGTACTTCTTCGCCGTCTCGTCGCGGAACCTGATCATGTCCCGGAACTTCCACGTCGTGTCGATGTGGAGGAGCGGAAACGGCGGCGGGGCGGGGTAGAACGCCTTCCGCGCCAGATGGAGCATTACCGACGAGTCCTTGCCGATCGAATACATCATCACCGGCTTCGCGAAGGTCGCGGCGACCTCGCGGATGATGAAAATCGACTCGGCTTCCAGCCGCTGGAGATGCGTGAGCGGGGAATTCATGCGGACGGTCGTGCTCCGGTGCGGCGCGGAACCTATGGCGACGCCGCCCCGCGCTCAAGCACGAACGATCCGCACCCGCCCCACAATCCGGCCGATCGTTGCGCCGATCCACTGCCCGCAGGAACAGGTTTTCGCGGGATGGGGCGCAGCGCTGTCGTTCAACTATTGCCGTTATTGATCGGGTGGCGACGCTCCTACCCCGCGAACGGATCGACCGGGCCCGTCGCAACGAACCAGTGGTTCAGGAACGGGTGCGGGCCGACGGGGCCTTTGCCGGCGCCGTAGCCGATGAGATTGCCGTCGAGAGCGAGGACGCGGCCGCCGGCGGCGGTGAGGATGGCGTTGCCGGCGGCGATGTCCCACTGCGAGGTGGTGGCGAGGCGCGGATAGAGGTCGGCTTCGCCCTCGGCGACGGCGACGAGCTTCAGCGACGAGCCCGCGGCGACGAGCCGGCTGCCGGGGAATTTTGCGATGAACTCGTCGGTCTCGGGCGTCCGGTGCGACTTCGAGGCGACGATGTCGAGCGTCTCGGGCGGCTGGCGGACGGCAATCGGCTGCGGTTCCTGCGCCGGGTCGCCGGTGCGGATCTTCCAGGCGCCGTTGCCGACCGAGCCGTACCACAGGAGCGCGCGGGCCGGCGCGAAGACGACGCCCGCCACCGCAGCGCCGGCACGGACGAGGCCGACATTGACGGTGAAATCGTCGCCGCCCTTGAGGAAATCCTTGGTGCCGTCGAGGGCGTCGACCGCGACGAAGGCATCGGCCACCTCGGGCACGCGGCCGGCCGAGACTTCCTCCTCGGCGACGACGGGCAGCTCGGGCGCGAGCGCCCTGAGCGCCCTGAGAAGGATCGCCTCGGCGGCGCGGTCCGCGCGGGTGACGGGGGAATTGTCGGCTTTGGTCTCGACCGTGTTGCCGGCGGCGCGGATGGCGAGGATCGTCTCGCCCGCCTCGATGACGGCGGGGATCATCGCCTCGATCAGCGCGAAATCGGAATGCTGGGTGTGGTCGAGTTGCGGCACGGGTTTCCAGGCGGCTTTGGGGGCGTCAGGACGCGACGACGCCGGCGGTTTCGAGGACTGCGTGATAGAGGACATTGGCACCGGCTGTCGCCCACTCCGGCCGCATGTCCTCGGCTTCGTTGTGGCTGATCCCCTTCACGCAGGGCGAGAAGATCATCGCCGCCGGCGCGATCGCGGCCATGTGACAGGCGTCGTGGAGGGCGCCGGAGACGATGTTGCGGTGGCGGTAGCCGAGCTGCCCGGCCGCGCGGCGGACGGTGTTCACGAGCTTCACGTCGAAGGCGACCGGCGCGACGCGGATGGGGACGCGGACCTCGACGCCGAGATTGAGCTCCGCGGCGATCAGCGTCGCACCGGTCTGGAGTTTCACCTCCATCTCGGCGAGAGCGTCGGCCGACGGGCTCCGCATGTCGATCGCCACATTGACCGAACCGGGGATGACGTTCCGCGAACCCGGCTGCACCGTGAGCGCGCCGACCGTCGCGACCGCGCCCGGCGCGTGGGCGACCGCGATGTCGTAGACGCGCTCCATCAGCCGCGCGGCGCCCATCATGGCGTCGCGCCGCTGGTTCATCGGGATCGTGCCGGCGTGGCCTTCCATGCCGGTGAAGGTGACGTCGAACCAGCGGAGGCCCTGGACCTGCGTGACGACGCCGACATCGACCTCCTGATCCTCGAGGAGCGGCCCCTGCTCGATGTGGAGCTCGAAATAGGCGTGCGGCGGCGCATCATGCTTCGCGGGCGTCGGGCCGCGGTAGCCGATCGCTTTCAGGGCATCGCCGAAGCTGATGCCGTCGGCATCGCGGGAGGCACAGGCGGTGTCGTCGTCGTAGAGGCCGGCATAGGCGCCCGACCCGACGAGGCCGGGGGCGAAGCGCGAGCCCTCCTCGTTGGTCCAGTTCACGAGCTCCACCGGATGCCGCGTCCGGATGTCCTGCTCGTTCAGCGAGCGCAGCACTTCGAGGGCGCCGAGGACGCCGAGGACGCCGTCGAAGCGGCCGCCATGCGGCTGGGTGTCGAGGTGGCTGCCGATGAGGACCGGCGGCAGCGTGCCGTCGGTCCCGGCGCGGCGGGCGAAGACGTTGCCGACGCTGTCGATGCGAATGGCACAGCCGAGATCCTCGCACCATGACACGAGGAGATCGCGCGCCACCTTGTCGTCCTCCGACAGCGTCAGGCGGTGACTGCCGCCCTTCGGACCGGGGCCGATCCCGGCCACCACCATCAGGCTCGACCAGAGGCGCGTGCCGTTGACGCGGAGATTGGAGACCGTCTTCGCGGCGTCGGCGCGGGGTTCAGGCACGTCTCAGGTCAGCCGTTGCAGGACGGCGCGCAGCGTGTCGGTCAGCCGGCCGATCTCGTCCTCGCTGATGATGAGGGGCGGCGACAGGGCGATGATGTCGCCGGTGGTGCGGATGAGTAGGCCCGACGCGAACGCGTCGAGATAGGCGGCGAACGCGCGCTGCGCCGGGGCGCCGGCGATCGGGTCGAGCTCGACGGCGCCGACGAGCCCGTAGTTGCGGACGTCGATGACGTGCGGCAGGCCGCGGAGGCCGTGGAGCGCCTCCTCCCACACCGGCGCCATCGCGGCGGCGCGTTCGAACAGGCCCTCGTCGTCATAGGTCTCGAGCGTGCCGAGCGCGGCTGCGGAGGCGACCGGGTTGCCCGAATAGGTGTAGCCGTGCGGCAGTTCCGGCAGATGGCGCGGCGTCTCGGCGGCCATGAAGGCATCGTAGATGCCGCGGCGCGCGACGACGGCGCCCATCGGGATGACGCCGTTGGTGAGGCCTTTTGCGATCGTCACCATATCCGGGATCACGCCGAAGGCGTCGACCGCGAACGGCGCGCCGAGGCGGCCGAAGCCGGTGATGACCTCGTCGAAGACGAGGAGAATGCCATGGCGGTCGCAGATCGCGCGGAGTTTCTGCAGATACCCTTTCGGCGGCAGGAGCACGCCGGTCGAGCCGGCCATCGGCTCGACGATCACCGCCGAGATCGTCGACGGATCATGGAGCGCGATGATGCGCTCGAGCTCGTCGGCGAGTTCCGCGCCGTGCTCCGGCAGGCCCTTCGTGAAGGCGTTGCGGGCGAGGTCGTGGGTGTGGCGGAGGTGGTCGACGCCCGTCATCAGCGGACCGAAGGATTTCCGGTTGCCGCCGATGCCGCCGACGCTCATGCCGCCATAGTTGACGCCGTGATAGGCGCGCTCGCGGCCGATCCAGCGATAGCGCGTCCCCTCGCCGCGGACGCGATGGTATGCGTTGGCGATCTTGAGCGCCGACTCCACCGATTCCGAGCCGGAATTGGTGAAGAAGATGCGGTCGAGGTCGCCGGGAAACAGCGTCGCGAGGCGCGAGGCGAGCTCGAAAACCTTCGGGTGACCCATCTGGAAGGCAGGCACGTAGTCGAGCTCGGCGGCCTGCTTCTGGATCGCGGCGGTGATCTTGGGCCGGTTGTGGCCGGCATTGCAGCACCACAGGCCGCTGGTGCCGTCGAGGATCGTCCGGCCGTCGTCGGACCGGTAGTACATGCCTTCGGCCCCGACGAGCATGCGCGGGGCGGACTTGAACTGCCGGTTCGCCGTGAACGGCATCCAGTAGGCGTCGAGATTGTTGGTCCGCTGTGGGGCGTTCATCGTGCCTCCGATACGCTTACTGACGGGCACTTCGCGATCGGCCAGCCGACCGCCGGGGCGATGATTACCCAATGACTTCCGCCCCGCGGCAAGCCTAGCCAAGCCTTGCGCCACGCTCAAGCCGCCGCCGCCGGCCTGCGCCCGCCCCTGCGACAATCCGTTCCGGACGGCCGGCGCACACGGACGATTGCAGCCTGACACGTCAAGCAGTTCGGCTCGTTTCGAGCGCCGCACCCGGTGGAGGTTCCTACCCGGTCGGGTAGGTTTTTTTGATCGGCGGGGTTCAAACCCGTTCGGGGCGATGTTAGTTTTAGTGACACGACTACGGCCTGACATGGAGGGAGAGACCGTGGCCTACAAGTTCGAGATCGTAAAAGGGCAGGACAACCTCTTTTACTGGCGCTTCCGCGCCTCCAACGGCGAAGTGATGTGCTCGTCGGATGGATATACCGCCAAGGCGTCGGCCAAGAATGCGATCGAATCGATCCAGTCGAACGCGCCGCGGGCGATGATCGAAGACAAGATATAGTCTCGCAGGCGCCGGCCGGAGGGGCTGGCGCCGGGATCGAACGGCGCGGGTTTCGCAGGCCCTTGCCGCCTTGATCCGCTCATCCCAGCGAAAGAGCGCGGTCAAAAACACGGCGCCGACGGGCGGACGGCCTCCCTCTTTCTTCACCTTCCCTTGTGGGAGGCCGGGAGGGGGACTTGCGGCCGGCATGCCCGGCACGGCCGAATTGGCTGGAAGGCCGAAGTCCCCACCCCAACCCTCCCCACACGGGAGGAGGGAGAACGAAGGCCGAGACAAGCCTCATTCCTCCTCGCGCTGGGTGGAACAATCGGGGTGGCGTATGCGTGACCCCTGCACCAACAGACTGTTCACCGTCTGCGGCAGAGCCGGCGCAGGCCAGTCTAGCCCGCTTTCCCGATGTCCGAGCGCCAGAAGCCGCCGGGCCAGTCCACGGCGCGGACGGCGTCATAGGCATCGGCGCGGACGGCCGCCACGCTTTCGGCGCGCGCGGTGACGTTGAGCACGCGGCCGCCGGTGGCGACGAGGGCACCGTCCTTCAGCGCGGTGCCGGCGTGGAAGACGACGACCCCCTCGGACGAGGGCGGAACGCGGCGGATGGGCGTGTCCTTCGCGAACGGGCCGGGATAGCCTTTCGAGGCCAACACGACGGCGATGGCCGGTTCGGGCGACCACGCGGCGGCAACCTCCGCAAGGCGGCCGGTGGCGACCGCGAGGAGGATTGCGGCGAGGTCGGATTCGAGGCGGCGCATCAGCACCTGGCATTCCGGGTCGCCGAAGCGGACGTTGTACTCGATGAGTTGCGGCCCCTTCGGCCCCACCATCAGGCCGGCATAGAGGACACCGCGGAACGGTGTGCCGCGGGCCTTCATGGCGCGCACCGTCGGCAGCACGATCGTCGCCATCGCTTCATCGACCAGCGCTGCGGACAGCGCCGGGGCGGGCGAGATCGCGCCCATGCCGCCCGTGTTCGGGCCGGTGTCGCCATCGAAGGCGCGCTTGTAGTCCTGCGCGGTGCCGAACGGGATGGCGGTCTCGCCGTCGGCGAGCGCAAAAAGGCTCGCCTCGGTGCCGGTGAGGAATTCCTCGACAACGACCTCCGCGCCCGCGGCGCCGAAATCGCCGGAGAAGCAGGCGTCGATCGCGGCGTTCGCCGCCTCGACCGTTGTGGCGACGACCACCCCCTTCCCCGCCGCGAGGCCGTCGGCCTTCACGACGATGGGCGCGCCGGTGCGGGCGACGTGAGCTTTCGCTCCGGCGGCGTCACGGAAGCGGCCATAGGCCGCGGTCGGGATGCCGGCCTCGGCGCAGAGATCCTTCGTGAAACCCTTCGACCCTTCGAGGCGGGCGGCGGCCCGGCTCGGGCCGAAGACGGGGATCCCGGCGGCGGCGAGCGCATCGGCGATGCCGGCGACGAGCGGCTGTTCCGGCCCGACGACGACGAGGCCGACGCCGTGATCGCGGCAGAACGCGACGACGGCGGCATGGTCGGCCGGATCGAGGGCAACGAGTTCCGCCTCGGCGGCGATGCCGGGATTGCCGGGCGCGGCGGTGAGGCGCGAAACCAGCGGCGAGCGGCGGAGCTTCCAGGCAAGCGCGTGCTCACGCCCACCCGATCCGATCAGAAGAACATGCATTGACGGTGCCCGAATTCCGGTGGCGCCGCTTAGACCTCGCGGGACGGCGTGTCGAGTCAGCGTTTCAGCGCAAGCCAGACCGCGCCGCCGAGGAGGAAGGTCCCCGAGAAGCGCGCCATGAGCCGCACGCGCGTCTGCGACAGGTAGCGCCCCGCCCGGCCGAGAAGGACCGCGTAGAGGCTGTCGGTGAGCGAGCCGATGACGAAGAACGTGCCGCCGAGGAGGAGCACCTGCAGCGCCGTCCCCTTCGCCGGGTCGACGAATTGCGGGATGAAGGCGCCGAACACCAGGAGCACTTTCGGGTTCGACATGATCACGAGAAACCCCTGCAGCATGAAGCCGCCGCGGGGCGGCGCAGGCGGGTTGCCGGGGCTGAAATCGGGCGGCCAGAGGATCAGCTTCAGGCCGAGCCAGGCGAGGTAGACCGCGCCGGCGAGTTTCAGCCAGAAAAACACGGGCTCGATCACCGCCAGCACCGAAGCGAGGCCGACCGCGAGGATCGCGATGAGGATCGCGACGCCGATCTGGCCGCCGAGGACGTTCTTGAGGCCGGCCATCGTGCCGTAGGTGAGGCTGTTGGCGACGATCAGCGTCACGGTCGGACCGGGCACGATGGTGATGGCGAGGCTCGCCGCGATGAAGGCGAGGTAGGTTTCGATCGTCATGGCGGTCCCCTCCGGACGGCCGTAGAAGTTCCACGCGGCCAATCCCCTGTCGAGAGCGATGCAGGAAACCCGATCCGAACCGCCTGCGACGCCTCCGCGACCGCCCGCCGACGACCGCGTGGCCGATGCCGCGCGCGGCAATCTCTCCGACCGCTACCTGCCGGCGGCGCTGCGGCCCTATGCGCGGCTCGCGCGGTGGGACCGGCCGATCGGCTGGTGGCTCCTCCTCCTGCCCTGCTGGTGGGCGGCGACGCTCGCGGCGGACAGCCTCGGCCGGGCGTATCCCGATCCGTGGCACGCCGTCCTCTTCCTCGTCGGCGCGATCGCGATGCGCGGCGCCGGCTGCACGTTCAACGACATCGTCGACCGCGATCTCGATGCGAAGGTCGCGCGAACGCGGAGCCGACCGATCCCCTCGGGCCGGGTGACGGCGCGGCAGGCGGCGGCGTTCCTCGCGCTGCAGGCGATCGTCGGGCTCGCTGTGCTGCTCCAGTTCAACGGGCTCACGATCGCGCTCGGCGTCGGCTCGCTCGCGGTCGTGGCGCTCTATCCCTTCCTGAAGCGGGTGACGGACCTGCCGCAGCTCGGCCTCGGCCTTGCCTTCTCGTGGGGGGCGCTGGTGGGGTGGACGGCGGCGACGGGCTCGCTGGGCCTTGCGCCGGTGCTTCTCTATCTCGGCGGCGTGGCGTGGACGGTCGGCTACGACACGATCTACGCGCTGCAGGACAAGGAGGACGACGCCCTGATCGGCGTCCGCTCGAGTGCGCTCCTGTTCGGGGCGCGGACGAAGGCGGCGGTGGCGGCGTGCTACGCGATCGCGGTGGTGCTGTGGGCGGGCGCGCTGGCGTCGGCTGGTGTCGCGTGGCCGGCGTGGGTGGGGCTTGCGGCCGGCGCGGCGCAACTCGGCTGGCAGGTGGCGCGGATCGATCTCGCGGACGGTGCGCTGGCGCTGCGGCTGTTCAAGTCGAACCGGGGGTTCGGACTGGTGCTGCTGGCGGGATTGCTGGGGAGCGCTGTGGTTTCGGCCTAGAGCGCGATCCGTTGAAGTCGGGTCACGCTCGTCGCCTAGTTCCTTGATGGAGCATGATCTTTGTCGAAGGACCGGCAGCCACTTCTTCGGATCATGCTCTAGCGGTGCCGGCTACGGCCAACAGCAAGAACCGATCGTTCCCGCGAAGGCGGGAATCCATCCCTCTTCACAGTAAAGCCAGGCCGTTCGGGCCTGACAATTCTTCTTTGGATGGGTCCCCGCCTTCGCGGGGATGAGCGGAGATAGTGGAAAGGCTGAGCGCTCAGCTCCGCGCGATGATCTCCTCGCCGCTTACCTGCTCCACCCCACGGTCCCAGCCGGTTTTGCGTCGGGCGAGGAAGCGGGGGCGGCGGGCGGCGAAGAAGGAGTGGCGGCGGCGGGGAGCGGGGGTGGCGATGGTGACGGCGCCCGCGTGCGGGATCGGCTCGGTGAGCGAGCCGTCGGCCTCGACGACGTACATCGGCATGGCGAGCGAGCGGGCCCAGGCCTGCCAGTCGGCGACGATGTCGCCGGGATCTTCGGCTTCAGCCAGCGTCACCGACAGGCGCGGGTCGGCGTGGTTGAGTTCGAGGATCACGGTGAGGATGCCGGCATCCTCCTCGCGCGCCTCCATGCGGACGGCGACGCCGCGATAGTGCCGGACGGGCAGCGTCACGGTGCGGCCGCCGGCCGCCATCGTCACGCGCTCGCCGTCGATGACCACCTTGGCCGTCGCTCCCGGCGCCCCGCCGCGGATCGCTGCGACGAAGCTCGCCGGGAGGCGGTAGGGGTCCGGCCGCGGGGCCGGACCGGACATGTCGGCGATGACCTCGCCGCGGAGTGCCTGACGCCTCAATCTCGCCTCCACGGCCCGTTGACCGGGCCTTGTGCTCCGGGGCGTTTGCCGCTCCTCGGATGGCTGGAGAATGCGCGATCAAGGTCGGAATCGCCTTAAAGGACGCGGTTAAATTTGAATGATCTCCGAGAGGGTTAGCGCTCCCTCACCACGGATGGTTCAGAGAATCTTGCCGGGGTTCATGATGCCCTTCGGGTCGAGCGCCGCCTTGAGCTTGCGCATCGTGGCGAGCTCGACGCCGCTCCGCACGAAGGGGAGGAGCGTCCGCTTCATCTGGCCGATGCCGTGCTCCGCCGCGATCGAGCCGCGGAAGGTCGCGGCGACCTCGTGGATGGCGGCGGTGATGGTTCGTGCCGCGGCCCTGAAGACCGCGGCTTCGCCCACTGGCTGGCTGACATTGAAATGGACGTTGCCGTCGCCGAGATGGCCGAACGGCACCGGCCGGCAATCCGGCACGATGGCGCGCACGGCGGCCGTCGCCGCCTCGAGGAAGGCGGGCACGTCGCGGATCGGCACCGCGACGTCGTGCTTCAGCGACACGCCCTCGGGGCGCTGCACGTCGGAAATGGAATAACGGAGGCGCCAGATGGCGGCGGCCTCCTCCGCCGAGCCCGCGATGCGATCGTCGCGCACGAGCCCCGCCGAGCGGCCTTCGCCGAGAATCGCCTCGATGTCGGCCCGCGCGGCCGCCGCCGAGCGGCCGGAGCTGACCTCGGCGAGGACGTACCAGGGATGCGGCGCGGGCAGCGGGTCGGTCGCCCCGTCGAGGTGGCGGAGGCAGAAGTCGAGCGCGATGCGCGGCATGAACTCGAACGAGGTGAGCTCGAGGCCCGCGATGGACCGGGCGATGTGAAACAGCGCGAGAGCATCTTCCGGGCTCGCGACGCCGACATAGGCGGTGGCGACGCCGCGCGGGATCGGAAAGAGTTTCAGCGTCGCGGCCGTGACGATGCCGAGCGTTCCTTCGGCGCCGATGAAGAGGTGTTTCAGGTCGTAGCCCGAATTGTCCTTCCGGAGCGCCCGGAGGCCATCGATCACCTCGCCGCCGGCCAGCACCACTTCGAGGCCGAGAACGAGGTCGCGGGTGTTGCCATAGGCGAGCACGGCGGTGCCGCCGGCGTTCGAGGAGATGTTGCCGCCGATCTGCGCGGTCTCCTGCGAGGCGAGCGAAAGCGGGAAGAGCCGCCCGGCCTTCTCGGCGGCACGCTTGACGCATGCGAGGCACACGCCCGCCTCGACGGTGATGGTGTCGTTGTCGGGGTCGACCGAGCGGATGGCGTTCATCCGGTCGAGCGTCACGATGATCTCGCGGTTCGACGCGTCCGGCACCTGGGCGCCGACGAGCCCGGTATTGCCGCCCTGCGGGACGATGCCGGTGCCGGTTTCGTCGGCAAGGGCGAGGATCGCAGATACTTCCGCCACGCTCTTCGGCCGCAGCACCAGCGGGGTCGCGCCGGGGAAGGCACCCCGCCGTTCGGCGAGATAGGGCCGGATCGCATCGGGCGCGGTAACGGCGTTCGCGGCTCCGACGATGGCAGCGAAGCGGGCGATCAGGTCGGGCGACAGGGCGGCGGTCATGGCGCGGCGAGGCTAGCGGCGCGGCAGGAACGCGTCGAGGTCCGCAGGGTCACGGAGGCCGGCGCGGTCCGGGAGCATGATCCGACGAAGCGACTGCCGGTTCCTCGAAAAGACCATGCCCCATCAAGGAACAAGGCGACGAGCGCGATCCGGCTTCAACGGATCGCCTCCAGCGCGGCTACCGGATGCCGCAGTCGGCGCCGGCGATGGTGACCGTGAACAGCGCGTTCTGGTTGGGATCGCTGTACCGGTACGCGAAGCTGGCGCCGGCGCGCAGCAACTGGAGCTGGTTCGGATCGGCACAGTCCGCCGAAAGGATCTGCGTCCGCACCCGCTCCGCGAACGCCGTGATCTGTTCGGGCACGAGCGTGCCCTCGAGCTGGTAGAACACCACCAGCACCGCCGGCCCGTTGAACATGCCGACGAGCGACAGCGTGTCGCTGATCCGCGCCGGCAGCCCCGGCGTGTTGATGGCGACGATCTCGGCGAGTTCGGCAGCGAGCGCATCCGGCGACAGCCGCGGCAGCGCGTCGGCGACCATCGCCGGCGTGATGAAGTCGCATTCCGGCGGCGTGGTGGTGAGGGTCGCCAGGAGCGCGCCGTCGGCGCCGCGCACCTCGGTCACGACCGCGACGCCGAGACCCGGCGCGAGCGCGTCGAGGGCGCAGTGCTGGACGTCGTGGAATGCCTCGCGATCGGCGAGCGCGGGCCCGGCGAAGAGATCGACCGGGCCGGTGAACACCGCCGAAAGCGTGAGGGTGCCCGAGGGGCAGTCGAAGGCGACCGCGACCGTCTCGGTGCCGTCGTCGTTGACGAGCGGCAGCGCCGCCTGCATGTCGGCGACGACGGCATCGGCGTTCGTGCAGAGTGCGGCAAGCGCGGCGGCGTCGACCTCCGGCTGCGGCCCGGCGAAGGCGAGGAGGGCTTCGCAGGTCGGCCCGTCGAGCGGGAAGCTGAGCGCCTCGCGGCCGGCGTCGTCGACGACCGTGATGCCGAGGCCCGCCCCGACGCGGAACAGCGCCGTCACCTGGGAGGTGGTGCAGAGGACCGGCACCAGCCGCTCCGCAAGGTCGGCGCGGATCGTCTCGGCGTCCGGAAGTGCGCCGGAGAGGTGCACCATGAGGACGAGGGTCGCCCCGTCGGCCCGCGCGGCGGCGATTTCGAGGGTGTCGTCCATGACGAGTGGCGCGGGGAACGCGGCAGCGACATTGGCGACGTATTCGGCGAGCTGGCCGGGGGCCGCGGCGGCGACCGCGGTACAGTCCGCGGCGGTGGTGTCGAAGCGCGCGGTCGCGGTGCCGTCGGGCGCGCGGAACTCACCGGCAAGGGTCCAGCCGGTGTCGGCGGCGATGCCCTGCTGGCAGGCGCCGATGAGGAAGGCGCTCCGCGCGTCCTCGAACGCGGTCGGCGGCAGCTGGTCGGCCGGCAGGGTGTAGCGAAGGACGAAGAGGAGGACACGGGCGTCGCAGTCGGCGACCAGCTCCGTGACCTCGGTGGTGGCGTCGATCGGCTGCGGCAGGTTCGGCTGCGTCGCCGCGACGAAGTTGGTCAGCGTGGTGCAGGTCGCATCCGGCGCCTGGGCCGAAGCGGGCCCGGCGGAGCCGAGGGCTGCCAGCAGGAGCACGAAACCCGCGGCCAACATTCCTGCAATACGCGACATGAAACCCCTCCGTCTCGGCGCGCACCCTACCGGCGGAGAACCGCCGCGTCACCACGGGAGCGGCGCGGCAGGCGCGGAAAACGTTCACGATCGCCGGAGACGGGGCGCGCGACGCGGGCGAGTGCCTACCCCAGCTGCTCCAACACCGCCCGCGAGAGTTCCTCGACGTGGGAGCGGTTCTCCGGCCCGGCGAAGACGTAACCGACGGTGCCTTCGACCCAGTAGAAAGCGCAGATG
The DNA here is from genome assembly GCA_020849325.1 of Bauldia sp. Lineage (GTDB taxonomy): Bacteria > Pseudomonadota > Alphaproteobacteria > Rhizobiales > Kaistiaceae > JADLGL01. The sequence continues at coordinate 2,189 of JADLGL010000019.1, read as the reverse complement.
TCGGGAACCCACGCATAGGCCATCGCCGTCGTCGCCGGCTCGTCGGTCCGGGCGATGAGGAGCGAATAGCGCTGGCCGTTGGCATCCTCGTACATCAGCTGGGCCGCCGGGCGGCCTTCGTCCGGCACGAGGCGGCCGCCGAGGAGGGTGAGGCCGCGGGCGGAGAGATCCGGCGGCTCGATCGGCGTGTCGAGGCGGTTCGACAGCCACGAAACGAGGTGGGCCTCGTCGTCGACCCCGACCTCGACCGCGTGGCGCACCTCCCGGCTGTAGACGGCGTGCGCCGACATGCCGACATCGGCAAGCTCGCGCGCCAGGGCGGGCTGCGGCGACCAGAGCACCCTGCCGCCGCCGAGGCCGACGGCGATGCCGATGGCAGCGGCGATCGTCGCCGGAACCAGCCAGCGGAGGCGGCGGCCGCGGCGTGGCGCGGTCGTGCCGAGCACGGCTTCGAGACGCGGCGGCACCGGCTCGGACAGGATCGGATCGAATGCGGCGCGGAGGGCCGAATCCTGCCGGCGCCAGCGTTCCATGCGGGCCCGTTCGCCGGCGTTCTCGGGGAGCGCCAGCCACGCCTCGACCGCGGCGGCGCGCTCCGGCAGGAGCCGGCCATCGGTATAGGCGGCAAGATCGGCGTCGCCGATCGGCGGGACGGGACCGGCGGCGCTCACTTGACCCTCCGGAGCGGCACGACGGGCGCGCCGTCGAGGCGCTGCGCGAGCTGGTCGCGGGCGCGGGCGAGCCGCGACATCACCGTGCCGATCGGGACGGTGAGGATTTCGGACGCCTCCTGGTAGGTGAAACCTTCGACCACGACGAGTAGAAGTACCTCACGATGTTCGTGCCCCAGAGCCCCGAGGGCCGCAATGATGCCGATGCGGCTCGCGGGATCCGACCCGGCATCGGCGACGTCGGCGAGCGGATCGACCGGGGGCAGGCGGCGGCTCGCCCGCGCCGCCTCGCGCACGCAGTTGACGAGGATCGCATACACCCAGCCCGCGAGATTCTCGCCCCGGAACTGACGTTCGCGGGCGATCGCCTTCATCAGGCAGTCCTGCACGAGGTCGTCGGCGACCGACGCGCCGGCCAGCCCCCGCGCATAGCGCCGGAGGGCCGGGATCAGTCGTTCCAGTTCGCGGCGGTCGATCGCCACGCGCCCTCCCGAGGACGGGTCGGCGGCGCAAAAACCGCCGCCGACCGCATCATCTGCCCGTCGCGGGCCGCTACGGAATCACAACCACGTGCCAGGTGCCGGTGGGCTGGTTGCCGTTGGTCTGGCCGGCGGCCGTGTCGTTGATGAAGAAGTAGAGGGGCTTGCCCATGTAGGCCCAGACCGACGTGCCGTCGGTGCGCTGAACGATGGTCCAGTCGCCCGCGGCGGTGGCGCCGGCCTCGACCGCGAAGATCGGCCAGTTCGCAAGGCACTGATTGTAGCAGGTGGAGACGTTCGGCTCGGTGTCGCGATCCCAGGTGTAGAGCGTCATCCCGTTCGGGGCGACGAGGATCGTCCCGAGGGGCGTGACCGCCGTCATGGCCGGCCCCATCGGCGTCTGCGCGACGGAAGCGGTGGCGGCGAGCGCGGCGAAGACGCCGGCGGCAAGCGTCGTGCGAAGCATACGCGAAAGCATTGACACCTCCTCTGATGCGGGGCGGCAAAATCCGCCTCCACGACATGAGATGCGATCCGGCGGGCGTTTATTCCGCGACCGCCGGAAAAATCGGCGGAGGGGCCATCGCTCCGACCCTTGCGGACGCCGCAATCGAGGACCACTCTCTCTTTGTGAACGACCGAAGGAGAACATCATGCAAGTGCCACTCGAGCTTGCTTTCCACCACGTCGATCCGACCGAATGGGCGGAAGCCGACATCAGGGAGCGGGTTGGCAAGCTCGAGAAGATTTACGACCGGATCGTCTCGGCCCGCGTGCGGGTGGAACGTCCGGCGCACAATGCTCCCCCCGTGGTCCATATCGAACTCGGGATCCCCGGCCGGGCCGACATCGTCGTCGCCCAGGCGGAACATCTCCAGCGGAAGTACCAGTCCCCCGATCTCAAGACCGCGATCGCGGAATCGTTTCGCATCGCCGAACGGCGGCTGGCGGAACTGAAGGAGAAGCAGCAGGGCCGGGCCCGCTTCGTGCAGCATGACGGGCAGAACCAGCTTCTCGGCCAGGTCGCCGAAGTGCACGC
>JADLGL010000018.1 GCA_020849325.1 Bauldia sp. | reverse complement strand
ATTGGTGGAGCCGAGGGGAATCGAACCCCTGACCTCTGCAGTGCGATTGCAGCGCTCTCCCATCTGAGCTACGGCCCCGGTGCCCCGGAAGGCGCGCGCATTTAGAGTCGCGGTCTTGCGGGTGTCAAGCAAACGCGGGCGCGGCGGAGCGGCGCTGCCGGGGCGTGGGTGGGGGAGCGGTTCGGTCGCGTGGGATTGCGTCTTGCGGGAGTGGCGGGCCGCGCCTAAATCCGACCACCACTGCAGAGCGCGGCAGGCGTGAGGGATCAATGGATCGGCTGCTGGATTTCATCAATCTGCTTCTCCAGCTCTATATCTATGTACTGATTGCCAGCGCCATATTCAGCTGGCTTTATGTATTCGGCGTCGTGAACGTCAGGAATCAGGCTGTCGCGGCCATCGGCAGGTTCCTGTACGTCGTCACCGAACCGGCGCTCCGCCCGATACGGAACGTTCTCAACCGGGCCTTCGGCGGCAATACCGGCGGCATCGACTTCTCCCCGATTGTCCTGATCCTGATCATCTGGTTCATCCAGATCGTGGTCATTGGAAACCTGAAGTCGATCTTCTGAGTTCGCGCCGGTGGGCGCGTCGCCCTTCTTGGTCGTCGCCGGGACACTCCGCCTCCGCGTGCGGCTGACGCCGCGGGCGGCGGTCGACCGGATCGACGGGCGGGCGGTTCTCGCCGACGGCAGCGAAGTGCTGTCGGCGCGGGTGCGCGCCGTACCCGAGGCGGGGGCAGCCAACGAGGCCCTGGAACGGCTGCTGGCCGCGACCTTCGGCCGGCCGCGCTCGGTGGTGCGGGTCGTCCGCGGCGGGACGGCGCGGCTCAAGGACGTCGAGATTGCCGGCGAGGCGGCGGCGCTGATCGCAGAGGCCGAGGCGATGTTTCCGGCGCCGAAAGGCGGCCGGGGCAGCAGCAGCACTTAACCTCGCTGGGGGCGGGTGGACTCGCTTCGCGAGGCTATTGCGTCGCGGCAGCCGGGGCGGTGGCGACCGGGAGCGTCGCGGCGGGGATGTAGGTCGCGAGGGCGGCGCGGAGGCGGAGCGCGATGAGCTCGGCGGCTTCCACGGCGGCGCGCTCGACGGCGCCTTCGCGGGCTCTGAGATCGGCAAAACCCTGGTTCGAGCGGGTGAACCGCGTCTCGGTCCGCACGGTGCCGCCGGCCACCACCTCGCCGGTCGCAATCACCACCAGCGTGTAGGTGGTCGCGAGGGCGACGATCGACGTGCGCTCGTTGCCGGGCGCGGTGACATTGAGGCCGTCATTGTCGGTCCGCGCCGCGATCGAGAGCTCGTAGGTCGGCACCGGGTCCGGGTTGGCGCCGCCGGTGAGCTGGAACATCAGCTCGTTCCGGATGATCTGGTCGGTCCGGTCGGTAACGGGCGCGACGTTGATCGCCGCGAGCGCGAGGCGGAGCGTCGCGCCGTCGGCGCGGTCCCCGTAGAGCGGTTGCACCGTGCAGGCCGAAAGCGCGAGGGCGGCGCCGAGCGCGAGCGGCGCGGCGAGGAGCCGGAAAGCCTTTCCTCTGGTCACGAAAACTCCACCTCGGGGCGGCCGCCGAACCGCCGCGGCCCACGGGGCCAGTGTGCCGCCGCGACCGGCGATGTCAATCGAACGGCGGCGGCCGCCACGCCGGCGGGCCCCCTGCCGCCGACCGTCCAGGATTGTTTCCGGCGAGGTTTTTTGTTGATTTGTCGGCGCAGCATTGGGGCGGCATTGTCCGCCGCGGTCCGGGGGCGGGCCGATTCCACGGGATTGCCATGCTCAAGGACGCCGGGACCGCGTTGCCCGAGATCGCTTTCATCGACCTCAAGGCGCAGCGGAGCCGCCTCGGCGACCGCATCGAGAAGGCGATCGGCCGGGTGCTCGACCACGGCCAGTTCATCCTCGGCAAGGAAGTGGAAGCGGCCGAGGCGAAGCTCGCCGAATTCTCCGGCGCGCCGCACGTGATCGCCTGCGCCAACGGCACGGACGCGCTGCATCTCGTCCTGATGGCGAGGGGCATCGGCCCCGGCGACGCGGTGATCTGCCCGGCCTTCACTTTCGCAGCGCCCGCCGAGGTGATCGCCATCACCGGCGCCACGATCGTTTTCGCGGATGTTCTGCCCGACACCTTCAACATCGACCCCGCCGGCATCGTCACGGCCTGCGCCGCGGCGCGCGCGGCGGGGCTCACGCCGAAGGCGGTGATCGTCGTCGACCTCTACGGCCAGCCGGCCGATTACGACGTGATCGAACCGATCTGCGCCGAGGAGGGGCTGTTCCTCCTCTGCGACACCGCGCAGGGTTTCGGCGCCACCCACAACGGCCGGAAGACAGGCACGATCGGCGCCGCCACGGGAACCAGCTTCTTCCCCGCGAAGCCGCTCGGCTGCTACGGCGACGGCGGCGCGATCTTCACGGCCGACCCGGAGCTCGACCGGCTGCTGCGCTCGATCCGGATGCACGGCCAGGGCACGGACCGCTACGAGCACGCCCGCGTCGGCGTGAACTCGCGGCTCGACGCCATGCAGGCAGCGATCCTCGTCGAAAAGCTCGCGATCTTCGGTGAGGAGATCGAGGCCCGTGACCGCGCGGCGGCGCGCTACGCCGAGGGGCTCGGCGACGTCGTCACCGTGCCGCGGGCGATCCCCGGCGCGACGTCGGTGTGGGCGCAGTACACGCTGCGCCTCGGCAACCGCAACCGCGACGCGTTCATCGCCGCGCTCAAGGCGGATGGCGTGCCGACCGCGGTCCACTATCCGCGCGCGCTGCACCGGCAGACGGCGTTCGTCGGCCACCTCGTGCCGGGCGGCGCGCTGCCGGTGGCGGAGCAACTGGCGGCCGAGGTGGTGAGCCTCCCGATGCACGCCTATCTCCGGGAGGACGTGCAGGATCGCATCATCGCGAGCGTGCGGCGGGCGCTGGTTGAAGCCCGTAGCGGCGGAGCCTAGCGGCCGACTGCAGAGTCCACTACATTCGTCTCAACTCAGAGGAGACGGTCGTGGCGAAGATTTCTAGTCCGCCCAAGGGGGGGACCCACTTCAGTGTCTCATCGAAATCAAGCCGTGACGGAGTTTTCCGTGAGATCACCAGCGGCAAGTTTTCGGCGCGGGTGATGAATAAGGGCGTATACGATCGCGCCAGTGCAAGCGCGAACAATGTCATCCGCGAGTATGTGACGAAAAAGAAGTAGCGCCTATGGGGGACGAGGGGGTGGGGGCTCCTGTGTCAACGACGGCCTACAATAAGATTTTCGAATCCTTGGTCGGCCCCGCGGGTGATTCACCGGGGATCGAAGGTTTCGTTGCGTACGGCCTCTACAAGGTCGCCAAGCGGGAATGGGTCACCGACTTCGTTGATCGCCAAAAGCGAAAGCCCAATGACGCCGAACTGGATGCGTACACTTCGTCGTGGACGGCTTCTCAGCTTGAGGGCGCCCGCGAGCGAGCCAGTCAGTCGTTGGCCCAGTTCGCCCAGGCATCCATTGACGAGGCGGAGCCGCGCATACTTCAGAAGGCCCTGAAGGGGAACTTCTGGCGATCATTTTTTCCTTCTGTCGTGGCCGCTTTGGCGTACACCGTAATATTGCTTATTCTTGCGTTCATTCTAACGGCCGTCGGCGTAGATATACTTGGAATACTTGAGAATATGGCTAGTTCAGAGCCTGTTGGATCGGCCCTGTAGATCGCCCTCGCCTGCCCCACAGCCGCGCCCTTGCCGCGGAACGGTGGAATTCCCATCATAATCCCCGCCGGACCGTGGCGCCCCTGGGGCTCCCATCCGGCACGGAAAGGACCATGAGCACCCTTCGGACGGGCATTCTCCTCGCGGCGCTGACGGCGCTCTTCATGGGCGTCGGCTATCTCATCGGCGGCACCGGCGGCATGGTGATCGCGTTCCTCGTCGCGGCGGGCATCAACCTGTTCAGCTACTGGAACTCGGACAAGATCGTGCTGCGGATGCACCACGCGACGCCGGTCGACGCCCGATCCTCGCCCGACCTCTACGCCCTCGTGCAGCGCCTGTCGCAGCAGGCCGGCCTGCCGATGCCGGCGGTCTACGTGATCGACAACCCGCAGCCGAACGCGTTCGCCACGGGCCGCAACCCGCAGAATTCGGCGGTCGCGGTAACGTCCGGCCTCCTGCAGCGGCTCTCCTTCGAGGAGATCGAGGGCGTGGTGGCGCACGAGCTCGCGCACATCAAGAACCGCGACACGCTGACGATGACACTGACGGCGACGATCGCCGGCGCGATCTCGATGCTGGCGAATTTCGCCTTCATCTTCGGCGGCAACCGCAACAACAACAATCCGCTCGGCATCGTCGGCGTGATCGTGGCCGCGCTCGTCGCGCCCCTCGCCGCGGCGCTCGTGCAGTTCGCGATCAGCCGGCAGCGCGAATACGTCGCCGACCGGACGGGCGCCGAGATCACCGGCAATCCGCGGGGCCTCGCCTCTGCGCTCGCGAACATCTCCAATACCGCGGCGCGAATCCCGAACATGGACGCCGAGCGCGCGCCGGCGACGGCGCACATGTTCATCATCAATCCGCTCAGCGGGGCGCGGATGGACAACCTCTTCTCCACGCACCCGTCGACGCAGAACCGTGTCGATCGCCTGATGGCGCTCGACCGCGAGCTGGGCGGCCGCGGCGGATCGTTCTCGAAGCCGGGCCCGGCCCCGGCCGAGCCGCCGCGTGTCGGCAGGACCGGCACCAGCGGGCGTGGCCCGTGGGGCTGAGCGCGGGGCGCTCTCGGCCTCCGCAGAAGCATCGCGGCGGCGGGAGACAGGCGCGGACGATTCCCGGCCTGCCGGCGAGGGCTGCCGCCGTCACCGCTGTCGTCGACGTCATCGAGCACCAGCGGCCGTTCGAGCCGGACAGCGCCGCGTTCACCGGGCTCGAGCCCAATGACCGCGCCCTCGCGCGGGCGATCGTCGGCACGACGCTGCGCCGCCACGGCGAAATCCGCTCGGCGCTCGACCGGCTGATGCAGAAGCCGCCGACGTCGCGGATGGGGTCGCTCGCGGCGATCCTCGATACTGCGGCCGCGCAGATCCTCTTCATGGACGTGCCCGACCACGCGGCCGTGTCGCTGGCGCTCGAACTCGCCGAGGCGGACCCGAAAGCGCGCCACTTCAAGCCGCTCGCCAATGGCGTCCTCCGGGCGCTGGCGCGGGAGCGCGAAGCGGTGCGGGCGGCGCCGGTCGACGCGTTCGCCGATACGCCGCCCTGGCTCGCCATCGGCTGGGCGCGGGCGTTCGGCATCGGGAAGGCAGCCGCGATCGCCGAGGCGCACCGGATCGAGGCGCCGCTCGATCTCACCGTTCGCGCCGATCCCGCCGGCTGGGCGGAGACGCTCGGCGGCGTCGCGCTGCCGACAGGAACCGTGCGACTCGAAGGCAAGGGCCGCGTCGAGGCGATGCCGGGCTTTGCCGAGGGCGCGTGGTGGGTGCAGGACGCCGCCGCCGCGCTGCCGGCACGGCTCCTCGGCGACATCGGCGGCAAGACCGTCCTCGACGTCTGCGCGGCGCCGGGCGGCAAGACGGCGCAACTCGCGGCGGCGGGGGCGCGGGTGACGGCGCTCGACCTCTCGGCCGAGCGGCTTTCGCGGGTCACGGAGAATCTGGCTCGGCTGCGGCTTGCCGCAACGATAGTTGCCGCGGACGGCACGACCTACGAGGCCGCGGAGCCGTTCGACGCGGTGCTCATCGACGCGCCGTGCTCGGCGACCGGAACGATCCGCCGCCACCCCGACATTCCGTTCCTCAAGCGCGAGAGCGATGTCGCCAGCCTCGGCGCGATCCAGGCGGCGCTGCTCGCGCGGGCGGCGCAGCTCGTGAAGCCCGGCGGGCTCATCGTCTACGCGACCTGCTCGCTCGAGCCCGAGGAGGGCGAGGCGCAGATTGCGGCCGCGCTGGAAAAACTGCCGCTCGACCTCGTGCCGGTGCAGGCTGGCGAGTTTCCGGGACTTGCGCCGGATTGGGTTTCGAACGGTTTTCTCCGCACCACCCCCGCCGATGCTCCCGCTCCCGGCGTGGCCGGCAGTATGGATGGCTTCTTCGCGGCGCGCCTCCGGCGGCGGCAGGAATCAGACTCCACGGCATCAACTCGAACCGCCCCCTTGCGGGGCGGTCGAACCGGCGCTTTGCCGGTTCGGGAGGGGTGAGCCGGCATGCGACGTGACGGCGAGGGGCCGCGACCCCCTCCGAAGGCGGCGGCGCTGCGCTTGCCGGCTTCCGACTCGCTGGACTTGAGCATGATCCGTTGAAGTCGGTTCATGCTCGTCGCCATCATTCCTTGATGGAGCATGATCTTTTTCGAAGAACCGGCAGCCGCTTCTTCGGATCATGCTCTAGCGGCTCGCCGTCGGTTTTGTCCGCCGCGCCACGCGGCGGGCGATCTGGGCGAGCATCTGGAGGATCGTGCCGGTCGCGACGGCGGGAAGGAGGCGCGAGCCGTGGATCATCCGGGCGATGTCGATGAGCGCCTGGTCGAGTTCGATCCGCGGCCACAGCCGCAGCTGGCGCTCGAGTGCCGCACGGCGCTGCGGGAAAAGCGGGGGGCGGTAGGCGTTCAGCACCTCGGCGATCGAGCTCTTCTCGGCTGTTGCAGCGAGGCGGTGCAGCATCAGGAAATGGCGCTCGACGGCAAGGCCGATCGTCTGCGCGCCGGTGCCGTCGGCAAGGAGCCGCCGGGCGCTGCGGTCGACCCCGGCAACGTCGCCGGTGGCCACGGCCTCGGCGATGTCGTCCGCGGCGATCGCCGCGGCGTCGCCGACGAGCGCCGTCACGTCGGCGCGGGTCAGCGTCTTCGTGTCGAGGGCGAAGAGCGCCAGCTTCGAAATCTCGGACCGGGTCGAACCGCGGTCGGTGCCGAGGAGGTCGATCACCGCGGCGCGGGCGTCGGGCTCGATGGCGACGCCGAGCGTCTTCATCTCCTCGTCGATCATCCGGCCGATGGTCGCCTCGGTGTCGGCGTAGCAGGCGATCGCGACGCCCGTCCGCGCGCCCTCGAACAGTTTTCGGAGCGGCGCCGTCTTCCTGAGGTCGCCCGCCTCGACCACCACCCAGGTATCCTCCGGCGGCCGTTCGAGGATCGGCTCGAGCGCCGGCGCGACGTTCCGGCCGCCGACGGCGCGGACCCGCACCACGCGCCGGCCGGCGAACAGCGACCCGCCATACGCCTCGTCGGCGATGCGGCCGGGATCGCCCGACAGTTCGTCCGCATCGACGCGGATGACCGCCATCGGATCGTCGCCCACGAGCTTCTTCACCAGCATCGCCGCGCGATCGGTCACGCCGCCGGGGTCGGGGCCGTAGAAGAGGATCGCGCGCTCGCGGCCTTCGGGCGATTTCAGGAAACGCTCGGCGTCCCCGGTCTTGAGGGCCGTCATCGCGGGCGCCTCGACCGGCGTGCCGGTGCTGCCGGGGACGAACTGCTGCGGTGGTTCGCGGGTCCGATATCCGTCGCGGCGGCCGCTCCGCGGCCACTCCACAGGTCGCGATCCCCGGGCTCGCTCCGGGGTTCCATGATGACGCGCGTCACGCCGATTGCTCTCTCCGACAAGGCCCCGGCGATCGCGCGCGAAGCGGTCCATCATGTGTTACCGGATCGAGTGCGGCAATGACGGCAGCGGCCGCGAGCGGACCCTACTTCACCGGCGCGGGGCCGACGCCGCCCGTGGGGAACACTTCCGGCGGTACCGGGTAGTATTCCATCCACGGCTGCCAGACGACGTCGGTCGCGCCGAAATCGTACTCGTAGACGAGCCAGCCGGCCGGCGTTTCGCGGAGGAGCGCGGTGACCATCTCGTCGAGCGCGCCGGCGTCCCAGGCCGCCTGGTAGCGGGTGTAGGTATAGAAGATGTCGCCGCCGCCGGGGCGCTGGGGCTCGGCCTCGACGAAGGCCCACTCGCCGAGGACGCGCATGTCGTGAACGACGAACTCGATCGGACCGCCGAGCTCGCCGATCGTCCGGCCGCGCAGCGCGTCGAGGATGGCCGCGCGCTCGGGGCTGCCGGGCGCCGGCTGCTCGACCTGCGCGAAAGCTGCCGTCGGCGCGAGCAGCACCGCGGTGGCCACGACGAGGCGTGGCAGAAGTGCGATCGACGTGACGATTGATTTCATGGGATTGTCTCCGCCATGCCCGCCAGCGGGGCGATGATCGCGCTTTGCCGCGACCGCGGGAAGACGTAGCCGACGGGGGATGAACGGCTCCTGACCGACCGAAGATCCGGGAGGATGCCGACGGGGAGACGCCGCATGGCCGCCGACGCAGCCAAAGCAATGAAGGACCGCCTTCGTGCCGATCTGCGGATTGCCATGAAGGCGGGCGCGACCCGCGACGCAGGCGTCATCCGGGCGCTCGTGGCCGCCCTCGACAACGCCCAAGCGCCGCCGGTCCGCAAGACGGAGGACGGCGGCCTCGGCGTCGCGTTCGCAAGCGGCGCGGCGGAGGTCGAGCGCCTGCTGCTCGATGAAGACGACGTCCGGCGCGTGCTCCTGGCCGACATCGCGGAGCGCCAGTCGGCCGCCGCCGACCTGCTGCGTCTCGGCCGGACGGATCGCGCCGAAGCTCTTCACGCCGAGATCGCGGTTGCACGCCACTATCTCGATTGACCGGTCGGGACGGCCCCCGGTCGGCGAAAGTTGACTTTCGGCCGCCACCGGCGCTATTTCGCGGCCGAAATTTCGACGAATTCCGTTCGTTGAGCCGCTGACCGGGGCGTGACCCCGGAGGTCACCGTCCGCCAGCGCGTTGCGCCCGCGGGCGCGAAATCCCATTTGCGGCTGATCCAACGGGCGGAACGAGGAACGGCATGTTCGAGTCACTTTCCAGTCGGCTTTCGGCCGTCTTCGACAAGCTCACCGGGCGCGGTGCGCTGTCGGAGAACGACGTCAACGAGGCGGTGCGCGAGGTTCGGCGGGCGCTCCTCGAGGCCGACGTGTCCCTCGACGTCGTCCGGTCGTTCACCGACAAGGTGAAGGAACGCGCCGTCGGCGCGGCGGTCATCAAGTCGGTCACGCCCGGCCAGATGGTCGTGAAAATCGTCCACGACACGCTCGTCGAGACGCTCGGCAGCGAAGGCGCGACGCTCGACCTCAATGCGCCGGCGCCGGTGCCGATCATGATGGTCGGCCTCCAGGGCTCGGGCAAGACCACCACCACCGCCAAGATCGCGCGCCGCCTCAAGGAGCGGAGCAAGCTGAAGGTGCTGATGGCGTCGCTCGACACGCGGCGCCCGGCCGCGCAGGAGCAGCTCCGCGTCCTCGGCGAGCAGAACGGCATCGACACGCTGCCGATCATCGCGGGCCAGACGCCGACGCAGATCGCCGCCCGCTCGATGACCGCGGCGCGGCTCGGCGGCTTCGACGTCGTCATGCTCGACACCGCCGGCCGCACGCATGTCGACGAGCCGCTGATGGTCGAGATGGCGGAGATCAAGCGGGCCGCGAACCCGCACGAAATCCTCCTCGTCGCCGACAGTCTCACTGGCCAGGACGCGGTGCATCTCGCCACCTCGTTCAACAACCGCGTCGGCATCACCGGCATCGTGCTGACCCGCGTCGACGGCGATGGCCGCGGCGGCGCGGCGCTGTCCATGCGCGCCGTCACCGGGCGGCCGATCAAGTTCATCGGCACCGGCGAAAAGGCGGACGCGCTCGAGGAGTTCCAGCCGGATCGCATCGCGAACCGCATCCTCGGCATGGGCGACATCGTCTCGCTCGTCGAGAAGGCAGCGGAAAACATCGACGCCGAGCGGGCGCAGCAACTCGCGAAGCGGATGCAGAAAGGGTCGTTCGACCTCAACGACCTCGCCGAGCAGCTGAAGCAGATGCAGAAGATCGGCGGGATGAGCGGCATTCTCGGGCTCATGCCCGGCGTCGGCAAGGTCAAGAAGGCGATCGACGCCGCCGGCATCGACGATTCCATCTTCAAGCGCCAGGGCGCGATCATCTCGTCGATGACCGCCGAGGAGCGGAAGAAGCCCGACCTCCTCAAGGCGAGCCGGAAGCGCCGCATCGCGGCCGGCTCCGGAACGTCGGCCGAAGACGTCAACAAGCTCCTGAAGATGCACCGCCAGATGGCGGACATGATGAAGGACGCCGGGAAGGGCAAGGGCATGTTCGGCGGCATGATGGGCCGCCTCGCCGGCATGGGCGGCGGCCCCGGCCCGGCCGGCATGCCGAAGCTCGACCCGGCCGAGCTCGCCCGCCTTACGCGCCCCGGCGCGATCCCCGGAATGCCGAACGGTTTTCCGGGGATCGGCGGCCCGAAACTGCCGGGCCTACCCGGCGGGCCGAAGAAGAAATGAGCTTTTCCCCCATTCCGTCGTTCCGGGGCTGCCGAAGGCAGAACCCGGAACCACGGATGACTTTTTAGCCAGCAGACCAACTGACCCACCGCTAGAGACCGAGAACAAACATGTCCCTGAAGATTCGCCTTGCCCGCGCCGGCGCCAAGAAGCGTCCGTTCTACGCCATCGTCATCGCCGACAGCCGGTCGCCGCGCGACGGCCGCTTCATCGAAAAGATCGGCTCGTTCGATCCGATGCTGAAGGACGAGGACAAGCGCGTCGTCCTCAACGCCGAGCGCGCCCAGCATTGGCTCGGCGTCGGCGCCCAGCCGACCGACCGCGTGCTCCGCTTCCTCGCCGCCGCCGGCGTCCGCGAGCGCGCCGCCCGCAACAACCCCGAGAAGGCCGTCCCCGGCAAGAAGGCGCAGGAGCGCGCCAAGGCCAAGGCCGCCGCTTCCGAAGCGCCCGCCGCGTAGCGGACGCCGCAGCACTTGACCTCGCCGCATGACCGCGTCGTGCTCGCGCGCCTCGGCGCCGCGCACGGCATCCGCGGCGAGATCAGGCTGAAATCCTTCACCGGCGAACCGGCCGACGTGGCGGACTATGGCCCGCTCGACGCGCCGGACGGCCGCTCGTTCACGATCGCCGCGATCCGTCCGGTGGGCGACGACATGTTCGTCGTCCGCCTCGACGGCGTGCGCGACCGGAATGCCGCCGAGGCCCTCAATGGTGTCGAGCTCTCCATCCCGCGCGACCGCCTGCCGGCGCCGGACGAGGACGATTTCTACCACGCCGACCTGATCGGACTTGCCGCCGTGTCGACGGCCGGCGAGGCGCTGGGAACCGTGGTTGCCGTTTACAACCATGGCGCGGGCGATCTCATCGAGATCGCGCCCGCCGCCGGCGAAACCATCCTCGTTCCCTTCACGCGCGAGGTGGTGCCGACCGTGGACATCCCAGGGCGGCGGCTGGTCGTGTCGCCGCTCCCCGAGAGCGCGACCGACGAAGGCGATCCGGACTGAACCGCGCGGCTGCCCTCATCGGTTGAAAATACCCGCTGCGGTTTAAGACCGCCGTAACGGTTGCCCGTCCACAAATGCCCGCGCAAGTGGCGGGGGCATGATGGATCGCAAGAGCGGACTTGTCGGAGCCGTGGCGGCGCTGCTGCTGGCGGCGAGCGCGAATGTGAGCGCCGCGCAGGAAGCGCCGCGGGTCGACCCGGCGCAGATCGAACGCATCGCCGCGGTCACGTCCTATCTCGACCTCAGCAGGGAGCTCGCCGCGCTCGTCCGGTCCGCTCCGGACAGCCCGCTGATCGCGGTCATGCAGGCGCGCCTCGTCGTCCTGTTCGACGCCGAGATCCGGCGCATCTCCGGCATCACCTCGGCCGTGGCGCTGCGGGAGGAGCTCGCCTTCATCCTCGAGAACGATCCGGGCAATCCGCTGATTGCGATCATCAACGAGCGGATCGTCGTGGTGTCGTCCCAGAACGGGCCGACCCGCGTCGCCTTCATCGACACCAACCCCTACTAGACCGCTGCGGTTGGCCCGCAGGGCGGGCGCGTGGAGATTCGGCCATGAGGTCGATACCGCAGGACGGCGGAACGCCGGCGGTCCTGGCGCAGGATTCCGGGAACGTCGAGACCTTCGACGTCGTCACGATCGCCGACATGACGCTGCACGGCGATCTCGGCTTCCGGATCGCGGGGGAGTGCCGCATCCAGGCCGAAGCCGGCTACCGGTCCGGGCTCCTCCACATCGCCGCGGGCCGGCGCCGGAACCCGTCTTCTCCCGACCTCCAGCGCTGCCTCCGCGAGGGCATCGTCGAGATCGTCGATCCGTCGCGGAAGATCAGGGCGCGGCTGGTGATCGTTCACGCCGCCTCCGAGCTCTCCGATTTCCCGGCCTCCCTCGTTAACGTTACCGCCGACCGTGTCGTCATCGTCCACGACCGGCCGCCGGACCCGGCGCGGCTCGGGCGTCTCTTCGGGCTCGCGCTCGGCCGGATGTCGTGGGCGCCGGCGAACCGCTGGGTTCGCGCCGCGATCGAGGCGGAGAAGCTGGCTATCGAGGTCGAGCCGGAGGACTGGCGCCCCGCGGCCGTCGCCGAACTGCCGCCCGAGCGGCCGCGCCGGAAGCCGGCGATCGGCTACGTCACCGGCTCGGGCAACCTCCAGTGGCCCTCCGCGGCGGGCCTTGCGAGCCTTCTGGCGACCGACGGAACGCTGGACGTCCATGTCTTCGGCCGGCCGCCGCGCGATCTTGTCCCCGACGGCAAGCCACCGGCAGCGTGGATCGTCCACGCCCCCGGCGACATCGCGGCGGACCGGTTCCTCGGTCTCGTCGATGCGATCCTCTACTACCCCTCCGCCGAAATGCCGGTCCTCCCGGATGCGATCATCGCGGCGGCGCTCCGGGCACGGAAGCTGGTGCTCCTGCCAAAGCGGTTAGAGGCCCATTTCGGCATCGGTCCGGTGTATGTCGACGCCGCCGAGGCGCCCGGGACGGTGCGCCGTCTCCTCGGCGATGCGGCCGCCCGCGCGGCCATCCTCGACGAGGCGGCGGTCCACGCGCCGCTTCGCTTCCAGGCCCGCCCGCATCGCGAGCGCCTGTCGCGGCTCGCCGGTCCGTCGTGGAAAGCCCAGCCGGCGCCGGCCGGTGGCGGTGCGCTCCGCCGGCCGCGCGCGCTCTTCGTGCCGTCGAACGGCGTCGGCCTCGGCCACATCACGCGGCTCCTCGCCATCGCCAATCGCGCCGGCGGGCGGTTCGAGCCGGTCTTCGCCACCATGGCCCAGGCGATTCCGATGGCGGAGGCCTACGGCCACCCCACCGAATACCTGCCGTCGCTCGCCGACACGCGGGCCGATCCGGCCGACTGGGACGGCTGGTTCCGCACCGAGCTCGAACGGCTGATCTACGCCTACGACGCCGACGCGATCGTCTTCGACGGCAACAACCCGACGCCCGGGCTCGTGCGCGCCGCGCTGGCGCAGCCGCCCTGCCGGCTCGTCTGGGTGCGGCGCGCGATGGGGAACGCCACGCCGTCGCCCCATCTCGACAATGCCCGCTACTTCGACCTGATCGTGGAGCCCGGCGAGCTCGCGGCCGCGCTCGACCGCAGCCCGACCGTCGCGCGCCGGAGCGAGGCGCTGCTGGTGCCGCCGATCCGCCTCCTCGACGAAGCCGACGTCCTTCCCCGCGAAGCGGCCGCGCGCGCCCTCGGCCTCGACCCCGCTAGGCCGTCGGTGCTCCTCCAGCTCGGCTCCGGCTCGCATCGCGATCTCGTTCGCCTCGTGGACGAGATCGTCCGCGTCCTGCGGGGCTTCGATGGCGTCCAGATCGCCATCGCCGAATGGAAGAATGCCACCGCGCCGCTGTCGCTGTGGCCGGGCACGACCGTCATCGGCGGCTACCCCTACGCCCAGCTCTTCGCCGCGTTCGACTTCACGATCGCGGCCGCCGGCTACAACACGTTCCACGACGCCATCGCCTTCGGCCTTCCGACGGTGTTCATCCCGACGGTCCACGGCGCGATCGACGACCAGGCGGCGCGCGCCCGCTTCGCGCAGAATGCCGGTGCCGCCCTCGAAGTGCCGGAAGACGAGCTCCATCACCTCCGCGCGGTGTGCGAGGCGATGCTGAATCCCGGTGCGAGGACGGTCCTTAGCCGGAACTGCCTCGCCCTCCGCACCGAAAACGGCGCCACCGCCGCCGCCGACGCCATCGCCGCCCTCCTCGAAGCCGCATGACGAAACCCGCCGTTCCGCCCGCCGATCCGCGCCTTCGCACCGTCGAGGCGATGCTCGACGTTCTCGACGCCTGGGACGGCGCCGGCCGCGCCGCCGCCCGCGTCACCGTCGCCCCGGTTCGCCGTCCGAAGGCCGTCACGCCCATCGCGCTCCGGCCACTGCCGCCCGAGAGCTGGCCCGCCCTGCGCGCCCCGGCGGCAACCCTGACCCCACCCGCCGGCCGGTCGCACGACCCGGCCGCGAAAGGTCCGCCGGCCACCGCGGTGGCCGTCTTCGGCCTTCAGCCGGACGCGCTCAGGACTGCGGTCGCCGGCATCGCCGATCGCCTCCGCAATGCCCCGGACTTCGCGCCGCTCTTCCTCACCGACGCCGCCGATCACGCCGTGTTCCGGCGCCACGGCTACATCGCGCAGTATTTTCCGCCGGCGCTGACGGCGCCCGGCCTGCCGCACGAGAATTTCCGCGACCGCCTCACGCTCGCGTGGAAGAAGTGGAACGTGCGGGCGCTGATCGATCTTTCGGCGCCGGGCTGGCTCGAGCCCCGCATCGCCGGCCTCGCCCTCGCCGAACCGAGGACGACGCGCACGTCCGAGGACCAGAAATGGGAGCGGCCGTTCGCCGAGCCGGTCCGTCCGCCGACGCCGGACATCGCCGCGCTCCGGGCCGAGTACGAGTTTCGCGGCCTCGACCGCGAGCCGGACACGTTCGCGCTGTACCGGATCATCGGCAACGACCTCTATCCGCGGCATGGGCGCGGGCAATCGGTGCGGAGCGTGCGGTTCATCCTCGAGAACGAGCCGCTGCTCCGCGGCGTGACGCGGCGCTGGGTGATCAACCGCATCGTCGACCCCGACGACGAGAAGGCCGTGCTCGCCATCCTCGACGCCGCCGGGGAAAGCTATCTCCGCATCCCGTTCGTGATGGCGGAATATGCCGCGATCGACTGGGACTTCGAGGGCTTCGACCGCCCCGACTACCTGATGGCGGAGCGATACCGGCTGATGAGCGAGCGCTACCGGATGCGCGCCGAGGCGCGCGTGCGCCGGCTCAAGAACAACTACCTCGTCAACAACAACGGCGCCCGCAATCTGGCGCTCCGCGACGGCCGTCGCCTCGCGAAGTGGGTGCTGCCCTGGGACGGCAATTGCTTCCTCACGGCGGAAGCCTGGGACGGGATCACCCGCACCGTCACCGCTTCTCCCTACCTCAAATACTTCACCGTGCCGATGGCGCGGATCACCGACAACGCCGCCCTCACGGTGCCGGGCTTCGCCCCTTTGGCCACCGAAGAGCCGCAGATCCTGTTCCGCCGCGACGCCGCGGAGGAGTTCGACGAGCGTTTCCCCTACGGCCGGCGCCCGAAGGTCGAGCTCCTCGTCCGCCTCGGCGTCGCCGGCGGCTGGGACATCGCCCGCGACGATGCCTGGGACCTGCCGCGGCCGCAGCTGAGCCCCGAGGCGAGCGCCGTGGGCACCGCCGGCTGGGTGGCGCGCCTCTCGTCGGGCATGGCGGACCTCGAAGCCGCGTCGAAGACCGGACAGACCGGCCGCGAGGTGGCGCGGAACGAGGCGGTCATCGGCACGCTCGACGCGCTCGATGCCGCGGTGCTGCGCCAGAACTGCGATCCGAAGCGGCTCGTCGCCTATGACGAGGACGCCATCGCCGCCCTCGGCCTCGCGTCCCCCGGCTCGGCGGCGGCGGGATGGCTCGATGCGCTCCGCGCCGCGGCCGAGGCGGCGCTGGCGAGCGGACCGTATTCGGTGCTCGACAAGACGTCGGTCGCGCCGAGCGGCGACCGGCAGGACTACTGGCACCCGGCGCCCTACTGGTGGCCCAACCCCGCCACCGCCGATGGCCTCCCCTATGTCCGCCGCGACGGCGAGCGCGTGCCGGGCACGATCCTCTACGAGCCCGGCAGCGAGGCTTACGACCGGACGCGCCTCCAGCGCATGTTCGACGAGACGACGATCCTCTCGCTCGCCTTCCGCGCCACCGGCGACGTCCGCTACGGCGTCCATGCCGCCCGGCTCGTCCGGACCTGGTTCGTCGATCCAGGGACGCGGATGAACCCGCATCTCGCCTTCGCGCAGGTCCACCCCGGCCACTCCGAGATCACCGGGTTCGGCGTCATCGAGATGAAGGACCTCTATTTCCTTCTCGACGCCGTCCGCATCCTCGAACGTGCCGGCGCGATGGACGCGGCGGCGACGGCCGCTTTCCGTGCCTGGCTCGAAGAGTATCTCGTGTGGCTCCGGACCAGCCCGCAGGGGACCGCCGAGCGGCCGGGCCGCAACAACCACGGCACCTGCTACGACCTCCAGCTCGGCGCCATCGCCGCATGGCTCGGCGACGTGCCGGTGCTCCTCGAAATGCTTCGCCGCGTGCGCTCGCGCCTCCTCGACCAGTTCGCGGCCGACGGCAGCCAGCCCGAGGAGCTGAAGCGAACCCAGTCGCAGCACTACGCCGCCTTCAACCTCCAGTCCTGGCTGAACCTGGCGCGGCTGGCCGAATCCTGCGGCGTCGACCTGTTCGCCTTCGAGGGGAAGGACGGGCGTTCGCTCCGCCGCGGCCTCGATTGGCTGCTGCCGCTTCTTTCGGCGCCTTCGTGGCCCTGGCCGCAGGCCGAGGCCTTCGACCGCGACCGCCGCCTTCCCCTGACCTACGCCTATCTCGCCCGCTTCGGCCGGCTGCCGGCGGGCGTCACGCCCGCGTCGATCCCGCCGCCGTCGGCGCTGAAGCCGCTGTTCTTCCCGCATGACGGCATCCAGCCGTTCTGGATGCTCGGCCTGCCGATCCCCGAGGCCCACGCCACCGCGCGCCGCCTCGCGGGCTGAAGGCCGCTGCCGGTTCGACGCATCCGGATCGTTCCCGGAGCGACGGCTCGTTTTGCCTCTCCCCGAACGGAGCGAGGGGAACAGGCACGAGTCCGACGGCGCGGCGGCAACCGCACGGGGAGGGCTGCAACCCCGCGCTGCGGCCATATTGGGGGGCCGGGACGGCGCGGGCCCGGTAGCGTCGCGAAGCGGTCATGTTTCGCTTGAATGCCGTGGTTCGCGCCTGTTGATATGATCCCTTCCGGGCGCCGCAGGCGGGTGGGCGACGGAGGAGGTACCGGCCGGGATGGAGATGGGTCCGCTCGACGCGATCGTCGACTGGCTGTTCGGGATCCTCGATCCGATCTTCTCGCAGCGCTACGTCGCGCCGGTCATCATCCTGCCGGCGATGCTGCTCGTCGCCGCGTTCCTCATCCTGCACGCCGGGACGCGCGCCCGCCCGTTCTATCGCGTCGCCGACATCCGCATCCGCGCCCTTGCCGCCGCCGTCGGCACGTCCGGCGACCCCGCGCAGGAGCGGGCGGATTTCGCTGCCGCCTTCCCCGATGTTGCGGCCGTTCGCCGGACGCCGCAGCGGGGCGCCGAGCCGCTCGTCCGCGCCTGGAACGAGTTCGACGAGAGCATCATCGACGCGAAATCGAGCCCGATCCGCAACACCAGCCGGCCACAGGTGTTCTTCGCCCGCGCCATCCCGCAGGTCGGTCATCTCGCCTTCTGGTCCAACGTCTTCGTCGGCGTCGGCCTCCTCCTCACCTTCATCGGCATCGTCGTCGCGCTCAACACCGCCGGCGCCGGCATGGAGGGCGGCACGCAGGAGGACACGCAGTTCGCGCTGCAGGAGCTTCTGGCCGTAGCCGGCGCGAAGTTCTTCGCCTCGATCGCCGGCCTCATCGCCTCGATCGTGCTCCGCTTCGCCGACGCGCACTACCAGCGGAAGCTGAAGGGGAAGGTCGAGCGCATCGCCCAGCTCCTCGAACGCGGCATGCTCTATGTCCCGCCGCAGCTCCTCGCCTCGCAGCAGCTCGAGGAGCTCCGGCGCCAGAGCGCCGAGCTCGGCCGCTTCCACAGCGAATTCGCCGGTTCGATCGGCGCGGAGATCGCGAAACGGTTCGAGGGCGCGATGGCGCCGGTATCGACTTCGCTCGGCGCGCTCACCGAACGGCTGAGCGATTTCACCGACCGCGTCGGCGACGGTCTCGGCCGCGGCGCCGCGCAGGCCGTGACCGCCGCTGCGAGCGGCGAACTGCGCGCCCTCGGCGTCACGCTCGAAGGCATCGGCGGCCAGCTGGACCGCGCCGGCCGGAACGTCAACGGCTCGGGCGAGGACGTCGCCCGCCAGATCCGCCTCGCCGGCGAGGACTTCGCAACGGCGGCGAAAGACATCCGCGAGGCCTTTGCCTCGCTCCGCGCGGACGTCGATGGCGTCGGCCGCTCGCTCATCGAGCGGAACGAAACGATGGCGGCGGCGCAATCGAGCACGCTCGAAGCGGCGCTCGCCGCCTTCAACGCCAAGGAGGCCGACGCCGCGGAGGCGCTGTCGGACGCCGTGCGCCGCCTCGGCGAGGCGAGCGACGAGACCTCGCGGGCGCTCCAGTCCTCGCTCGCCGCGTCGCTGCACCAGGCGCTCGACGAGGTCCAGAGCGTGCTGCGGCAGAGCATCGTCGAGGCCGGCGCCGAATTCGGCCGCGCCGGCGCCGAGCTCGCGGCATCGGTCCGCGGCGCGGTCGATCGCATCGACGAGCTTGCGGCCTCGATCGAGCGCAGCCGGGAGGGCGCCGACGGCGTCGCCGCGGCCTTCCAGGGCACGGCGTCCGCATCGGTCGGCGCCGCGGGGAGTCTCGCGGTGGCTGCGGCCGGCTTTTCCGCCGCGGCGGAGCCGGTGGTGCAGTCGGCGCAGGTGCTCGGCGTCGTCTCGGACCGGCTCGCGGCGACCGCCGCCGAACAGACCCGCGCCGGCGCCGAAGCGGTCGAGAGCCTGAAGACGCTCGCCGCCGGCATCCGCGCCACCGAGGAGGCCGCGGCCGAGGCGTGGCGCGACTACCGAACGCGGTTCGAGGGCGTCGACCAGAACCTGTCGCAGGCGCTCGACCGGATGGGCGGCGCGCTCGCCGATTCGCTGCAGCAGCTCCGCGACTTCGCCGGCAAGATCGACCAGGAGCTCGCGACGGCCGTCCTCCGCCTCGCCACCCCGCTCGACGCCATCCAGGAGAGCGGCGAGGCCATCCGGCGCTTCGCCGATGCCGTGCGCCCGGCCGACCGCGAGGCGGCGGAGTAGGCCATGGACGAGCATCTCGCCGAGGAGAAGACCGACGAGGAAAACTACTTCGTCTCGATGACCGACATGATGGTCGGCCTCGTGTTCATCTTCATCATCATGCTCATGTACTACGCGCTCCAGCTCCGCACGCAGGAGGATGCCGCCGAGGTCGAGCAGACGGCGGCACGCGTCGAGCGCACGCAGCTGCAGCAGCAGGAGGAGACCGCCCAGCGCGAGCGCGCGACCGCCGAGGCGGAGGCCGCGCTGGCGCGCACGGCACAGGAGGAAGCCCGCCAGGCCGCGATCGTTGCCGAAGAGGAGCGCGTCAACGCCGAGCAGGAGGCGGCGCTCGCGATCATCCGCCAGGACGAAGCCCGGCGCGCCGCGGCCCTCGCGCAGACGGAAGCCGCCCGCGCCGTCGCACGGCAGCGTCAGCTGGAAGACCTCAACACCCGCCTCCAGGGCGCCGACGCCACGCGCACGGCCATCCTCCTCGGCATCCAGAACGACATGGCCGCCGCGGGCGTCGACGTCGACATCGACATCGAGCAGGGCGTGCTCCGGCTCGGCGATCAGGTGCTGTTCGACACCGCCGATGCCGGTCTAACGCCGCGCGGGCAGGAAATCCTCGTCGAGGTCGCGGCGGCCTTCGCGGCGATCCTCCCCTGCTACGCCGACGGCGTGCCCCGCCCCGAGACGTGCGCCAACCAGGGGTTTGCCGTCGAAGCCCTCTACATCGAAGGCCACACCGACGACCGCCCGGTGGCGGAGGGCGCGGCGTTCCGCGACAACCTCGCGCTGTCCGCCGAGCGCGCGACCAATACCTACCGCTTCATGGTCGACGCCAACCCGACGCTCGGCGCGCTGTGCCTGCCGCGGCTGGACGACGCCTGCACGCCGATCCTCGGCGTGTCCGGCTATGGCGACCGCCGGCCGATCGCCGGCAACGACACGCCGGAAGGCCAGGCGCTGAACCGCCGCATCGATTTCCGCATCATCATGGCGACGCCCGACCTCGGGCAGATCGAAGGGGCGCTCGACCGCGTCCTGCCGCCGTGACGGCGCTGGCGCGGAGCGCGGCGCTCCACCTTGCCGCCGGCCCCCGCACGCCGACGCCGGAACCGGCCGCACTCCGCGCAGCGCTCGCCACCCTCCGGCCGGAGCCCGGCCTTCTCGACGGCATCGCCGACGTCGGTGCGGCACAGGCGCGGGTGTTTTCGGCGGCCGAGGCCGGCGCGATGGCGCGCCTCACCGATCGCGAGATGCGCGAGGGCGCCGCGGCCTTTCTGTCGCCGCCGCGGCCGATCGGCCGGGACGCCGTCGCCGGGCCGGCCTTCCTCATCGAGGCCGAGCGGCGCCGCGGCCGGGTTTCGACGAACCTCCTCGCCGCCTTTTTCGCCGGCTTCCGCAGCGACGATCCCGACGTCCAGCGGCTCGCGCGCTTCATCGAGCGCGACATGCCGCACTGGCGCTTCTTCAGCGCCGAGGGCTGGCGCCAGCGCGCCGCGGCGTGGCTCTTCCTCGACCCCGGCAACGGGCCGGTGCGGCTCGCCGAGCGCATGCTCAACATCGCCGACCCGCCGGCCTCCGTCCTCGACACCGCCGGCCTCCTCGACTGGCGCCGCACCAGTGCCTACGCCCAGGAAGCCTTCCTCGCCGCCTGCGCGCTGACGCGAAAATACCGCTGGGGCGAGGCGTTCGAGAAGCAGCTCCGGCTCGTCGCCTGGGCCTCGATCATCGCGGATTTTCCGTACCCCGCCGCCTTCGACGCCTACGCCCTTGCGCTCCTCGCGCCGTGGGAGATGGTGGGCACGATCGGCGAGATCCGTGCGCCGCACCGGAAATCGCTCGTCGCGGCGCTGCTCCGCCACGGCGGCGATCCCCGGTCTGGAGCAGCCGCGCGCTGGTCGGGGATATCCGCCAGTTCGGCCTATCGCCTCTTCCTCGGCTGGCTCGACCGTCGCGACTGATCACCCCGCCGGGCGCTTGATTGCGACCCCGAACGCGCTGACACTCCGCCCGCGCCGCGAGCGCCGGGGGGCCGCCGATGACGATGCTGCGGGACGATCTCGATCCGCCGGGCGCGCTCGCGCCGCGCACCACCACGAGCCGCCGCGGCATCGTCGCCTGGTACTTCTTCGACTGGGCGACGCAGCCGGTCGCGACGCTCATCACCACCTTCGTCATCGCGGTGTTCTTCGAGGGCGTCGTCGCCGACCGCGCCGGCTACAGCGATGCCGAGGCGCAGTCGCTCTGGGCGTGGACGATCGCCGCGGCCGGCATCGTCATCGCGCTCCTGTCGCCGATCCTCGGCTCGATCGCCGATGCCGCCGGGCGGCGGAAGCCGTGGGTGGTCGCCTTCTCTATCCCGCTCGTCGCCGGCTGCCTCCTGATCTGGCTCGCCGTGCCGGGCGAGCCGTCGGCGGTGACGGTCCTCCTCCTCGGCGTGTTCCTCGCCGTGATCGGCGCCGAGTTCGCACAGGTCTTTACCAACGCCATGATGCCGACCCTCGTCGGCAGCGAGCGGATGGGCCGCCTCTCCGGCTCCGGCTGGGCGATGGGCTATCTCGGCGGCACGGTGAGCCTCCTCATCCTCCTCGCGCTGTTCGTGCCGCAGCCGGGCGGGGAGACGACCATCGCCGGCCTCACGCCGCTCCTCGGGGCGAGCGAGGAGACGCGCGAGGGCGTCCGCGCGACGGGCCTCCTTTCGATCGCCTGGTTCCTGATCTTCGCGCCGCCGCTTCTCCTCTTCACGCCCGATGCGCCGCGGGTGATGGGGATCGGCCGCGCTGTCCGGACGGGCCTCGCCTCGCTCCGCGATACGTTCGCCCACGCCCGCCGCCACAGGACGGCATTCCGTTTCCTCCTTGCCCACATGATCTATGCCGACGGCCTCGCCGGCCTCTTTGCGGTGGGCGCGGTCTACGCGTCGGGCACCTTCGACTGGGGAACGACCGAATCGCTCCTCTTCGGCATGATCGTCGTCGTGGCGGCCGTGCCGGGGGCATTCTTCGGCGGCCGGCTCGACGACCGGATCGGCTCGAAGGCGATCATCGTCGGCAGCCTCGTCCTCCTCTTCATCGCCTGCCTCGCCGCGCTCTCGGTGGCGGCCGACCGCGTCCTGTTCTTCATCCCCGTCGATCCGCCGGTGGAGGGTGACGGCATGTTCGCCTCGCTGGCGGAGCGCCTCTACCTCGTCATCGGCGCCGTCATCGGCGTCGTGTCGGGGCCCCTCCAGGCCGCGAGCCGCACCATGATCGTGAAACTCGCCCCGCCCGGCCACACGGCGCAGTTCTTCGGCCTCTTCGCCCTCTCGGGGAAGCTCACCACCTTCCTCGCCGCCGCGGCGATCGCCCTCTTCACGGCGATCTCGGACAGCCAGCGCATCGGCATCTCGGTGCTGCTGGTGTTCTTCCTCGCCGGGCTGATGCTGATGCGGGGCGTCGGGGCGCCGCGGGTCGAGTAGCCCCCTCCCTCAATCATAGCCGGGACGACGGGCTCGTGTGGATGAGCGCAGCGCATCCAGGAACCTGAACGGAACACAACGACGGCCTCAGATCGGGTTCAGCGGCAGCCGCCTAGAACCGCGTCCATCGACTTCACCGCGCCGCCGTGAACGGCGCCAGAAACCCGAAGGACAACGTCCATGAACCGCTCCCTGAAAACCCTCGTCGCCGCCTCGATCGCCCTCGGCACCGTCGGCGT
>JADLGL010000017.1 GCA_020849325.1 Bauldia sp. | reverse complement strand
TGACGCGGGCGTAGACGTCGGGGTGGGGTTTCGCGAACTGGCCGCCGCGGGCGAAGTCGAAGATCCCGGCGAAGAGCTCCGTCATGCCGAGGCGGGCCAGCACCTTTTCGGCGTGGCTCGCGGGCGAGTTGGTGAGCACGTAGCGCGGGCCGCGCAGCGCGGCGATCGCTTCCGCGAGCTCGGGGTTCGGCGCGATCCACGAATGGTCGACGTCGTGGACGTAAGCGAGATAGGCGTCCGGCGAGACGCCGTGCTCGGTCATCAGGCCGCGGACGGTCGCGCCGTAGCGGCCGTAGAGATCCTGGCGGACGCGGTCGGCCTCCTCGGCCGAAAGGTTCAGCTCGCGGCGGATGAAGCTCCGCATGCGCTCGTCGTAGAGCGCGGCCAGCTCCGGCGTCGGCGCGTAGAGCGTGTCGTCGAGGTCGAAGATCCAGGCGTCGATGCTTCGGAACGGCGAAAGATCGTCGTCGGGATCGACGCCCGGATGAAGCGCCCGGAACCGGGCCATGCGAGACCTACTTCGCGGCGACGACGCCGATCTCGACCAGCATCCGCGGGTCCGCGAGCTTCGCCTCGACGCAGGCGCGCGCCGGAAGGTTCTTGCCGCCCGTCCAGGCATTCCACGCCGTGTTCATCGCGTCGCGGGCGCGGATGTCGGACAGCCAGATCGTGGCCGAGGCGATCTTCGACCTGTCGGTGCCGCAGAGCGCGAGGAGGCGATCGATCTCGGCGAGGATTTCCTCGGTCTGGCCTTTGACGTCGGCGTCGAGCTTCGCCGCGACGATGCCGGCGGTGAACACGAGACCGCCGGCTTCGGTGGCTTTTGAATAAACGGCCGACGGCTCGTGGCGGGTGACGCTGGACATGATCTCTGGTTCTCCGAAAACGGCAGGGTCGGACTCAATTGGCACTTGAACCTCCCCCTTGCGGGGAGTCGAACCAGCGATTTGCTGGTTCGGGAGGGGGTTAGACCGCACGGAACGCGCCGAGATCGGGGCCGCGACCCCCTCCGAAGGCGGCGGCGCTCCGCTTGCCGCCTTCCGCCTCCCCGCAAGGGGGAGGCTCAAAAAATGCCAAACACCGGCCAGGCAATCGAATATGCACCTAGCGCGTGATGAGCGTTCCGGCGCCGAGCTCGGTGAAGAGCTCGAGGATCACGGCGTGCGGGGTCTTGCCGTCGAGGATAACGACGCCTTCGACGCCCTTCTCGATCGCCTCGATGCAGGTTTCGACCTTCGGGATCATCCCGCCGGAGATGACGCCCGACGCGATCAGCGCCTTCGCCTCGGCGACGGTGAGCTGCTTGATGAGCTTCCTGTCCTTGTCGAGGACGCCGGGCACGTCGGTGAGGAACAGGAGCCGCGCCGCCCCCAGCGCGCCGGCAATGGCGCCCGCGAAGGTGTCGGCGTTGATGTTGTAGGTCTCGCCGTCCTCGCCGGGCGCCACCGGCGCGATGACGGGGATGAGGCCGGCCTTCGACACCATGTCGATGACCTCGCGGTTGACCTTCCACGGCTCGCCGACGAAGCCGAGATCCACCACCTTCTCGATGTTGGAATCGGGGTCGCGCTCGGTGCGCGTCAGCTTCCGCGCGACGACCATGTTGCCGTCCTTGCCGGACAGCCCCACCGCCTTGCCGCCGGCGGCATTGATCGACATCACGATGCCTTTGTTGATGGAGCCCGCGAGCACCATCTCCACGACCTCGACCGTCTTCCGGTCGGTGACCCGGAGGCCGCCGCGGAACTCGCTCTTGATCTCGAGCCGGTCGAGCAGTTTTCCGATCTGCGGTCCGCCGCCATGGACGACGACCGGATAGACGCCCGACACTTCGAGGAGCGCGATGTCCTTGGCGAAGGATTCAGCAAGGTCCGCGTCGCCCATCGTCGAGCCGCCGTACTTCACCACGACCGTCTTGGTGTCGTAGCGCAGCATGTACGGCAGGGCAGTCGCGATGACGCGCGCCCGCGCGACGAAATCGGCGTCGCCTTCTGAGGTCGGCCCGGTCATTCCAAAACGCTCGGCTCGCTGGACGGGCGGCCTCTATAGCGGCTTTCCGGCGAGCCGACAAACGGGCGCGCGGCCCGAAGGCGGCGGCCGGAAGCCGCGGGTCAGACCATCGCCGAATTGGCGGCCGGCAAAGGCAGCGCGGCGGCGGTGCTGATGCGCGGCGCCGCTGCCACGGGCGGGGTCTGGCCCTCGACGAGCATCCGGCGCTCGAACGCGGTCGAGCGGAAACTCGGCCAGCGCTGCTGAACGCTCTCACGGACGAGGCGGTATTCGCCGTAGGTGAGGTATTGCGGCTTGAGGAGCGTCGGGTACAGCCGCGGCTCGCCCAGTTGCCGCGATCCGAACGTGCGGCGGTAGAAGGCGCGGTGCTCCGCCCGGACACCGGCGATGATCGCGTCGGCGTTGAAGTACTCGGCGATCATCCACGGGACCCGGATCATCATGTAGGGCAGCATCCCGGGATAGGTTCGAGACAAATCCTCGCGGGCGGCCATGCGCGTGGGATCGACGAGCGTCTTCCCCGCGGCGAGGTGCGGATCGAGGAGATCGGAGAACACCTCCATCGCCGGAAACTCCGGATGGGCGGCCGTCGCAACGCTGACGCGAACCGTCCCGGCCATCTCGCCGTCGATGTACATTGCGACGATCGTGGTGTTGTCGAGATCGTCGTACCGGTCGCTCAATCTCCGGTCGAAGCGCGGTCCGACCCCGTCTTCGCGGCGATAGGACTCGTAGCGCAACCGGAAAATGTCCTCGCGGTCGGCATCGGTGACCGCCACCCGGTAGTCGACGCGGTCGAGAAGCCGCAGCAGTTTCGCTGCCATGCTACCGACGTCGGGTGAACCGTCAGACGCAAGCGCATGAGCGCCCATCGCACACCTCCTCGTAGGCGCTCCGCCAAAGCGCCCACCGGAGGAAGGTTAACAAACAATTGAGATTTGGGTAAGCATTTTCGATCAAAACCTCTTTGAATACGATTTGTTAGGGTTAACGGCGGCGCCGACCGCGAGCGCGTGGTGCCCTGGACCGCCTGCCACTTCGGGTAGCAGACCCGCGCAAGTCGCAGAATTCCGGGGGTTTCAGGCGGCCTGGGTGTGACGGCCCTTGCCGCCCGACTTGCCGCTGACGGAGGGCAGGTCGGACCGCGATGCATGCACGGCAATGAACTTCCGGATCTGTGCAACCGGAAGCGGCATGCTGAAGAGATAGCCCTGAACCTCGTCGACCGCGTCTTCCGCCGCGATGATCTCGAGCTGTTCCGGGGTCTCGATGCCCTCGACGGCCACCGACAGCCCCAGCGAGGAGCTGAGGCGGGCGACGCCCTTGAGAAGGGTGAGCGACCGGTCGCCGGAGTTGAGCTGCGTCACGAAGGAGCGGTCGATCTTCACCTTGTTCAGCGGGAAGGTGTGGAGATAGCTCAGCCCCGAATAGCCGGTGCCGAAATCGTCCAGGGCAATCCGGACGCCCTGCGCCACGAGTTCGCTCAGGATGGTGTGCACGGCGGGCGTGTCGCGGAGGAGGACCGATTCGGTGATCTCGACCTCGAGGCGACGCGGCGAGAGCCCGGATTCGGCGAGCGCCTCGGCCACGACCGCCGTCAGCCGGCTGTGGCGGAACTGCACCGAGGAGAGGTTGACCGCGACGCTGACGGAACTGGGCCAGGACGCGCACTCCTTCGTCGCGGTCCGGATCACCCAGTCGCCCATCTCCTTGATCAGGCCGATGTCTTCCGCGGCCGGGATGAACTTGCCGGGCGGCACGAGGCCGTGTTCGGGGTGGTTCCACCGGATCAGCGCTTCGCAGCACGTGACCTGTTTGGTGCGGAGATCGATGAGCGGCTGGTAGTAGAGCTCGAACTGGCCCTCGGCGAGCGCCTTGCGAAGATCCATTTCGAGGGCGCGCTTCGCCTGCGCCTCGGCATCCATCGACGGATCGAAGATGCGCCAGGTGCCGCGGCCGTTCGCCTTGGTGTGATAGAGCGCCATGTCGGCGTTCTTGAGGAGAAGGTCGGGGTCGCCGCCGTCGCGGGGCGCCACGGCGACGCCGATGCTGGCGCCGATGATCACGTCCTGGCCGTCGATCTGGTACGGCTTCGACACCGTTTCGATGATCTTCCGCGCCAGTTCGTCGAGCGCGGCGATGTCGCGCCCGCCGAGATACTGGAGCACCACGAACTCGTCGCCGCCGAAGCGCGCGACGACGTCCGGCGCGGCGATGATCGTCCGCAGCCGGTCCGCGACGGCGCACAGGAGCGCATCGCCGGCAGGGTGTCCGAGCGTGTCGTTGACCTGCTTGAACTCGTCGAGGTCGACGAAGAGGACCGCGAACTGCTCGCCCGGCCGCGCCATCTCCAGAACGTCCGCGAGGTGTTCGTGGAAGCTGTTGCGGTTGGGCAGGCGGGTGAGATGGTCGAAGCGCGCGAGACGGTGGATGCGCTGCTCGGACGTGCGCCGTTCGGTGACGTCCTCCACGATGACGACGGAGCCGCCGTTTTCCATCGGCCGCGCGGCGAGCGACAGCCAGCGATCGCGGCCGGCCTCGACGACGAGCTCGCCGGGAACGCCCGAGAGCCGGCGTTCGAACTCGGCGGCGAAGCGGCCGAGATCGGTCGCGTCGGCAAAGGCCTGGCTCGCGGTCAGCAGCTCGACCGGCGTCATTCCGGACACCACCACGGCGCGCGAAATGCCCAGGAGCTCGATCAGGCGCTCATTGGTGACCACGAGCCGCCGGTCGCTGTCGAACATCAGGAGGCCGTGGGGCATGTTGTTGAGCGCGGTGGTGAAGCGCGCGGCGAGCTGCGTGATCTCGCGCTCGGAGACGACCGCGCCGAGGAGCTGCGCCCGCAGCCGGTCGGAGACCATCTTGATGGTCGCGAGGAACGGCAGCACCAGGAGGATCAGGATCGTGTAGTAGAGGCCGCCCGCATACATGAGCGCGGCAACCAGCGGCACGCCGCCGGCGAGCATCTGGGTCGTGACGAGCCCGTTCGAAGCGAAATTGCGGCCGAAGACGCCGGTCATGTAGGCAACGACGCCGGCGAACCCGAACAGCCGGATGAACGGGTCGTCGGATACCACCCAGCAGCAGAGGCACCACACGCCCATCAGGCCGACGAATATGCCGGCCTGGATGATGTAGCGGCGCTCCCAGGGCTGAAGCGCGGCCGCCGAACGCAGGGTCGGCCGAAGGCGGCGGTAGGCCTTCATGTCGCGGCGCCGCAGGACGGTCGCAACGCCGAGAAGGACCGCGCAGCCGAGGAGAATCCAGCTCTGCGCCCACCATGCGGTGATGAGCGCGGCGACCGTGGTCGCGATCGAGCCGATGAACGGCGCGATCGCCGTATCGTGGAGCGCGTCGACGAGCGAGCTGTAAATCTCGAGCGGGAGCGGCTCGGCTTCCTTGCGCGCCTTCGTCCTGCTTGCCGAGGTCTTCATGTACGCCCAACCTCACCGCCCTGCCGCCGGTCCGCTCGCGCGGACCTGGAGGCCGGGATAGCGCAAGCCGCCAGAGCGGCGGCGATCGGCGTCCGCCTAAGCGGCCGCCGTCCTGGACGTCGCGCTCGAGGGACGCTTTGAGGCTTCTTGCCCCATATCCCTTAAGAACCTCTCAAGGATGGGGTTGAAGACACCGGGGTTGGTGAGGAACGGCGCATGCCCCTCGCCGCGCAGGACGAAGCAGTGCCGTTCCCACAGCGTCGGGTAGGCGAGGCTGCCGATATAGGCGACGTTGGCGATCGGATCGTCGGCGCCGTTGACGAACGCGACCGGGATCGTCGCCGTCTCGATCAGCGTCTGCTGGTCCGACGAGGAGCCGTCGAAAGCGCCCTGAAGGACGAGCGGCCGCGCGATCGGGTCGGCCCGGCGCATCGCCCGGAGGAACTCGTCGCTCACCGCCCGGCCATAGATCGCGGACGAGAACACCGCCTCGTCATCGGCCGTGAGATCGGGCTTGCCGATCAGCGGCACCGCCGGGTGGGCGTTGAACCCGCCCATGAACGAGGGCGGGTTGGGATGGACCGGCGGCGTGCCGGTCAGCATGAGGCCGACGAGGCCGGGGAAACGCGGCATGAGTTCGATCGCGATATGCCCGCCGAGCGACCAGCCGTAGACAGCCGCCTTGTCGACGCCCAGCTGTTCGAGCATCTCCATGATGACTTTCGTGTAGCCGGGCATCGTATAGGTTGCAGCAGGGTTCGCCGCGTTGCTTGACTCGCCGTGTCCGGGCAGATCGAATGCTATCATCCGATAGGCCTCGCCCATCGGACTCGACAACTGGTGATGGAAGACTTCCTTGGATGCCGAATTGCCATGGATGAAGAGAACCGGCAGGCCCGTGCCGGACGTCTCGACCACGGCAATGTCTGCCAGACTGGTCTTCACGGTGTGCTTCTTCAACTTGTGATCCTCCGACCCCAGTTCACCGCCGTGGAACATGCGGGGCGCAAACACACGTATCTTCGGCTACTTTGATCAAAGGATCGCACGATCTTGCTTCCAAACCTTTAAGATCGTCCCCGCGGCGTTTTCCGTGGCGCTACGGGGTTGCGCGGCGGCTTCGGGCGCGGCACATCATGGGTGCAAGCGGGACGCGAAGGCACGCGAAGGCAGTCGTGAGCAGAGCACAGGCGAGAACGTACCTTCTCGGCGATACCGACCACGAGTTGGCCCGACTGGCGCGGCAGGCAGCGATCTTTTCCGAGGCGACGGAGAACGTCCTCCGCCGCGCCGGCATCGGGCCGGGGATGCGCGTACTCGATGTGGGTTGCGGCGTCGGCGACGTGTCGATGATCGCCGCCGGCCTGGTTGGTTCCACCGGCAGCGTCGTCGGGGTGGACCGGTCGCCGATCGCGCTCAAGACCGCCCGGACGCGGGCCGAATTCGCCGGCCTGACCAATGTGACGTTCGCGGAGGGCGACCTTCACGACCTCGCCGATGGCGGGTTCGACGCCGTCGTCGGCCGCTTCATCCTCATGCATCTGCCGGATCCGGCGGCGTCGCTGCGCGGCCTCGTGCGAACGCTGCGGCCGGGCGGCGTCCTCGCCTTCGTGGAAATGGACATCGGCAGCGCGAAGGCCGTTCCGACGTCGGACCTCTTCGCCCGCTGCCTCAGCCTCATCACGACCGTATACCGCAGCGGCGGCATGGAGCCGGACATGGGCTCGCGCCTTTACGGCGCGTTCCGCACGGCCGGGCTCGATCCGTGCATCGACGGCTCCTGCCGCGTCGAGGCGGGGCCGGAAGCCCTCGCCTATCACTACCTCGCGGATTCCCTCCGCAGCCTCCTGCCGAGCATGATCCTCCTCGGGCTCGCGAGCGAGGCCGAGATCGAGGTCGATTCCCTCGCCGAGCGGCTCCGGGCGGAATCGCTCGCCCACAACCTCTGCTTCATCTTCCCGGTGGTCGTCGGCGCCTGGGGGCGCGCGGCCTAGAGGACGATCCGTCGAGGCCGGATCATGCCCGTCGCCCTGTTCCCTGATGGAGCATGATCTTTTTCGAAGAACCGGCAGCCGCTTCTTCGGATCATGCTCCGGCACGCTCCGGGCGCCCCTTTTCGGCCGAACCTTGACGCCAGAATCGCTGCCGCCACCGTCCCGAACGGGGCGCGACGGAGCGATACGGCAATGAATGTCAGGTCTTTCGCCCTCGCCACCCTCCTCACGGCGGCCACATTGCCGGCATTCGGGCAGACCTGCCAGAACGACCCGTCGCAATTCCCCGCCTGGCTCGACGGCGTCCGTGCCGAGGCGCGGGCCGCGGGCGTCTCGGCCGGCGCCGTCGCGGCGCTCGACGGCATCCGCTTCGACCAGTCGATCGTCAACCGCGACCGGGCGCAGGGGGTGTTCGCGCAGACCTTCGTCGAGTTCTCCGACCGGATGGTGAACTCCTACCGGCTCGAAAACGGCGCGCGGCTGATCCGCGACAACGCCGCGCTCTTTGCGCAGATCGAGCGGCAATTCGGCGTCCCGGCGCCGGTGATCGTGGCGTTCTGGGCGCTCGAGACCGATTTCGGCACCAACAACGGCGATTTCCCGGTGCTGTCCTCGATCGCCACCCTCGCCTTCGACTGCCGGCGGCCGACCGAGTTCCGGCCGCACCTCATCGACGCGCTCCGCCTCGTCGACCGCGGCGACCTCACGCCGGCCGAGATGGTGGGCGCCTGGGCGGGAGAGATCGGCCAGACGCAGTTCCAGCCGAGCGACTATCTCGCCGCCGGTGTCGACTATGACGGCGACGGCAAGGTCAACCTCATCCGCTCGGTGCCCGACGTCCTCGCCTCGACGGCGAACCTCCTCCGCCAGCACGGCTGGCGTGCCGGCGAGCCGTGGCTCGAGGAGGTGCGGGTGCCGGCGGCGATGCCGTGGGATCGCGCCGACGTCTCGATCCAGCACCCGGTCTCGGACTGGGCCGGTTTCGGCGTCACGCGGCGCGACGGCTCGGCGCTGCCGCGGAGCAACGCGCCGGCGTCGCTGGTGCTGCCGATGGGGCGGAACGGACCGGCCTTCCTCGCCTACGCCAATTTCCAGGTCTACCTCGACTGGAACCGGAGCCTCGTCTACTCGACCACTGCGGCGTATCTGGCGACACGGCTCGCCGGCGCCCCGCGGGTCGACCCGCGCGGGCCGGTCGCCTCGCTGACGATCGACCAGGCGCGGCAGCTGCAGACGATCCTTGCCGCACAGGGTTTCGACGTCGGCCGGATCGACGGGATCATCGGCCTCCAGACGCGCGACGCGGTGCGGACGGTGCAGATCCAGTACGGCCTGCCGGCCGACGGCTATCCGACGACGGAACTCCTCGCGCGGCTCACCGGCGGCGCGGTCGCCACCACGCTGACGACCGAGGAAGCGCGCGAACTCCAGACGCTCCTCATCCGCCAGGGTTTCGACATCGGCGCCGTCGACGGCGTCATCGGCGCGCGGACGCGGGCCGCGGTGACGGAGATGCAGCGGCGGTTCGGCCTCCCCGCCGACGGCGTCGCCACGGCCGAGTTTCTGGCGCGGCTCCGCGCATTGTAGCGATGCGCTTCACCATCCGCCGCACCGGCGGGGTTTGGCGAAACGCGCCGCTGCGCTAGAAGAGCGGTTTCGATCCGCCGCCCGCGGACGCGGAGTGCCCGACATGGCCATCGATCTCAAGGCGATCGTCACCCACGATTCCACCGACAGCTGCGTCGCCTGCCGGGCGCAGGACATCGCCGCCCAGGTGCTGGTGCCGGCCGCGGAAGCGTGGGAAGCCTCGCACGGGCTGCCGCGCCATTCCGTGGCGCTCCACGGCGCGGCGGAACTCCTCGGCCGCCTCCTCCAGGCCGGCATCGACCGCGAGGAGGTCGAGCAGGCGATGACGACGCTCCTCGACGACATCGAGGCGCAGCTCGCCGACGACGCGACGATCGGCCCGGCCCAGGGTACCGCCTGAGGCGCGATCACCGATGCAGTTCCTGACGGGCCCGCAGGTTCTGCCGA
Organism: Bauldia sp.; assembly: GCA_020849325.1. GTDB lineage: Bacteria > Pseudomonadota > Alphaproteobacteria > Rhizobiales > Kaistiaceae > JADLGL01. Next base: position 63,554 of record JADLGL010000017.1, on the reverse strand, counting down.
TCCTGCTCCTCGCCGTGTCGAACGTCTTCATGACGGCGGCGTGGTACTGGCACCTCCGGTTCACCAGCTTTCCCATCGCCGGCGTGATCGCGATCAGCTGGGGCCTCGCGCTGATCGAATACTGTTTTGCCGTGCCCGCGAACCGGATCGGCTATCAGGCCTACTCGGCCGCTGAGCTGAAGACGATCCAGGAGATCATCACCCTCTCTGTGTTCGTGATCTTCTCGATCGTCTACCTGAAAGAGCCGCCCACCTGGAACCAGCTGATCGGCTTCGTGTTCATCGGCATCGGCGCGGCCTTCATCTTCAGGAGCACGGGCGCCTCGGTGGCGCATTAGCGCATGATCCGAAGAAGTGGCTGCCCGTTCTTCGAAAAAGATCGTGCTCCATCAAGGAACAAGGCGACGAGCAGCTCGTCCCGACCATCGACGCCTTGCTTTTCCTGGTAGCTGGACGCGCTCGGATCGTTCCCGGAGCGACCGCTCATGTCGCCTCGCCCCGTTCGGGGTCGTTCGGGGAGAGGGGAACAGGCACGAGTGAGTGCAGAGGTCCGGCGACCCCAACAGGGGAGTTTTCCGAAAGCGTCAATCCACCGGGAAAGCGAAGGAAGCCGTGGATGGTCGGGACGAGCCCGGCCAAGACGGCGGTTGGGTTGGAGAGCGGCGCGAGGCCCTTCTTCACCCTCGCGCAGCCCGGCGAGACGGGACTACCCGCCGAACAGGCGGCGGAAGAAGCCGGGCTGCTGAACGGGTTGTTGGACCGGCGGCTGCACGACGCCGGTCGGCGGGAGGACGACCTGGCCGTTGCCGACCTGGCCCGGTGGAACCGGCCCCGTACCCGGATAGACCTGCTGGGGGTAGGTCTGCTGCGGGTACGTCCCCTGCGGATAGGTCTGCTGGGGGTAGGTTCCCTGCGGATAGGTCTGCGCACCCGCGGGCGCCGCGCCCTGGACGGCGGTCGGGTCGTAGCGCGGATCGTAGGTGGGATTGTAGCGGTCGACGGTGCCGTAGACGGGCTGCTGGACGGCGCCCGCCGGAGCGACGCCGGCCGGCGCCGCGCCCGTCGGGGCCGCGACTTCGTAGGTCTGGCCGTTGAGGCCCTGCTGGTACCAGCGGCCGTCGAGGGCCTGCCAGGGCTGGCCGGCGACGCCGCCGGGCACGCCGCCGCCATTGATGACGTCGTAGATGGTCTGCGGCGTCGCGGCGTTCGGGTCGTAGCCCTCGGCGTTGCGGTAGACGTAGCTGCCGGGCAGCGGATTGGGCGTCACGCCCTCATGCGCGGCGTTCATGTACTCGCCAAAGATCGCCGACGGCAGGTTGCCGCCGGAAGCGCGGTTGGTCGGGGTGTTGTCGTCGTTGCCGACCCAGACGCCGGTGACGAGGTGCGAGGTGTAGCCGATGAACCAGGCGTCGCGGAACTCCTGGCTGGTGCCGGTCTTGCCGGCCGCGTCCCAGCCGTCGATGACCGCGCCGCGCCCGGTGCCGGATTCGAGCGTCTCGCGCATCATCGAGTTCATCATGCCGACATACCGGATGTCGACCGCCGCACCCGGTCCGCCGCCGGTGCGCTGGTAGAGAACCTCGCCGTCCTCGGTGGAGATGCGGCGGATGACATAGGGCAGCGCGCGGTTGCCGCCATTGGCGAAGGCGGCGTAGGCGCCGGTCATCTCCAGCACCGACACCTCGGACGTGCCGAGCGCGATCGACGGGTTCGGCTCGAGCGGCGTGGTGATGCCGAGCCGGCGGGCGGTCGCGACCACCGCCTCCGCGCCGACCTCCTGCGTCAGCTGCACCGAGACGGTGTTGAGCGACATCGCGAGCGCGCGCTGGAGCGTGACCGGGCCCGCGTACTCGCCCGAGAAGTTCTGCGGCGACCAGCCGTTGATCGTGACGGGCTGGTCGACGCGGATGGTCTCCGGCACGAGACCGCGCTCGAGCGCGGTGAGGTAGACGAAAGGCTTGAACGAGGAGCCCGGCTGGCGGCGGGCATTGACCGCGCGGTTGAACTGGCTCGCGGCATAGTCCCGGCCGCCGACGAGGGCCCGCACGGCGCCGTCGGGGCTCATCGAGACGAGCGCGGCCTGGGTGACGTTCATCGTCTCGCCCTGCTCGGCGAGGCGCGCCTCGACCGCGTTCGCCGCAAGCTCCTGGAGGTGGGGGTCGATCGTGGTGTCGATGATGATGTCGCCGCGGACGGTGCCGACGAAATCGGAGACGAGGCCGGCAACCCAGTCGGCGACGTAGGAGCCGGCGCTCGTCGCGCGCGAGACGGCGACGACCTGGCCCTCGCGGGCGAGATCCGCCTCGCGCTGCGTGATGTAGCCCTCCTCGACCATCGCGCGGAGGACGAGGCGCTGCCGCTCGTGCGCGGCGTCGGGGTTGGTGTCGGGGGCGTAGCGGGCGGGCGACGGCAGGATGCCGGCGAGCGTCGAGGCCTCGGCGAGCGTCAGCTGCGTGGCCGGCTTGCCGAAATAGCGTCGCGACGCGGCGTCGATGCCGGTGGCGCCGGCGCCGAAATAGACGCGGTTGAGGTACATCTCGAGGATGTCCTCCTTCGAGTACTGGACCTCGAGCCAGACCGCGAGGATGGCCTCCTGGATCTTTCGCTCCGTCGACCGCTCGGTGGTGAGGAAGAGCGTCCGGGCGAGCTGCTGGGTAATCGTCGAGGCGCCGGCGAGCTGGTTGCCCGAGGTCACCGACGTCCAGACCACGCGGACGAGGCCGATCGGATCGACGCCGGGGTGCCAGTAGAACCGGCGGTCCTCGGCGGCCATGATCGCCTGCGGCACGTAATCCGGCAGCTCCTCGAGCGTGACGTTCTCCCCGCCGGTATCGCCGCGATTGGCGATCAGCGTGCCGTCGGCCGCGAGGATGCGGTAGTTCGGTGGCCGCTCCGGAACGGCCCAGGTGGTGATGTTGGGGAGTTTCGAGGCGTAGTAGCCGAGCACGGCCATGCCGCCGAGGAAAAGGACGGCGGCAATGAGGAGCGACCAGCGGAAAATCCGCCGGATGACGCCGACCTTCCGCTTCTTCTTCGGGCTGCGGCCACGATGGACGCGGCCGTCCGGCTCGATGACCTCGACGACGCGCGCCCGGGTGGACGCGCTCCGGCGCGGCCGGGGCGAACCGCCGGCGCGATCGGATTCGTCGAGGCCGATGTCGAGATCACCCGCGCGGCGCTGGGTCTTGCCACGCAGGGCCGGCTCGATCCGTTCGACGCGGCGCCGGTTCCTGGCCATGAAGTCCGTTTTCGCGAGTGTTTCCGCGCGGCCTCGGGCCGCCCCACGGAGCGTTGGTGAACGCTAAATGCGGCCGTTTAAGGTGTCGTTAAGGACGGAACCGCGGCGACAATGTGGTTCCGCCGCCGCGGGGCTTGCAGGCGCCCAACCGTGTCGTCTGGGTCACGCGACGGCTGCGGGAGCCGTTCTCGTCGCGGGCGCGAGGATTTCGCGGAGCCGCTCCGACGTCACCGGCTTCTGGGCGAAATCGTCGAAACCCGCCGCGAAGGCAAGCTCCCGGCTCTCCGGCCGGCCGTCGGCGGTGACGGCGACGAGGCGGGTGCGGACGCCCGCTCCTTCGCCGGCCTCCGCCGCCCGCACGGCGTGCGCGACCTCGAGGCCGCTCCGGCGGGGGAGATGGACGTCGATGAGGATGGCGTCGAACCGGCCGGCGCGGGTCGCCGCGAGCGCCGTTTCGCCGTCGGTCGCCTCCGTCACCTCGTGGCCGAGGCGGACGAGAAGGGAGCGGAGGAGGAGCGCATTGATCTCGTCGTCCTCGGCAAGGAGGATTCTCAGCCCGGCCGCCATCCGGCGCGGCGCGGGCGCGCTGTTCCGCCGGTCGCCGGGGTCGGCCCCGAAGGCGGCGTCGCCGGCCGCGAGCCGGGCGGCGATGCGGAGGAGCGACGCGCGCCGGACCGGGCGGACGAGGTAGGCGTCGAAGCCGGCGGCCCGGAGCTCCGCCTCGGGCTGGCGGCGGCCGGGCGGGACGAGAATCGCGGCCGCCATGCGGCGACCGGCGGCCTCGCGGATCGTCGCCAGCGCCGCCGCGGCGTCGGGCACGGCGCGCGGGTCGACCAGCAGGAAATCATAGGGTTCGCCCGCTGCCGCGGCCGCGCCGGCGAGCGCGGCGGCGTCGCCGGGCGTGGCGGTGGCGCGGAGCGTTGCGCCGGCGTCGGCGACCTGGCGGGCCGCGGCCGCCGGGGCGAGCCCGGCCGGGGCGAGCAGGAGGGCTTTCCGGCCGTCGAGGCGGGGTTCGGCGGGCGCCGGCGCCGGCACGGCCTCAGCGGGCACGGCAAAGGCGAAGGCCGCGCCGCCGCCGGGCCGATCGGCGACCGCGATGTCGCCCCCCATGCCGCGGACGATCCGGCGCGAGATCGAGAGGCCGAGGCCGGACCCGCGGCGGACGGGATCGGTCGCCACGGACGAGAACTCGGCGAAGATGGTCTCGACGGCGTCCGCCGGAATGCCGGGGCCGGTATCCTCGACGAGGAAGCGGAGACCGCGCGGCTCGCGCGTCACCCGCAGCGTCACGCCGCCGCGATCGGTGAACTTCACCGCGTTGGCGACGAGATTGATGAGCACCTGGCGGAGGCGCGGGCCATCGAGGAGCGCCGTTGCCGGGACATCCGCGGCAACGTCGGCCGACAGGTCGATGTCCTTCGCCTCGGCGCGCGTCGCGAACAGCTCCACCACCTCGTCGGCGAGCCGGGTCACCGGCGTCGGCTGCGGGTTGAGGACGAAACGACCGGCCTCGATCTTGGCGAAGTCGAGCATGTCGTCGACGAGGCCGAGCATCAGTTCGCCCGAGGTTTTCACGGCGCGGGCGAAGGTTTCCTGCTCGGGCGACAGCGGCGTGTCGAGGAGGACCGTCGAGAGGCCGAGAACGCCCGACAGCGGCGTCCGCAGCTCATGGCTGACGGTGGCGAGGAAGCGCGACTTCGCTTCGCTCGCGGCTTCCGCCCGGCGGCGGCCGTCGGCGGTACGCCGGAAATGCTCGGAGATGTCCGACATTTCCCAGCGCCGGTCGGCCTCGCGCTCGCTTTCGGGGACGAGCTCCTCGGCGAGGTCGCGGACCGCCGCCCGCTTCCAGAGGATCGCGATCGCGCCGGCACCGCAGAGGACGCCGAGGAGCGACGCCGCAATGGCGTAGTCCGGCAGGAGGAACACCAGCGCCGCGGAGGGAACCGCGGCGGCCACGAGGGCGAGGGCCACGAAGGCCGCGCGCGTCAACCGCGCCGACCGCTCCGCTCTCGCCCGTTTGCTCCGTGCCATGGCGGCCGCCCCCACCCGCGCTGCGGGAGGCCGGAGGATGCGCGCTCAGCCTTTCGATTTGCTTGATGACGGGGCCGCCTCGGGCACGAGGTCGGCCACGATCGCCGCGATCCGGCCGGCATTGGCGCCGGGCGCCGTGTCGACGTCGAGACCCAGCAGGGCGCGCGTCATCCGGTCACCGACGACGCGCTCGATGAAGGCCGGCGCGATCGCCGCGGCGCGCTCCGGACCGATCCTGCTGCCCAGAAACGCCGCAAACGTTCCGGTGACATGGCCGATGACGGCATCGAACACGGCCCGGCCGAGATGCGGGAAGCGCTCGGCCTCGGCGATGACCATGCGGTGCATCGCCAGCACCTCGGGCGAGACCATCATGGCCAACATGCCCTCGCCGAAGAGGACGAGGGCGTCGCCGAGCGGTATCGCGGCCATACGGGCAAGGCCCGCGGCCATCTCCTGCGGATCGTGCCGGAGCGCGACGACCGCCTCGAACAGCTCGTCCTTGCTGCGGGCGTGGCGGTAGAGCGTCGCCACCGAGACGCCGGCGGCGGCCGCAACCCCGGCCATCGTCGTCTCGCCGAACCCCTTCTCCAGGAACTCCCGCCGCGCGGCCTTGAGGATCGCCGCCTGTTTCCGGGCCAGCAACCGCGCCTTCGGGTCGTCATCGGTCCATTCGCGCATCGTCACCTCTTGCGAAGCCGCAGGAACCTACGATATGCCATACACAAAACGAAATGGTTTCGTTTCGTGTCATCGGATCAGGGAGCGGATCGCATGCATCGCATCGTGGTTCTAGGAGCCTCAGGACGGACCGGGGCACAAGTGGTTGCGCAGGGCCTCGCCCGCGGCCACGAGGTCACGGCCTTCGTCCGCGACCCGGCCAGGGCAGCGGCGAAACTGCCAAAAGGCGCCCGCGTGGTGCGTGGCGACGCGCGATCGGCCGCGGACGTGGCCGCGGCGGTAGCCGAAAGCGACACCGTGTTCATCGCGATCGGCGACCGGAACGTGCTGGTGTCGGCCGACGCGGTGCGGAATGCCGTCGCCGCCATGCAGGTGTCCGGCGCGCGGCGGATCATCGTCGTCTCGGCCTACGGCGCCGGCGACAGCGGGCACGGGCTGCAGGGTTTCGTGTTCCGCCGCCTCCTCACGAAACTCAACGCCGACAAGATGGCGGCAGAGCAGGCGCTCAGCGACAGCGGCCTCGACTGGACCGCGGTGCGCGCGGTCACGCTCAGCGACAAGCCGGCGACGGGCAAAGCGAAGGCCGCTGTCGACGTGACGGTCAACGGCTTCAGGCCGGTGAGCCGCGCGGACCTCGCTGCCTTCATGCTCGACGAGATGGACCGCAACGCCTTCGTGCGGCAGCGGCCGATCTTTTTCGCAGCCTGAGCGTCTCCGATCGCCGCCGTCGCCCACGGCCTCCAATGACGCTGCGTGGACGGGCGGAACTCGACTACCGGGCCGCGTCCTGAGCCGCACCGGGCCGGCGTCGCGCCGGGCCTCGGGAATGGTCGTCGTCGGCCATGGCCGACTGCCGGCGAAGGTGGCCGGCGTCCCTCACGCGGCCTGCGCCGAACGCCCCGGCTGGCCGAAGACGCGGAAGCTGAGGGCTTCGGCGAGGTGGATGCGGCCGACGCGCGGCGTGGCGTCGAGATCGGCGACGGTGCGCGCCACCTTCAGGACGCGATGGTAGGCGCGCGCCGACAGACGCATCTTCTCAGCCGCATCGCGGAGGAGCGCGAGCGCCCCCGCATCGGCCGCCGCGACCTCGTCGAGGAGCGAGGGCGGGCAGGCGGCGTTGGTGAGGATCTCCGGAACGTTCAGCGCCGCGAAGCGGGCGGACTGACGCTCGCGCGCCGCAGCGACGCGGGCGGCAACCACGGCGCTCGTCTCGGCAGCGCGCGGCGCGATCAAGTCGACGGCGGTGACGGCGGGAACCTCGATGCGGAGATCGATCCGGTCGAGGAACGGGCCGGAGAGCCGGGCCTGGTAGTCGGCGGCGCAGCGGAGGCCGCGGGCGCAAGTCATGCCGGGTTCGCCCGCGAGGCCGCAGCGGCACGGATTCATCGCGGCGATCAGCTGGAAACGCGCGGGATAGGTGACGCGGGTGTTGGCGCGGGCGATCGCCACCTCGCCGATCTCGAGCGGCTGGCGGAGGGCGTCGATCACCTGCGGCACGAATTCCGGCAGTTCGTCGAGGAAAAGGACGCCGTTGTGGGCGAGCGAGACCTCGCCGGGCCGCACCCGCAGCCCGCCGCCGACGAGGGCGGCCATCGAGGCGGAATGGTGCGGCGCGCGGAACGGCCGCCGCGTCGACAGCTTTCCGTCGGCGAGTTCGCCCGCGATCGAGGCGATCATCGACACGTCGAGGAGTTCGCGCGGCGTGAGCTGCGGCAGGATCGACGGCAGGCGCGCGGCCATCATCGACTTCCCGGCGCCGGGCGGGCCGACGAAGAGGAGATTGTGGCCGCCGGCGGCCGCGACCTCGAGCGCCCGCTTCGCCGTCTCCTGCCCCTTGATCTCGGCGAGGTCGGGCAGCGCCCCGGAGGGCGCGGCGATCATCGGCTCGGGCCGGGCGAGCGCCTGCGTCCCCCGGAAGTGGTTTGCCACCGCAATCAGCGAGCGCGGCGCGAGGATGTCCATCTCGCGGCTCGCCCACGCGGCCTCGGGGCCGGACGCCGCCGGGCAGATCAGCCCGCGGCCGAGGCCGTTCGCGGCGATGGCGGCGGGCAGGACGCCCGTCACCGGCGCGATCGTGCCGTCGAGCGACAGTTCGCCGAGGACGACGTAGTCCTCGAGCCGCGCCGCCGGCAGCGCGCCGATGGCGGCCATCAGGCACAACGCGATCGGGAGGTCGTAGTGGCTGCCCTCCTTCGGGAGGTCGGCGGGCGCCAGATTGACGATGATCCGCTTCGGCGGCAGCGACAGGCCGCTCGCGTGGAGGGCGGCGCGGACACGCTCGCGGCTCTCGCCCACCGCTTTGTCGGGCAGGCCGACGATGCCGAAATAGGGATTGCCGGACGTCAGCTGCACCTGGACGTCCACCGGAACCGCCTCGATGCCCTGGAAGGCGACCGTCGTGACGTGACTGACCATCGGCAGACCCTCGACCCGGCAGCCAGCATCGCAGGCCGGAGACCTCGCGTCAAGAACAGGACGTGAACGAACTTCGGGAGCCGCGCGCGCCGCGGATCGTGTCATTGTCGCCGTGCCGGCCGCCCGCCGGACCGAAGCAGCGAGGACACATGATCGGCAACTACCGGATCGAGGGCCACGCGCTCGTGTCGGGCGACGACCGGATCGCCGACGCCGCCGGCAACAAGCCGCCGGAACTCAACCACCCGCTCGACTGGGCGCGGTTCCAGGCGGAGCTCGCGAGGGCGGCGGTGATCGCGGTCGGGCGGAAGTCGCACGAATCCGATCCCGGCCGGCCGGGACGCCGACGGCTGGTGCTGTCGTCGTCGGCGCGCGGGATCGAAAGGCGCGTCGACGCGTGGTGGTGGAACCCGGCGGAGGCGACGCTCGAGGAGGCGCTGGAAGCGGTGGCCCCCGGCGGCGGCCTCGTCGCCGTTCCCGGCGGGACGCGCGTCTTCGATGTTTTTCTCGGCGTCGGCTACGACGCCTTCCATCTCGCCCGCCTGCCGGCGGTCACGCTGCCCGGCGGCTTGCCGGTGTTTTCGGCGTGCGACGAGGGCGACACCGCGGAAGGGGTGCTCGCCGAAGCGGGGCTCGTGGTGGTGGAGACGGAGATGCTCGACCCGGCGGTGGGCCTGTCGGTCGAGGTCTGGCGGCCCTGACAGCGAGAAGGCCCGCGGCGATGCCGCGGGCCCGGTTCGCGAAGCGAAGATGGTTCGCCTAGAGCGTGATCCGTTCAGGCCGGATCACGCTCGGGCCCGCTCCTTGATGGAGCATGATCTTTTCGAAGAACCGGCGACCACTTCTTCGGATCATGCTCTAGTCCAGCGGGACGATCGCGACCGCGTTGTTGTTGTTCATCGGGATGAACAGCGCGTTGGCGGTCGGGTCGTAGCACATGGAGGCCGCGCTCGGGATGCCGGTCGCGATCAGCGTGGCTTCGCCACCGCCGGCCGGGATCATCGAGACGCCGCCCTCACGGACGCTCGAGACGTACTTGGTGCCGTCGGCCAGGACGACGAGGCCGTCATTGCCGGCCTGCGCCGCGTTCTCCGTCTTCAGCACCTCGCCCGCCGGCGAGAAGGTGACGACGGCATTGTCGCCGATGTTGACGACGACGATGTTGCCGTCCGGATCCATCGCAACGCCGTTCGGCGAGTTGAGCGGAGCGCCGGCGAAGAACACCGAGACGGTGCCGTCGGGCGTGATCTTCCAGATGCGCGAATTCTCGGCCGCGCTGGTCTGCGAGGCGTAGATCGTGCCGTCGGCGGCGACCGCGAGGTCGTTGATGAGGCCGTTCGCTTCCGGGATCGGGAAGGTCGCGATCGGCTCGCCGGTGTCGAGGTTGAAGGTACGGACGTTGTAGACCGTCGGCGTGTTGCCGGTCGCGGCCGGATCCGGATTGCGGAGATTGCCGTCCGAGTCGGCGACGTAGAGCGTGCGGCCGACGATGTCGATGCCGAACGGCTGGTTGAGCACGAGCGGCGTGATCAGGTTGGCGTCGCCGCGGGCGTTCGCAGCCTGAACGCCGATCCACTTCGGCGTGTGTACCGAGCCGTCATGGTTGAGGAGCGTGATCCAGCCGTCGTTCGGCGTGAGGTTCTGGGCAATGCCCATGTTCGACACGACGACGAGGTCCATGACCGGATCGTACTGGCAGGCCTCGGCGCCGCGGAAGCCGCCATAGACGCGAACGTTGTCCGACATCGGGACGAACGCGGCCGGGTTGGTGGCATCGGGGGCCGGCGGGGCGGCCGGAAGGCCGATCGGGTTGCCGACGAAATAGGGCCGCGGCGGGGGCGGCGGCGTGGCCGCAGCCTGGGCGAACGCAGAGGCGGTCGTCGCGAGAAGCGCGGCAGTCGCAGTCAGGGCGTGAAGTCCCTTCATGTGCAATTCCTCTCCTGAGCCTTTTTTGAAATGACGGGACCGGTCGAGCGGTCCGCGGCGGACTATAGCGATTTCGGCAGGCCCGGCGAGTGGGATTCGGCGGGCAGCCGCCCGGCGAAAATCATGAGCGTGCGAGAACCCTGTCCGATGGAGCAGGTCGGACGGCGCGGCGCCGGCTCCGGCCGGCCGCCCGGCGCCTGGCTTGCGACGCGCCGGCCGGCGGCTATAAGGCGGCCGCGAAAGAGCGTGTGAAGGAATGAGGCTGGTCACGGCCTTCGTTCTCCCTCCCCCCTCGTGGGGAGGGTCGGGATGGGCACTTCCGGCCTTCCAGCCAATTCGGCCAGGCCGGGCCCGCAGGCCGGAAGTCCCGTCCCGGCCTCCCCACAAGGGGGGAGGTGAAGAAGGGGCACGGCCGGCCCGTCGGGACCGCCGTGCTTCTTCGCACGCGCGAACGCAGGGAGACGCGCGGTGGCGGAAGCACAGTACGAGGTCCTCGGGATCGGCAACGCCATCGTCGACGTGCTGGCCCGCACCGACGAACGGTTCCTCCTCGACGAGCGGCTCGCGAAAGGATCGATGCGCCTCATCGATGCGGCGGAGGCGGAGCGAATCTACGGCCGGCTCGGCCCGGCGACCGAATCCTCCGGCGGCTCGGCGGCCAACACGATCGCCGGGATCGCCTCGCTCGGCGGGCGCGCCGCCTTCATCGGCAAGGTCGCGGACGACCAGCTCGGCCGCATCTTCGCGCACGACATGACCGCAAACGGCGTCGCGTTCCGGACGCCGCCGCTTGCCGGCGGCGCACCCACGGCGCGCTGCCTCATCCTCGTGACGCCCGACGGCGAGCGGACGATGAACACCTTCCTCGGCGCCGCGCAGGATCTGCGGCCGGACGACATCGACGGGGCGCTGGTGGGCGCGTCGGCGATCACCTTCCTCGAGGGCTATCTCTGGGATCCGCCGCTCGCCAAGGACGCCTTCCGGAAGGCCGCGGCGGCTGCCCATGCGGCCGGCCGGAAGGTCGCGCTCAGCCTTTCCGATTCGTTCTGCGTCGACCGCTATCGCGGCGAGTTCCTCGAGCTGATCTGCGGGAAGGCCGTCGACATCGTGCTGGCCAACGCGCACGAGCTCCGCTCGCTCTACGAGACGTCGAGCCTCGACGCGGGGCTCGCCGCGCTTCGCGCCGACGCGACGCTCGCCGCCGTGACGAACAGCGGCGAGGGGTCGTTCGTCCTCTCCGCCGCCGGCATCGAGGCAGTGCCGGCGAAGCGGGTCGAGCGCGTCGTCGACGCCACGGGCGCCGGCGATCTCTATGCCGCCGGCTTCCTCCTCGGGGTGGCGCGCGGCTGGCCGCTGGCGCGGGCCGCGGCGCTCGGCTCGTTCGCGGCGGCGGAAGTCATCTCCCACATGGGCGCACGGCCGGCCGAGCGCCTCGAGACGCTCGCCCGCGGCGACGGCTACGCCGTGTAGCCAGCCTCGGAGGCCGACCTCCCCCGACCGCGGCTGTCCCATCGGGCAGTTGCGGCCCGGCGATGCCGCTGCCGATGGTTGCGGCGGGACTGGCGCCGGCCGCGGGGCGACGGCGGAGCGGGCGCTCTTGTGGGGAGAGGCCTGTGACTGGCGAGAAGGCAAGTGAGAAGGGTGGCGCGGCGGCAAAGCCCGCCGCGGGGCCGTTCGTGATGCCGGATTTCTCCGGGCTGGGATCGCTGCGGGCGATGGCGATGGGTGCCGGCGACATGCGGGTGCTCATCGTCGCCGAGGTCGAGCGCATCCTCGCGGAGAACGACGGCAATCCGGTCGAGGCCTGCAAGGAGGGGCTGGCGCGGCTCCAGGCCGGCGGCGCGATCTCGCGCGCCGAGGCGAGCCAGCTCGGCCGGCTCTGCGTCCTCCTCTTCCAGGTCCAGCGCGGGCGGCTCGGCGACGACGCGATGGAACGCATCATCGACATCTACCGGGCGCTCGCGGTCGACCCGGACAGCAGCCCGGTGGCCCTTGCGATCGCGAGTTCCTGCGCGAGCTTCGCGGTGACCAACCGGCCGCCGAAGAGCCTGTCGGCGGCGTCGACGGGCGCGGTCAACATGGGCGTCGGCGGCGGCTCGATTGCCGGCGCCCTGTTCGGCCTCGGCCTCGGCGGCCTGCCGGGCGCGGCTCTCGGCGGCATCCTCGGCGGGCTCGTCGGCGGCATCGTGGGCGCCATCGGCTCGTGCGCCGCCGACTGAGCGCCGAGCGGCCAGAGCAGACTAGTTCCTTGATGGAGCATGATCTTTTTCGAAGAACCGGCGACCGCTTCTTCGGATCGTTCACTACCGCATCAGCCGGCCGACGAGCTTCGCCGTGTAATCCACCATCGGGACGACGCGGGCGTAGTTGAGCCGCGTCGGGCCGATGACGCCCAGCGCGCCGACGACGCGCTGGTCCTTGTCGCGGAACGGCGAGGCGACGATCGACGAGCCGGAGAGGGAGAAAAGCTTCGTCTCCGCGCCGACGAAGATGCGGACGCCGTCGCCGGATTCGGTGCTCGACAGGAGTTCGATCAGCTCGCGCTGCGTCTCGAGGTCGTCGAAGAGGAGCCGCACCCGTTCGAGGTCTTCCGCGGCGCGGATGTCGTCGAGGAGGTTCGAACGGCCGCGGACGATCAGCGTCTCCGGCCGGCCGCCGGCATTGGCACCGGCCCAGGTGGCAAGGCCGTCGTCGACGAGCTTTCCCGTGAGCGCATCGAGTTCGGCCTGCGCGGCGACGCGCCGGCGCTCGATCTCGGCGCGGGCGCCGGACAGCGTGTGGCCGCGGATCGACGTGTTGAGGTAGTTGCCCGCCTCGATCAGCGCCGAGGGGGTGGTGCCGGGGTCGATGTCGATCAGCCGGTTCTCGACCGAACCGTCCTCGCCGACGAGGACGACGAGCGCGCGCGCCGGCTCGAGCCGGACGAACTCGATCTGCCGGATGCGCGGATCGGCCTTGCCCGCCAGCACCACGCCGGCGCCGCGTGACAGGCCCGACAGCATGCGGCTCGCCTCCGACAGGACGTCGTCGAGGCTCCGCCCGGCGCGGGCAGCGGCGATCTGCGATTCCATCTGGCGGCGCTCGTCGGCCGAGAGGTCGCCGACTTCGAGGAGGGCATCGATGAAGAAGCGGAGCCCCGTCTGCGTCGGCAGGCGTCCGGCGGAGGTGTGCGGCGCAAAGATGAGGCCGGCCTCTTCGAGGTCGGCCATCACGTTCCGCACCGAGGCCGGCGAGAGCGACACCGGCAGCATGCGCGAGAGACTGCGCGAGCCGACCGGCTCGCCGGTGTCGAGATAGGTCTCGACGATGCGGCGAAAGATTTCGCGGGAGCGGTGGTCGAGGCCGGGGAGGCCGCCGGAGGGTGCCGGGCGGTCGCCGGCCGGCTGCGGACCGCGGGGCGTGTCGATCATGCCCATATCTGTAAGGATGGACGCTCCGCCTTCAAGCGGGCTTTACCGCAATGGTGATCGATGGCACCAAGCGCCATCAACGAAAGGACCATCATGCGGCATTCCCGACGCGCGCCCGACGAACTGCGCGCGGTGAGCCTCGAACGGGCCGTCGCCAAGCACGCCGAGGGTTCGTGCCTCGTCCGCTTCGGCGACACCCACGTCTTCTGCACCGCGAGCCTCGAGGACCGCGTGCCGCCATGGCTGCGCGGCGGCGGCAAGGGCTGGATCACGGCCGAATACGGCATGCTGCCGCGCTCGACGTCGGAGCGGATGAAGCGCGAGGCGAGCCAGGGCAAGCAATCCGGCCGGACGCAGGAGATCCAGCGGCTGATCGGCCGCTCGCTCCGTGCCGTCGTCGACCTCGTCGCGCTCGGCGAGCGGCAGATCCAGATCGACTGCGACGTCATCCAGGCGGACGGCGGCACGCGCACGGCGGCGATCACCGGCGCATGGGTGGCGCTCCACGACTGCCTCAAATGGATGAAGGCGCGGGAGATGCTGACCAAGCCCGTGCTCCTCGACCATGTCGCGGCGGTCTCGTGCGGGATCGTGAAGGGCGAGACCGTGCTCGACCTCGACTATCTCGAGGACGTCGAGGCGGAGACGGACGCCAATTTCGTCATCACCGGCGGCGGCGGGCTCGTCGAGATCCAGGGCACGGCGGAGCGGAAGCCGTTCACCGAAGCCGAACTCAGCGCGCTTCTCGGGCTCGCCAAGGGCGGCATCGGCCGGCTCGTCGAGCTGCAGAAGCTCGCGGTGGCCTGAGGCGATCGCGCATGGTCAGGCGTTTCGCGCGAGGTGACAGGCTGCTGGTCGCGAGCCACAATTCCGGGAAGGTGCGCGAGCTGCAGCAGCTGATTCGGCCGTTCGGCGTCGACGTCGTCGCGGCCGGCGCGCTCGGCCTGCAGGAGCCGGAGGAGACCGGGGTGACGTTCGAGGAGAACGCCATCATCAAGGCGAAGGTCGCCGCGCTCGCGTCGGGCCTCCCGGCGCTGGCCGACGATTCCGGCCTGGCGGTCGATGCGCTCGGCGGCGAGCCGGGCATCCATTCCGCCCGCTGGGCCGGGCCGGCGAAGGATTTCGATGCCGCCATGCGCGAGGTGGAGCGGCGGCTCGAGGCCGCGGGCGCCACGACGCCGGAGACGCGGCGCGGTACGTTCGTCGCGGTCCTCGCGCTCGCGACGCCGGCCGGCGCCGTCGACACCTGGCGCGGCGAGATCGCGGGAACGCTGGTATGGCCGCCGCGCGGCACGCAGGGGTTCGGCTACGACGCGATGTTCCAGCCCGACGGTCACACCCGGACGTTCGGCGAGATGAGCGCCGAGGAGAAGCACGGCTGGAACCCGCCGCTGCCGCCGCTCTCCCACCGCGCCCGCGCCTTCGCGGCCTTCGCGGCCGAGGCGATGGGCGGCTGATGAACCCGTCCGACGCAGGTTTCGGCGTCTACGTCCACTGGCCGTTCTGCGCCGCCAAATGCCCGTATTGCGACTTCAACAGCCACGTCCGGCACCAGCCGGTCGATCAGGAGCGCTACGCCGCCGCGTTCGTCCGCGAGATCGAGGCGACGGCGGCGAAGACGCCGGGACGAACTGTCGGCAGCATCTTTCTCGGCGGCGGCACGCCGTCGCTGATGAAGCCGGAAACGGTGGGGCGCGTCCTCGACGCCATCGGGAGAGCGTGGACGATTGCGCCGGGCGCCGAGATCACGATGGAGGCCAATCCGTCGAGCGTCGAGGCGGAGCGGTTCCGCGGCTACCGCGCGGCGGGGGTGACGCGGGTGTCGCTCGGGGTCCAGGCGCTCAACGACGCCGACCTCCGCACGCTCGGGCGGCTCCACAACGTCGCCGAGGCGTGGAAGGCGATCGAGATCGCGCAGAAAACGTTCGAGCGGACGAGCTACGATCTCATCTATGCCCGCCCCGGCCAGACGCCGGAGGCGTGGGCGGCGGAGCTTTCCGAGGCGCTGTCGCGCGCGTCGGACCACATCTCGCTCTACCAGCTCACCATCGAGGAAGGGACCGCCTACCACGCGCTCTACCGCGCCGGAAAACTCGCCGTTCCCGACGAAGACACGGCGGCGACGCTCTACGCGCTGACGCAGGAGGTGTGCGACCGCCACGGCCGGCCGGCCTACGAGATCTCGAACCACGCCGCGCCCGGCGCGGAGTGCCGCCACAACCTCCTCTACTGGCGCTACGGCGAATATGCCGGCATCGGCCCCGGCGCGCATGGCCGGCTCCTGCTGGAGGATGGCCGCCACGCGACGTCGACGGCTCGGGAGCCGGAGACATGGCTGTCCCGCGTCGAATCCTGGGGCGACGGGACCGAGGTCGACGAACTGCTGACGCCCGAGCAGGAGTCCGACGAAATGCTGCTGATGGGCCTTCGCCTGAGCGAGGGGATCGACCTCCGCCGCTACGTCGCCCTCGCCGGCCGCGCGCTCGACCCGGCCCGGCTGTCGGACCTCACGGCCCACGGCATGGTGGAAAAGCTCGCCGACCACCGGGTGCGGGTGACGCGGGCGGGATCGTTCGTGCTGGATGCCGTGGTGGCGGATCTGGCGGCGTAGACCAGCCGCCGCAGCTCAGTCGCACGCACAAAACCTCGCCACCCACGAATTGCGTGGCCGGTTCCTTATCCCTTCGCGTTTCGCATAGAAACCTTGGCCCATCGGGGCGTGTGTCGTGACTTGTCAGCACCGTCCACGATCCTGACGAGAAGGTCCGCAGAAACAGGCGCCTTCTCGTAGTACACCCATCCATCGGTCTTCTTCTTCAGACCATCGTGGTGTGCTGCCATCGGCTTGGCATAAAGCACATACGAGTCGGCAACGATGAATGGATGCTCACCGGCCTTAATTATGCAGGCATGGTCATGATAAACGCCGGCGTCGATGGTGCAAACCGAGAACAAGAGGAACCAGCCTTTGTCATCCGGGCCGGTAGCTATGACAAATAGGTGCTTCTTATCCGGCTCGTCTGCTGAACCGGATTGAATGAGAAGTGTCTTTCCCTTTTGAGGATCGAAACTAGCTCCGACCATCAAAGATGGTGTCCAAGCTTCGGATGGTGTCCACCCGCTCGGCAAGAACGTCGCCGTTCTTACCGAGGAACTTGAACACGCGGCTGTAGGGGATCAACTCCGATGACCCATGAGGATCTTCCCACTCTGGGCAAAGTCGATGGGTCTCATCGCGGAGTTGATACTTGCCCATGTGCCCAAACGTTAGCCAAACATACTCAAGTACGTCTAACTCAGCGTCACTCAGCTCGTCCAGATCGTCAATGCCAATATCTGGCTTTGACGTCCCTACCTCGTACTCCGATCGGTCAGAGACGAAGGCGGTCCATTCCGGCCGCTCATCATAGCTCATCCCATTGATATGGTTGAGCGTGAGAGAGTTCACCGGCCCGTGGTCCATAGAGACCAGTTTGTCAAACAGGATCGGCATGTCGTAGCGGCTCATATGCTCTCTGTCCGAGAGATAGACCAGCTTCGACAGCTTCAGGACATTGATGCGCCCGCCCTGCTTAGTTGCGAAGAATGCAACCAACTGAGCGGCCTTGCGCACGTTGTATCCCGGTAGTCTCATATCAATCCCAAGGCGACTCGCAGTCCCCTCGAATCGCATGTCAATAGGTTTGTTGCAATCACCCAGTTGACAAGGGCGTCCGAATCGCGCGGCGAGAACGTCACGGCCGTAGGCGTGGCGGGCGTTCGGACTAGTTGAACAGCCCCGCGAGGGCGCCTCCGGCCACGGGTGCGGTGGTCGTAGCCGCCGCCACGCCGGCAAAGCCCGTGGGGGCCGGGTCGACGACGCGCTCCGTGCCGCTGCGGTCGATCTCGTAGATCGCGAGGGCCCGCTGGTTGAGGCCGTTCGGCAGGAAGCGGAAGGCGCCGTCGATGCCGCGGAAGCCGTTGGGGTTGGTGATGGTGGCCGCGGCGAAGCGGGCGGGGCCGAAATTGGCGGCAAGGCCCGCGGCGAGGATCGTCGCGTCGTAGCCGAGCGTCGCGGTCGCGAAGGGCGTGGCGCCGAACGCCGTCTGGTAGCGGCTCGAGAAGGTGCGGAAGCCGGCGAGGTCGGGGCCGGGATACCAGCCGCCGGCGAGCGCGGTCTCGCTGCGGATGCGGCTGTCGTTCCACTGGCCGCTGCCGAGGAACTTCACCTGGCCCGGACGGATGCCTTTCGCCGCCATGATCTGGGCCAGGAAAGGCGCGGCGTCGCCGCCGTCGGGCATGAAGACGGCGTCTGCCTGGCCGGCGATCACGAGGTCGGCGATCGCTTCCGCGGCCGGCTGCATCGCGGCGCGGTCGAGGGCGTAGCGCTGGACGGCGACGATGCGGACACCCGAGGCCGTCGCGGTCTCGCGCAGCGCGGCTTCGGCGAGCGTGCCGTAGGCGTTGTCGGGGAGGAGCGCGGCGATGTTGGTGTAGCCGTTCTGCGCCGCGTAGGGGATGATCCGCTGCACGTCGTTCCGCGGCAGGAACGACAGGAGATAGACGCCGGCGGTGGCGACCGAGACGTCGGTCGAGAAGGCGATCATCGGGATGTTCTGCGGCCGCGCCACCTCGGCGGCGGCGGAGACGGACGCGGCGAAGAGCGGGCCGAGGATGAGCTCGGCGCCCTGGCTGATCGCCTCGGTGGCGGCGGCGCGCGCGCCTTCGGGCGTGCCGAGGTCGTCCTTCACGAGAATCTGGATGTTGGCGTTCGAGAATTCCTGGAGAGCGAGCTGGGCGGCGTTCCGGATGTTCTGCGCGGCCTCCGCGGCATTGCCATTGGCCGAGAGCGGGACGAGGAGCGCGACGCGGATCGTGCCGGTGCCGAGGACCTCGCCGGTGACGGGCGCGCCGGTCGGGATCGACGGCGGCGGGCCGGTGAAGGTGAACTCGCGGGCGTTGCACGCGGCGAGGAGGAGGAGACCAGCGATGAGCGTGCCGAACGTAGCGAGCCCCCGCGCCGACCAAGATGCATTCTGGCGCAAAGCTACACTCCTCTTCCGTGCAGGCCGCGGCGACCTGCTAAAGTCCGCCGGACCCTACGGAGGCACGGTTGTCCTGTCAAAGTGACGGCATTGTGTCGCCGGTGCTGCCCAAAAGCCACGGAATCCCGTGAAAAGCGACGCCTCAACTGCCCCTCCCCGGACCTTCCTGATCGACGGAACTGCGCATGCCGCACCGTCGCTGGAGGCGGGCCTCTACGTGACCGCGACGCCCATCGGCAATCTCGGCGACGTGACGCTGCGCGCGCTCAGGACGCTGGCAGCGGCCGACCTCATCGCCTGCGAGGACACGCGGGTGACGTCGCGGCTCACCCGCCATTTCGGCATCGAGGCGTCGCTGTTCCCGTATCACGAGCACAACGCCGAACGGCAGCGGCCGCGGATCCTCGCTGCGCTCGCCGAGGGGAAGGCCGTGGCGCTCGTCAGCGACGCCGGGACGCCGCTGATCTCGGACCCCGGCTATCGCCTCGTCGGCGACGTGGTCGCGGCGGGGCACCTCGTGTTTCCCATTCCGGGCCCGTCGGCGGTGATCGCCGGGCTGTCGGCAGCGGGGCTGCCGACCGACACGTTCCTCTTCGCCGGCTTCCTGCCGCCGAAAATGGTGGCGCGGCGAAAACGGCTCGCGGAGCTCGCCGCGGTGCCGGCGACGCTCGTCTTCTACGAGGCGCCGCAGCGGACCGCCGAAACGCTCGCCGACATGGCGGAAACGCTGGGCCGATTGCGGCCGGCGGTCGTCGCGCGCGAAGTGACGAAGGCGTTCGAGACGTTCCGGCGCGACACGCTCGCGGCGCTCGCGGCGGCCTTCGCATCCGAGCCGGAGCCACGCGGCGAGATCACGATCCTCGTCGGGCCGCCGGAGGAAACGGTGGCGGACGACGACGCGCTCGATGCCGCCCTCCGTGCCGCCCTCACAACCGACAGCGTCAGCGCCGCCTCGGCGGCGGTCGCCGCCGCCCTCGGCCTGCCGCGGAAGCGGGTCTACGCGCGGGCGCTCGCGCTCCGCGGCGAGGCCGGATGAGCACCGACGGGACTGAGGCGCGCAAGCGATCCGAGCGGCACGGCCATCGCGCCGAGCGGCTCGCGGCGTGGTACCTGCGGCTGAAAGGCTATCGTGTCATCGCCCGACGCTGGCGGACCGGCGCGGGCGAGATCGACCTCGTGGTGAAGCGCGGGCGAGTGCTGGCCTTCGTCGAGGTGAAGGCGCGGGCCGATCTCATGGTGGGGCTGGAAGCGGTCACCGCGGCGTCGCGGGCACGGATCGCGCGGGCGGGCGCGGCCTGGGTGTCGCGCTACCCGGCCGCCGGCGCGCTCGATCTCCGCTACGACATCGTGGTGATCCGCCCGCGGCGCTGGCCGGTGCACGTGCCGAACGCGTTCGATGCGATGGGACGGCTATAGAATATGATCCGTTGAAGTCGGATCACGCTCGTCGCTCAACTTCTTGCTGGAGCATGATCTTTTTCGAAGAACCGGCAGCCACTTCTTCGGATCATTCTCTAGGTCGCCTCCGAAACCTCGGCTGGAGCGTCGGGGGCAAACTCCGCGCGGTTCATGTTTGAAGCTCGGTATGAGGCGGGCCCGCACTTTAAACCAAAGGGCCCGAAAAGTACAAACTGCCTCCCAGCTTGAAACCAAAGTACGACCTGATTGGTCTGGATTTTGTGGATCGATGGCGAGTTTCGTCTATTGGTGCGCTGGCGCGCCCCATCGCCGCCTCGCTCGCCATCTACCGGCAAGGACGGCCGATCACGGTCGGACGGCCCTTAGGCAACGCCGGATCGAAGCGCCAATTCTGTCGCGTGGGCAACACGGCCGGCGCCGGTCGCGATCCTCTCCCGCTTGCCACGCGGCACCAGCGCGCGTACCCGCAGGGCGGAACCGGAGCGCACATGAGCCGCCTCACCGTCGCGGTCCAGATGGACCACATCGCCCGCATCAACATATCGGGCGACACCACTTTCGCGCTGATGCTGGAGGCGCAGAGGCGGGGGCATCGGCTGCTCCACTACACGCCCGACCGTCTGTCGCTGCGCGACGGGAGAGTGGAGGCGCGGGTGGAGCCCGTGGCGGTGCGGGACGTGAAGGGCGATCACTTCACCCTCGGCGATCCCGAGCTGATCGACCTGTCGACGGTCGACGTGGTGCTCCTCCGCCAGGACCCGCCGTTCAACATGGCGTACATCTCGACGACGTTCCTCCTCGAGCGGCTCCAGCCGAAGACGCTCGTCGTCAACGATCCGCGCTCGGTCCGCGACGCGCCGGAAAAGCTCTTCGTCACCGAGTTTCCGGGGCTGACGCCGCCGACGCTGATCTCGCGTGACCCGATCGCGATCCGCGCGTTCCGGGCAGAGCACGGCGACATCATCATCAAGCCGCTCTACGGCAATGGCGGCGCCGGCGTGTTCCGGCTCGCCGAGGGCGACCAGAACCTCGCCTCTCTCCTCGAAGTTTTCGCCACGGCCTTCCCGGAGCCGTTCGTGGTGCAGCGCTACATCCCCGAAGTGCGGCAGGGCGACAAGCGGATCATGCTGGTCGAAGGCGAGCCGGTGGGCGCGATCAACCGCGTGCCGGCCGCCGACGAAACGCGCTCCAACATGCATGTCGGCGGCCGGGCGGAGCCGGCCGCGCTCACGGCGCGGGAGCGGGAAATCTGCGCCGCGATCGGGCCGGAGCTGCGGCGGCGCGGGCTGGTGCTGGTCGGGATCGACGTGATCGGCGACTGGCTGACCGAGATCAACGTCACCTCCCCCACCGGCGTTCGCGAGATCGCGCGCTTCGGCGGTGCGGACGTCCCGGCGCTCACCTGGGACGCGATCGAGGCGCGGCGGAAGGGCTGAGGCGCGATGGACGGCGACCGGCGGGCCGTTCTCGTCACCGGCGTCTCGTCCGGAATCGGCCTTGCGGTGGCGAAGGCGATTGCCGCGCGCGGCGTGCCGGTGATCGGCAGCGTGCGCAAGGCGGCAGATGCCGGGCCTTTCGCGGCGGCCATCGGGCCGGCCGCGGGCGCAGCGGTGTTCGATCTCCGCGACCCCACGGCGATCGCGGCGGCGGCGGACGAGGTCCGGGCGCTCGCGCCGGCCGGTCTCCGCGGTCTCGTCAACAATGCCGGGGTCGCCGTCCCGGGGCCGCTCGAGCACCTTCCGCTGGCCGATTTCCGTGACCAGATCGAGATCAACCTCGCCGGCACGCTCGCGGTGACGCAGGCCTTCCTGCCGGCCCTCGCGCGCGGCGGGCGGATCGTGAACGTCTCCTCGGTCGCCGCGGCCACCGCCATGCCGTCCCTCGGCGCCTATTCGGCGTCGAAGGCCGCGCTCGAAGCGATGTCGGAAAGCCTTCGCCGGGAACTCGGTCCGCGGGGGATCGACGTCGTCATTGTCCAGCCGGGAGGGATCAGGACGCCGATCTGGCAGAAGGCCAGCGCGGCGGATTCATCGGCGCTCGCGGGCACGGAATACGAGGCGCCGGCGGCCGAGTTCCGATCCGCGGCGCTGGCGGCGGGGGAAGCCGGGCTCGCGGCGGAGCGGGTCGGTGCACTGATCGCGCGGGTGCTGCTCGACGCAAGGCGGCCGCGGACGCGCTACCTCGTCACGCCACACCCGGTGACGGAACGGCTGATGCGGATGCTCCCGGCGAGGCTGCTCGACCGGCTGATCGCGAAGAGACTGGGTCGGCGACGCTGAGGCCTCGCGGCAACGCCATCCTCGCGGACGCAGGGAGAAGCGGCGCGCCATCCCTACCCCCAATCGTCATCCCCCGGCTTGACCCGGGACCCATGAAGACGCGCCGTTTTCTCAGTCCGATGAGGTACTTCGGGCACCATCGTCCGGCGCGGGAAGGCGAGTCGTCATGGGTTGCCGGGTCAAGCCCGGCAATGACGAAGGAGGGGAGCGGAGGGGGAAGAACGCGGAAGGGGTGACGAGGCGGCCGCTATTCCAGCGTGGCGAGGCGGGGGCGGCGCGGGAGGACGCCGGCGCGGATGCCTTCTTCGGCGAGGGCATCGGCGATCTCGACGTGGGAGTAGCCGGCGCCGGAATGCCGGGCGGAGATGTCGCGGGCGACGAGCGCAACGTTCAGCGGCTTGCCGGCGCCACGCGAACGCATCAGCTCACCGG
Organism: Bauldia sp.; assembly: GCA_020849325.1. Classification (GTDB taxonomy): domain Bacteria; phylum Pseudomonadota; class Alphaproteobacteria; order Rhizobiales; family Kaistiaceae; genus JADLGL01. The sequence goes on along the minus strand of JADLGL010000017.1, from coordinate 40,699 downwards.
CAATCTCGACCGCGATATCGAGAGGCGTGGACATCGCCTTCATCCCTTTCGTCCGCACTTTGCTTTGGCGGATCGACAGCTTCTTTCCTTCGACCTTAACTGGATTTAGGGCCGAAATATGAACGGGGGCTAAGCATAGAAGAGAAATCTTGCCGGGGATGCCAGTAGAACGGTCTCACGCTGCCGCGGACGCATCCGCCGATCGCGCCGACGCAGTCGCGGCGCGCGACATTGCAACCACGGCGGAAAGCGACTATATCCGCGCCATCACCCTCAACGATGATCTTTTCGTTGGAGTGGGCCTCCGGGGCCCGCTCCTTTCGCACTTGATCATCCGGCAGACCGGAATCCTGAGAGCCTTGGCGGAAGCCGACGTCAACGAACCGCGCATCGTCGTCGAGACGGGCACCGACGCCCGGATCGCGCAAATCGTTGCGCCCGTGATCGAGGAGCTCGGTTTCCGGCTCGTCCGGGTCAAGGTTTCGGCGCGTGACGGCGGCACGCTGCAGGTGATGGCCGAGCGCCCCGACGGGACGATCGACGTCGACGACTGCGAGGAGATTTCCAGGAACATCTCGCCGGTGCTCGACGTCGCGGACCCGATAGCCAGTGCCTACCGGCTCGAAGTCTCGTCGCCGGGCATGGACCGGCCGCTCGTGCGCCGCACCGATTTCGAGCGCGCCGTCGGCCACGTCGCCAAAATCGAGATGGCGATCGCCGTCGGCGGGCGGAAGCGTTTCTCCGGCACGATCGCCGGGATCGAGGGCGACCGTCTTCGCCTCACCTATGAAGAGGAAGACGCGGACGTGGAGGCCCTCCTCCGCCTCGACGACATCGCCGACGCCCGGCTCGTTCTCACCGACGACCTGATCCGGGACCAGCTTCGGGCCGAGAAGAAAGCCAAGAAGGCGCGGAAGGAGGCCAAGAAGGCCGACCGCGCCGATCGTGCCGCCGGAAGGCGGAAACACGGTGCCGGCAGCGGCACTGCCACCGAGACCGAGACTCCGGAGAGCTGAGCCATGGCCGTCAGCGCCAATCGCCTGGAACTGTTGCAGATCGCCGACGCCGTCGCCCGCGAGAAGTCGATCGACCGCATGATCGTCATCGAGGCGATGGAGGACGCGATCCAGAAGGCCGCGCGCTCGCGCTACGGCTCCGAGACCGACGTCCGCGCCGAGATCAACCCGAAGACCGGCGAGATGCGCCTCCAGCGCCTCCTCAAGGTGGTCGATGTGGTCGAGGACCCGGCGAAGGACATCGCGCTCGACGAAGCCCGCGGCCGGAACCCCGCCGCGCAGGTCGGCGACTTCATCGCCGAGCCGCTGCCGCCGATGGATTTCGGCCGCATCGCCGCCCAGTCGGCCAAGCAGGTCATCGTCCAGAAGGTGCGCGAAGCCGAGCGCGACCGGCAGTACGACGAGTACAAGGACCGCATCACCGAGATCGTGAACGGTCAGGTGAAGCGCGTCGAATACGGCAACGTCGTCGTCGACCTCGGCCGCGGCGAAGGCATCATCCGCCGCGACGAACTGATCCCGCGCGAGACGTTCCGCTATGGCGACCGCGTCCGCGCCTATGTCTACGACGTCCGGCGCGAGCAGCGCGGCCCGCAGATTTTCCTGTCGCGCACCCACCCGCAGTTCATGGCGAAGCTCTTCGCCCAGGAAGTGCCGGAGATCTATGACGGCATCATCGAGGTGAAGTCGGTCGCCCGCGATCCGGGCAGCCGGGCCAAGATCGCCGTCATCTCGCGCGATTCTTCGATCGATCCGGTGGGCGCCTGCGTCGGCATGCGTGGCAGCCGTGTCCAGGCGGTGGTGAACGAGCTCCAGGGCGAGAAGATCGACATCATCCCGTGGAACCCGGACGCGGCGACGTTCATCGTCAACGCGCTCCAGCCGGCGGAGGTGGCGAAGGTCGTCCTCGACGAGGACGCGGAGCGCATCGAGGTCGTCGTTCCCGACGACCAGCTGTCGCTCGCCATCGGCCGCCGCGGCCAGAACGTCCGCCTCGCCTCGCAGCTCACCGGCTGGGACATCGACATCCTCACCGAGCAGGAGGAGTCGGAGCGGCGCCAGAAGGAATTCCAGGAGCGCTCGGGCCTCTTCATCGAGGCGCTCGACGTCGACGAGCTGGTGGGCCAGCTCCTCGCCTCGGAAGGTTTCGCGTCGGTGGAGGAAATCGCCTTCGTCGACCTCGGCGAGCTCGCCTCGATCGAGGGTTTCGACGAGGAAACGGCGAGCGAGCTCCAGAACCGCGCCAAGGAGTATCTCGAGCGGCGGGACGCCGAGCTCGATGCGGAGCGGAAGGCGCTGGGGGTTTCCGACGACCTCAAGGGCGTCGAGGGCGTGACGACCGCGATGCTGGTCGCGCTCGGCAAGGCGGACATCAAATCGCTCGAGGACTTTGCGGGGTCGATCCCGGACGAGCTGACCGGCTACACCGAGCGGAAGGACGGCGAATCGACCTTCCATGCCGGCGCGCTCGACGGGTTCGGCGTCACCCGCGCCGATGCCGAGGCGATGATCATGTCGGCCCGCATCAAGGCCGGCTGGGTCACCGAGGCCGATCTTGCGGCCAAGGCCGAAGCCGAAGCTGCCGCCGCGGCAGCCGCCGAGGCCGAACAGTCCGCTCCGGCCTAGGTCATGGGCCGCGCCGCATGCCACGCAAGAACGAGCCGACCAGCCGCACCTGCATCGTGACACGGGCCGAAAGGCCCGTGACCGACCTCGTGCGCTTCGTCCTCGATCCTGCCGGCAGGGTGACGCCGGACCTTCGCAACCGGCTTCCCGGCCGCGGCGTCTGGGTGACGGCGAACGCCGCCCTGATCGCCGAGGCCGAGAAGCGAAAGCTCTTCTCCCGCGCCTTCAAGGAGGCAGCGACCGTCGAGCCGGGGCTCGACGCGCTGGTCGCCCGCCTGATGCGCGAGGCGGCGCTCGGGGGCCTGTCGCTGGCGCGGAAGGCAGGTGAACTCGTCCTCGGCTTCGCCAAGGTCGAGGCGGCGCTCGCCACGGGCAAGGTGGCGGCGCTGGTCGAGGCCACCGACGCCGGCGCCGACGGCAGCGAGAAGATCGGACGCCTTGCGCGCCGGGCCGGCGGCAACGGCGCCCCGATCCCCGTGATCCGCGCGTTCACCGCGCTGGAAATGAGTTTGGCATTGGGCAGGCCACATGTGATACATGCTGCCCTGCTCGCAGGCCGGGCGAGCCAGAACGCCCTCGACCTCTTCGACGCCCTTGCCCGGTTCGCCCGCGAACCGCAGGCTGGCGGGGCATTGCTTTTGACCGATAGCGCGGAACCGTCCGCAGAGCAGCAGAGCGTATGACCGAGACCAAGAATACCGGCGACAAGACCATCAGCGTCGGCCAGAAGAAACCGACGCTGGGGTTGAAGCCCCGTACCGAACACGGGACGGTTCGCCAGAGCTTCTCGCACGGCCGCACCAATACGGTGCAGGTCGAGATCAAGAAGCGCCGCATTCCAACGCCGGGCGAGAAGCCCGAGGCGCCCCCACCGGCGCCGGCGCCGGCCCCCGCCGTCGTTGCCGCGCCCCCGCCGGTGCGTCCGGCGGCGCCAGTCGTTGCCACGCCTTCGCCGGCCCCGCAGCCGGTCATTGCCGCAGCTCCGGCCACCCCGGCGCGCCCGGCGCCCGCCCCGGTCGCCGCGGCGCCGGTGACAGCGCGCCCGGCGCCGGCACCCCAGGGCCGCTCCGCATCGCAGCCTTCCGGCCGTTCCGCGCCGCAGCCTTCCGGACGCCCCGGCTCCGGCGCGGCGCCGCAGGGTCAGCGCCCGCCGGCGCCCTCGTCGCGGTCGCAGTCGCGCGGCGGCGTGGTCCTCAAGACGCTGTCCGAGCAGGAGATGGATGCCCGCCGCCGCGCTCTCGGCGACGCCCGCATCCGCGAAGCCGAGGAACGCATCCTTGCGGAGGAGAACGCCAAGCGGCGCGTCCTCGAAGAGGAACGCCAGGCCCGTGAGCGCGCCGAAGCCGAGCGCCGCCAGGCGGAGGAAGACGACCGTCGCCGTCACGAGGAAGAGCAGCGCCAGCGCGCGGAAGAGACCGCACGCCGGAAGCTCGGGACCGAGACGCCCGCGGCCGAGGTCGCCGGCGCCCGCCGCGCCGTCGAGGCCGAGGACGACGACCGTCCGGGCGCGCTCAAGGGCCGCGTCAAGACGACCGCCGCCCGCGCCCCCGATCCGAAGCCGGTGAAGAAGGCGGTCGGCGACGACCGCCGCCGCGGCAAGCTCACCCTCACCAACGCCCTCGACGACGCCGAGCGCGAGCGTTCGCTCGCCTCGATGCGCCGCCGCAGGGAGCGCGAAGCGCGCCGCGGCAGCCAGTCGGGCCCGCGCGAAAAGGTCATGCGCGAGGTCATCATTCCGGAGACGATCACGCTCCAGGAACTCGCCAACCGCATGTCGGAGCGCGCCGCCGACGTCATCATGCTCCTGATGAAGCAGGGCCAGATCGTGAAGTCGGGCGACGTCATCGACGCCGATCTCGCGCAGCTGATCGTCGAGGAAATGGGCCACACGGCGAAGCGCGTCGCCGACGCCGACGTCGAGACCGGCCTCTTCGACGCCGCCGACGAATCGGCTCACCTCGTGTCGCGGCCGCCGATCGTGACCGTCATGGGCCATGTCGACCACGGCAAGACGTCGCTTCTGGACGCCATCCGCAAGACCAACGTCGTCTCGGGCGAGGCCGGCGGCATCACGCAGCACATCGGCGCCTATCAGGTCGAGCGCGGCGGCCACAAGCTGACCTTCATCGATACGCCCGGCCACGCCGCGTTCACCGCGATGCGCGCCCGCGGCGCCAAGGTGACCGACATCGTCATCCTCGTGGTCGCGGCCGACGATTCGGTGATGCCGCAGACGGTCGAGGCGATCCAGCACGCGAAGGCCGCGGCCGTCCCGATCATCGTGGCGATCAACAAGATCGACAAGCCGAGCGCCGATCCGTCGAAGGTCCGCACCGGGCTCCTGCAGCACGAGGTGTTCGTGGAATCGATGGGTGGCGACGTCCTCGAGGTCGAGGTTTCCGCTACCAAGGGCACGAATCTCGACAAGCTCCTCGACGCCGTGCTCCTCCAGTCGGAGGTGCTCGACCTCAAGGCAAACCCCGACCGGCCGGCCGAGGGCACCGTCATCGAAGCGAAACTCGATCGCGGCCGCGGCCCGGTCGCAACGGTCCTCGTCCAGCGCGGCACGCTTCGGGTCGGCGACATCGTGGTCGCCGGCGCCGAATGGGGCCGCGTCCGCGCGCTCGTGTCCGAGCATGGCGAGACGATGGACGCCGCGCCGCCCTCGACCCCGGTTGAGGTGCTCGGCTTCCAGGGCGCCCCGGACGCCGGCGACCGGATCGCGGTCGTCGACACCGAGGCGCGCGCCCGCGAGATCACCGACTACCGTCAGCGGCAGAAGCGCAACAAGGCGCAGGCTCGGATGACCGGCGCCCGCGGCTCGCTCGAGCAGATGATGAACCAGCTTCAGACGACGGGCCGGAAGGAATTCCCGCTCCTCGTCAAGGCGGACGTTCAGGGCTCGGTCGAGGCGATCGCCGGCGCGCTCGAAGCGCTCGGCACGAACGAGGTCGGCGCCCGGATCATCTTCTCCGGCGTCGGCGGCATCACCGAATCCGACGTGAACCTTGCGACCGCGTCGAACGCCGCGGTGATCGGCTTCAACGTCCGCGCCAACAAGCAGGCGCGCGACATCGCCGATCAGTCGGGCATCGAGATCCGCTACTACAACATCATCTACAACCTCGTGGACGACGTCAAAGCGGCGATGTCGGGCCTTCTCACGCCGGAGCGGCGCGAGACGATGCTCGGCAATGCCGAGATCCTCGAAGTGTTCAACATCACCAAGGTCGGCAAGGTCGCCGGCTGCCGGGTCACCGACGGCACCGTCGAGCGCGGCGCCAATGTCCGCCTCATCCGCGACAACGTCGTCGTCCACGAAGGCAAGCTGTCGACGCTCAAGCGCTTCAAGGACGAGGTCAAGGAAGTGCCGGCGGGCCAGGAGTGCGGCATGGCCTTCGAGAAGTACGAGGACATGCGCGTCGGCGACGTCATCGAGTGCTACCGCGTCGAGGAAGTGAAGCGGTCGCTCTAGAGGATGATCCGAAGAAGTGGCTACCGGTTCTTCGAAAAGATCATGCTCCAGCAAGAAGATGAGCGCCGAGCGTGATCCGACTTGATCGGATCAAGCTCTAGCGGAGGCGGGGTCATGGGTCGCGAGACGAGCGCTGCGCTGAAGCTGAAGGAGCTGTCTGTTCGCGCGGAGTCGTGGCCGGAAGAGGTGCAGGAGGCGGCACTCCGTCTGCTGCAGGAGTTGGAAGCCGAGCTCAATGCGCCTCTGAGCGACGCGGACATGGCTGCGGTTCAGCGCGGGCTGGAAGACGTTCGTCAGGGGCGTCTGCACTCGCTCGAAGAGATCCGGGCCCTATCCGAGCCGTACCGCGGTAAATGACGGCTCGATTCTCGTCTGAGGCGAGGCGGCAAGTTGCCTCGATCATGAAGCGAATCGCCGAGAACAGTCCGGCCTCCGCAGTTCGATTCAACGAGGCGGTCGACAAGGCAGCCAGGCGGCTTGCGGAGTTTCCCGAAAGCGGCCGCATCGTCAACGGGGCGCTGTTGCTTCGCTCCGTCAGCCTCCCGCGATGGGGATATCACCTGCTCTATGTGGAGCGCGGCGGAGACGTTCTCGTTCTGACGGTTCGAAGCGGACGACGGCGGTATCTGTGGGAGATGCTGACCGCCGAGGAGGACGAAGAATGAGACGCACGCCCTCCTCCACGAAAACTCCGTCCCAGCGCCAGCTCCGTGTCGGCGAGCTGGTGCGGCACGCGCTCGCGGAAATCCTCGTCCGCGGCGAGGTGATGGATCCCGACATCGAGGCGATGACGATCACGATCCCCGAGGTGCGGATGTCGCCGGACCTTCGGCTCGCGACCGCCTATGTGATGCCGCTCGGCAATGCGGACGCGACGAAGGCCGTTGCGGCGCTCGACCGGAACCGGAAGTTCCTCCGCGGCGCGGTGGCGAAGCGGGTGAACCTCCAGTTCTCGCCGGACGTCCGCTTCCGGGTCGACGAGACGTTCGAGAAGGGGTCGCGCATCGACGCCCTTCTCCGCTCCCCGGCCGTGCGCCGGGACATCGCGCCCGATCCGGCCGACGAGACCGGCGGCGACTGAAAAGGACATCATGGGACGCAGGAAGAAGGGCCGCGAGGTTTCCGGCTGGGTTCTGCTCGACAAGCCCGTCGGCTTCACCTCGACGCAGGCCGTTTCGATCGTCCGCCGCCTCTTCGACGCGCAGAAGGCCGGGCACGCCGGAACGCTCGACCCGCTCGCCTCGGGGTGCCTCCCGATCGCGCTCGGCGAGGCGACGAAGGCCGTGCCGCACGTCTTCGACAGTACGAAGGTCTACCGCTTCGCGGTGTCGTGGGGCGTCGAGACCGACACCGACGACACCGAGGGCCGCCCGGTGGCGACCTCGGAAGCGCGGCCCGACCGCGCCGCCATCCTCGCCGCGCTGCCGCGCTATGTCGGCGAGATCTCGCAGGTGCCGCCCGCCTATTCCGCGATCAAGATCGACGGCGAGCGCGCCTATGACCTCGCCCGCGATGGCGAGGCTCCGGTGATGGAGGCGCGGACGGTGACGGTGCACCGGCTCGACCTCGTCGACATGCCCGACCGCGACACCGCCGTGTTCGAGACGGAGTGCGGCAAGGGCACGTATGTCCGCGCGATCGCGCGCGATCTCGGGCGTGACCTCGGTGTGCTCGGACACGTCAAGGAACTCCGCCGGCTCGTGGTCGGTCCGTTCGAGGAGAGCCAGCTGGTGCCGCTCGACACGATCCGGACGGCGGCGGAGGCCGACGGGACGGCGGGCTGCGACCCCTATCTCACGCCGATCGAGGCGGCACTCGGGGCGCTCACCGAGGTGGCGCTCACCCCCGTGGATGCCGGCCGGGTGCGCCAGGGGCAGTCGGTGCTCCTCCGCGGCGCGCGGGCGCCGATCGCCGGGGTCGCCTACGCCACCGGCGCCGGCCAGCTCCTCGCCATCGGCGAGATCGAGGCCGGCAGTTTCCACCCGCGACGCGTCTTCCACCTCTGAGCGGCGGCTGGCCGGAAGCCGCGGTAAGGATTCGTCAACCTTCATCGCCGCTGATGCGGCGGGCGTCCCTCGGGCTCCGGTCGCGGCGATGCAGCGGGCCACCATCATTGTCGGAACGGCGGCGGCGGTGCTGGCGCTCGGGCTCGGGCTGTTCGGCACCGGTTTCGGCGCGGCGATGGCAGCGCCCGGCTTCCAGACCGCGGTGATCCTGACGCCGATCGTCCTCGCCGTCGGAACCGGGCTCTCCCTCCTCGCGCCGGGATTTGCGGCTCTCGTCCTCCTGTTCGGGACGTTCGGGCTCCTCTATTCCTTCGGCTTCAACTTCGTCACGGCGCTGCCGGTGCTCCTTTCGGTGGCCGCGGGCGTGATGTCGGGCGGCACGGCGCTCCGCCGTGGCGCGCCGGACCAGCAGCCGGAATCGGAAGACGTGCCGCGCGAGCGGGTGCAACTTTCCGGTGGCAATCGGCGGGAATATCCGCCATAAGGGCCCCGCCGTCGCCGGTACCCGGCGCGGACGGGTTCGCCATGACCCACTGCTGGACGACATCCCGGCGAGGTCAGGCGGCCCTTCTTCGATGAACCACACGGCCTTCCAGCCGGCGCCCGCGCGGGACGCCCGGTCCGGCATTCGGCCGCAACACCAGAGGACAACGATGTCGATTTCTGCCGAGGCCAAGCAGGGCCTCATCAAGGACTATGGCACCAAGTCGGGCGACACGGGTTCGCCGGAAGTCCAGGTCGCCATCCTCTCGACGCGCATCGCCGCTCTCACCGAGCACTTCAAGACGCACGTCAAGGACACGCATTCCCGCCGCGGCCTCCTCCGTCTCGTGAGCCAGCGCCGCAGCCTCCTCGACTACCTCAAGCGGACCGACGAAGCGCGCTACCGCACGCTGATCGAACGCCTCGGCCTTCGCCGCTAGGCGCCGCACGCGAGACCAACCGCGGCGGCAATGGGGCCGCTGCGGCCCACAAAGCGCCCGGATGACGCCCAGAGCCATGGCAGGATCACCAGCCGCTTCCCTCTCGAATGCCGGGGAAGCGGCTCGTCGTCTTGTCCATGGCTCCGGCCGCGCGCCCGGGCGGATCAAGGATCAAAAATGTTCGACACTCAGCGCGTTTCCATCGAATGGGGTGGTCGCACCCTGACGCTCGAGACCGGCCGTATCGCCCGCCAGGCGGACGGCGCGGTCCTCGCGACCTACGGCGAAACCTCCGTGCTCGCGACCGTCGTCGCGATGAAGGAGCCGAAGCCCGGCGTCGACTTCTTCCCGCTTACCGTCAACTACCAGGAAAAGGCCTTCGCGGCCGGCAAGATCCCGGGCGGCTATTTCAAGCGCGAGGGCCGTCCGTCCGAGGCCGAGACGCTGATCTCCCGCCTCATCGACCGCCCGATCCGCCCGCTGTTCGTCGAGGGTTTCCGCAACGACACCCAGGTCATCGCGACCGTGCTGTCGCATGACCTCGAGAACGAACCGGACGTCGTCGCGATGGTCGCGGCCTCGGCCGCCCTCACCATTTCCGGCGTGCCGTTCATGGGCCCGGTCGGTGCCGCGCGCGTCGGCTTCATCGACGGCCAGTACGTCCTCAACCCGCAGATCGACGAGGAAACGACCTCGAAGCTCGACCTCGTCGTCGCCGGCACCCAGGACGCGGTGCTGATGGTGGAATCGGAGGCGAGCGAGCTCGACGAGGCGACGATGCTCGGCGCCGTCATGTTCGGCCACAGGCAGTTCCAGCCGGTCATCGACGCGATCATCCGCCTGGCCGAGCGCGCCGCGAAAGACCCGCGCGACATCAGGATCGCCAACCACGACGAGCTCTACGGCCGCGTGAAGGCTTCCGGCGAAGCGGACCTTCGTGCCGCCTACGGCATCGTCGGCAAGACCGAGCGCCGCAACGCCATCGATGCGGTGAAGTCGCGCCTCCTGAAGGAGTTCGCGACCGGCGAGGACGGCGCGCCGACCCCGCAGCTCGTCGGCGACCAGTTCAAGCACCTCGAGAAGGACATCGTCCGCTGGAACATCCTCGACAAGGGGACCCGTATCGACGGCCGTGATCTCGAGACCGTCCGCCGCATCCAGTCGGAAGTCGGCGTCCTCCCCCGGACCCATGGATCGGCGCTGTTCACGCGCGGCGAGACGCAGGCCCTCGCGGTCGCGACGCTCGGCACCGGCGACGACGAGCAGTTCGTCGACGCCCTCAGCGGAACGTACAAGGAGACGTTCATGCTGCACTACAACTTCCCGCCCTACTCGGTCGGCGAGACCGGCCGCATGGGCTCGCCCGGCCGCCGCGAGATCGGCCACGGCAAGCTGGCCTGGCGCGCGGTGCACCCGGTGCTCCCGGCGCATCACGACTTCCCCTACACGCTCCGCGTCGTCTCCGAGATCACCGAATCGAACGGCTCGTCCTCGATGGCCACCGTCTGCGGCACCTCGCTGTCGCTGATGGATGCCGGCGTGCCGCTGAAGCGGCCGGTGGCGGGCATCGCGATGGGCCTCATCAAGGAAGGCGACAAGTTCGCCGTCCTCTCCGACATCCTCGGCGACGAAGACCATCTCGGCGACATGGACTTCAAGGTGGCCGGTACCTCGGAAGGCGTCACGGCCCTCCAGATGGACATCAAGATCACCGGCATCACCGAGGAGATCATGCGCGTCGCCCTCGACCAGGCGAAGCGCGGCCGCATGCACATCCTGGGTGAGATGGGCAAGGCGATCACCTCGGCCCGCACCGAGCTCGGCGAGTTCGCGCCGCGCATCGAGGTGATCAAGATCCCGACCGACAAGATCCGCGAAGTGATCGGCTCGGGCGGCAAGGTCATCCGCGAGATCGTCGAGAAGACCGGTGCCAAGGTCGACATCCAGGACGACGGCACCGTCAAGGTCGCCTCGTCGGACCAGAAGGCGATCACCGCCGCCCTCAACTGGATCAAGTCGATCGCCGCCGAGCCCGAGCTCAACGCGATCTATCAGGGCACCGTGGTGAAGGCCGTCGACTTCGGCGCCTTCGTCAACTTCTTCGGCGCCCGCGACGGCCTCGTCCACATCTCGCAGCTCGCGCCGCACCGCGTCGCCAAGACGACCGACGTCGTCAAGGAAGGCGACAAGGTGTGGGTGAAACTCCTCGGCTTCGACGACCGCGGCAAGGTCCGCCTGTCGATGCGGGTCGTGAACCAGCAGACCGGCGAAGAGATCGTCGAAGGCAAGGACGAGCAGCAGGCCGCCGGCTAGAGCATGATCCGGAGAAGTGGCTGCCGGTTCTTCGAGAAAGATCATGCTCCATCAAGGAATCGGGCGACGAGCGTGATCCGGCTTCAACGGATCACGCTCTAGCGTTCTTCGCTCGGAAAGGTGACTTCGGGGCCGGCGGCAACGCCGGCCCTTTGGTTTCGCGCGCCTGGTCAGCGCAGGAGGCGGCGGGCGAGGCCGCGGAGGCGGCCGGCGCGGAGCAGGACCGCCTTGCCGTCGATCGTCGCGTTCCGCACATCCCGGAAGGTGAGCATGCGCCAGTCGGCGGTGACCTGCGCGAGGACCGGCAGCGGGTCGGTTCCGCCGCGGCGCCACAATGCCGGGTCCGCCAGCGCGCCGGCGAAATCGAAGCCCTGCCCGAGCAGCGCCCGGACGAAGACCTGCTGACGGTCGCAGCGGTGGAGGTCGGAGCCGCCACGGCCGATCGCCGTGCGGGCGCCGATCCACTGGTGGATGCGCTCGCCCTCGAGGCGCTCGGCCGGGGGTGAGAAGGCGATCGCCTTCCGGCCGTCCTCGATCGGCCTCGTCGGCTCGGACGGGTACCAGAAATCGAGGCGCTCCCGAAGCGGAACGGTCACCGCGGCGCGGGCGAGAGCGGCCTCGGTGGCGCTGCGGCGAAGGGTGAGGGCGCCGCTGCAGGGGAAGCGGAGTTCGGCAAGGCAGCGGAGCAGGAGATCGTTGCCGCCAAGGGCGAAAGCCCTGTTGACGCGGTCGCCGATCGCGGGAGACCAGAGGTCGCGCGGCACCCAGACGAGCCGGCGCTTCCGGTCGTCGGCGACGATGATGACGTCGGTGTTGGCGCCCCAGTCGTCGCGGTCGAGGACGGCTACGACGACCGCGGTCATTCCGAGGCCCCGCGCAGGTCCGGCATCCAGAGGCCACCGTCGTCGTGGTGCGGCGGGTCGTACCGCCGGCGCCAGCCCACTTTCCGCAGCCGGAGGCCATCCTCGTCGGCGAGGTAATCGTAGCCGACCGCCTGGTAGCGGCCGTCGGGGTCGAGCGCCTTGTAGAGGTCGCGGCGGAGGAGCCGCCGGTCCGGCGTGATCATCTTGAGGTGGTAGAGGTTCTGCCGCGCGTCGCGGAGCCGGTAGCGCGGGTAGATCGCCTGCCATGGCGCGTGGAGTTCCGGCAGGTCGAACCTCAGGTCGTCGTGGAGCGAGAGAAGACGCGCGCGCTGCTTGGTCCGCCACAGCCCGTCGACGCGAAACCGGTCGGGCGCGTACATCTCGCGCAGCCGGAACAGCCAGGCGGTCGGCTGGTCGGTCCGTGTCAGGCGCGGAAGTCTGTTCGCAAGGCGGCGCTCGACCCGCTCGTCGGGATCGATCGCAAGGATCCAGCGCGCGCCGAGGGATTGCGCCGTCTCGATCAGCGCCTTCCGGCGGACCCACTCATTGCTGAAGACCTCGGTGCTCGCCCTGTCGTCATAGGCAACCCAGCCGTCGACGACCGGCGCGATGTTCGTGATGAGGTCCGGGACGAGGTGGGCATCGTAGCGGAACGAGAAGATCGCAACGACGTTCGGGCGGGCGTGGCGCCGCCTGAGCTCGGTCGTGATCATTCGATCGACCGGTGCGGCCGGTCGAGGAAGACCGTGGCCCGCGGCAGGACGAGCCACGACCGGAGGAGGAACCAGAGCGCGGCCGTCCGGCGGCGGGCGTGCCAGCGGCGGCTGGCCCGGACGAGAAGCGCATAGGCGACGATGCGACGCTGGGCCGCGGCGGAATGCGGGCTGCCGGGGCCGACATGACGCGCAAGGATGCGCTCGACGGCGCGGTCGATCTCGCGGAAATCGTCGTGCGGCCGCCAGTCGATCGTCGCGAGCGGCTGCGGCACGATCTTCAGGCGGCCGCCCGCCGCGGCGAAGCGAAGGTACCAGTCGAGATCCTCGAGGCGCAGCAGATCCTCGTCCTGCGGGCCGATCAGGCTCACCGCCCCCTGCGGCAGCAGCATCGTCGTGCCCGCGCCATGCCAGGCGCCGGCGGCGAAGGCCTCGCCGCCCTCCGCGTCGGCCGGGATCACGACCGCGCTGACACCGCCGCGCGAGATGCGCCAGCCGCAGCCGACGGCGGTCAGCCCGCCGGCGTCGCGCGCCACGGCGAGCTGGAGCGCCAGCTTCCGCGGCGCCCAGACGTCGTCCGAATCGAGGAAAGCGAGATAGCGGCCGCGCGAGGCGGCAACGCCGGAATTCCGGGCCGCGGCCGGCCCGCGGTTGCGATCGTGCCGGATGAGGCGGAGACGCGTGTCGACGATGGAGCGGAGATCGAGAGGCGGGTCCGAGCCGTCATCGACGACGATGACCTCATGATCGACCTCTTCCTGCGCGAGCGCCGAGCCGATGGCGCCGAAAAGGGATTCGTGCCGGTCCCAGACCGGAATGACGACGCTGATTTCGGGCTCGTTGTCCGACGCCACTCCTCACCCGGGTGACTGGTTGCGGGCCGCGGACTATGGCCGCGAAAGGCCGCCGCTTCAATCGGCCGGCCGGTCGGGCGTCAGGGCGCCGCAGATGTAGGCGCCGGCGCCGAGCACCATGAACGGGAACGACAGGACGACGGTCGTCCGCTCGCCTCTTGCGGACCAGCGGAAGCCCCGGACCATTTTCGGGGCGAGGCCTTTCAGCGTGCCGAACACGATGCGGAGCGCCGAGGAACCGCGCAGCGCCTTCCGCGCCTGAACCATGCGCCGGCCGCGATGGAGGTGATCGCGGACGAGGGGGCCGAGCCGGCCCGGCGTCCGGTGCACGGTACGCACCGCCGGCGCCCAGACGGGACGGTCGGCAGGCGGAAGGCGGTCGTGGAATTCGGTGTCCTCGCCGGTGCGGAGGTTTTCGCAGAACAGGCCGTGTCGTTCGAAGAGAACGCGGTCGTAGGAGGCGCCGTAGACGAGGGCTTTCGCGGGCGGCGTGCCGGGCAGCCGGCGGAAGTAGAGAAAGAGGTGCGCCGCGCAGGCGATCGGATTGCCCGGCCGGTCGTGGACGAGCGCGCTCCCGACGGCGGCGTGGCCGCTCCGGTGTGCCGCGAGGCGCGCGGCGGCCCAGCCGGGCGAGGCGAGGCAATCCTGCGCGAGGAAGGCGACGATCGGCGCGCGCGTCGCCGCGATGCCGCGGTTCCGCGCCGCGCCGGGGTTGAGGAGGGCCGGGCTCTCGACCACCGGGACGTCGAGCCCGGCGCGCTGCAGCAGCGCCGCGGCATCGCCGCCGCCGGAATTGACGACGACGATCTCGAGCGGCTCGGGCTGGGCCACGAGCGACCGCACGGCCTCGACCAGTTCGGGCGCCGCGCGGACGGAGAGGACGATCGCGGCAAGCGCCGGAGGCGTGGTCATGCCTCCTTGTCCCGCGTGGGGCGGGAGGGATCAACCGGCGTCGGCGACCTTTCCGGCGGGGCCTTCGTGGTAGGAAATCGATCGGCCCGTTCGCGCTGCCGTGCCAGGAGCCCAGGATGCCTTCCCTGTCGATCGAGAACCTCCACCATGTCAGCCTGCCGGTGACGGACGTCGAGCGGTCGCGGCGGTTCTACCGCGAGGTTCTGGGGCTCGCCGAGATCGAGCGGCCGCCGTTCGATTTTCCGGGGGCGTGGTTCGCGGTGGGCGCGGCGGGCCAGCAGCTCCACCTGATCGGCGGCGGATCGGGGTCGCCGACGATGCGGCACGGGAAGGCGGTCGATTCGCGCGACATCCACTTCGCCGTCCGCGTCCCGAGCTATGCGGCGGCGCTCCGCCACTTCCGGGCTGCCGGCTACGATGAAGCGGCGGCCGACGACCTTTTCCGCATGAAGGTGAACCCGAGGGCGACCGCCGGCTTCCCGCAGATCTACATCCTCGATCCCGACCGCAACGTCATCGAGATCAACGCGGAGCAGCTGGACGGCGGCTCCCATTGACGGACACGTAAGCCATAGCTTACACGTAAGTCATGACTTACGTCGATGCTCTTGCGGCGCTTGCCGATCCGACGCGACGGCACATTTTCGAGGCGCTGCGCGGGAAGGCGATGACCGTCACGGAGCTGGCGCGGGAGCAGCCCGTGAGCAGGCCGGCCGTCTCGCAGCATCTCAAGGTCCTGGAGGCGGCAAGGCTGGTCGACGTCGAGAGCCGCGGCAGCTTTCGCCTCTACTCGATCAGGCGGGAAGGCCTGGCCGAGCTCCGGCGCTACATCGAGAGCTTCTGGTCGGACGCTCTCGGGGCATATGGCGACCACATCGCCAGGCTCAACCAAGGCAACTAGGAAAGAACAACGATGCTGGCCCCCGTCGTCACGAAGATCGAAGTCCCCTGCGGCGTGACCCGTGCCTTCGACGTCTTCGTCGGGGGCATGGGGAGCTGGTGGCCGCTCCACAAGCGGGCCATGTCCCTGCGGACCGGCACGCCCGCTCGGAGCCTCGAGGTCGAGCCGCGCGTTGGCGGGAAGATCGTCGAGATCGGCGGGGACGGCACCGAACATCATTGGGGCAGCTTTCGATCGATCGAGCCGCCGCACTATGCTGCGTTCGACTTCCACATGGGCATGCCGGCCAGTCAGGCGAGCCTGGTCGAGGTCAGGTTCGTTTCCCTCGCGACCGACCGAACCGAGGTCACGCTCACCCAGAGCAATTGGGAGGTCTTCGGCGACCTCGCGGAAATGCTTCGTGGCAGCTACGGCTCGAGCTGGGGCATGATCCTGGAAGGCTACGCAAAGGCCTGCACCCGGTAGCCATCGCGCCCGCTCAGTGCGCCCATCCTCGATCCCGACCGCAACGTCATCGAGATCGACGCAAAGTAGATGGAAGCGGCGGGCCAGGCTGCCATCCAACCGAGTCCATCCAGAGATGGTATCTCTGAACTGGTCGTGTGCTATTCTGCCGAGATGAGCGATGCTGCCATCCGCGCGGCCTTCAATGCCGACACCGCTTCGAGACTCACGGGCATAACCAAGAGACAGTTGTCGTATTGGGCGCCCGATTTCTTCCCGCCGAGCCTCGGCGCGCGGGCGCAGGGCCGCGGACACGCTCGGCTCTACAGCTTCCGCGACATCGTTGCGCTCCGTGTCCTGAATGCGCTCCGCAACGAGGCAGGCATCTCGCTGCCTCATCTTCGCGAGGTCCGCGAGCAGTTGCTGCATCTGGGCGACGACATGTGGTCGAAGACGGTTCTCTACGTCGTCAACGGCCGGGTCGCGTTCGTCAATCCGGAGACGGACGAAGTCGAGGACGTTCTCTCCGGGCAGGGTGTCCTTCAGATCCCGCTTGCAAAGGTGACCGGCGACACCAGCGCCGCCGTCCGGAACCTGTTCAAGCGCGACCCGACGAGTTTTGGGCACGTCGATAGGAAGCGGAACGTTGCAGGTAACCAGCCCGTGGTCGCCGGCACCCGCATACCCGTGAGTACGGTGAAGGCGTACGCCGATGCGGGCTTTTCAAGCGAGGAGATTCGGGCGGAATACCCGTCTCTCACCGAGGCCGACATTGCCGCTGCTCTCGCTTACGATGCGGCGGCTTGACCGGTCCGACCGAGACGTTTCGTGCGCTCCTTAACGCCGGAGTGCCGGACTCGGTCGGCAGGATTCTCTCGCTGCGCGGTCATCTGGTCGTCCGTCACCGCGACGTGCTTCCGGAGCGGACGACCGACGACGAGGTCTATGAGACCGCCATCCGGCTCGATGCCGTCCTGCTGGTCATCGACCGCGACGCGAGCAGAGCGGTCCGCCGCTACGATGCCAAGCTGAGGCAGGATCGCCTGAAGACGCTTTGCGTCATCCTTCTGGCGTGCCCCGAGCCGACGGCGCATTTGCGGCTGGAACAGGCGATGAGCCTCATTCAGCTCGAATGGGGCTACTGCCGCGAGAAGCCGTCGCGTCGGCTATGGATCGACATCGGAACCCATTACATCCGCACCAACCGCTAATGCGCCGCTTCCCAGTTCTCCCCTGCCCGCGCATCCACCTGCAGCGGGACGCGGAGTTTTGCGGCCGGTTCCGGGGCGCGTTCCATCACGGCCCTGATCAGCGGCAGGGCTTTCGCGATCTCCTCCTCGTTCGCCTCGAAGACGAGCTCGTCGTGGACCTGGAGGAGCATCCGCACGGACAGGCCGGCGCCCTTCAGCGCGGCGGGCATGCGGATCATCGCGCGGCGGATGATGTCGGCGGCCGAGCCCTGGATGGTCGCGTTGACCGCGGCGCGCTCGTTGAAGGCACGCTCGGCCGGGTTCCGCGACAGGATCAGCGGGTAATGGCATTTCCGGCCGAAGACGGTCGTGACGAAGCCGTTGGCGCGGCAGAAGGCCTTCGTCGATTCCATGTAGTCGCGGATGCCGGGGAAACGCTGAAAATACCTGTCGATGTAGTCCTTCGCCTCGCCGCGCGGGATCGACAGCTGGTTCGCAAGACCAAACGCCGAGATGCCGTAGACGATGCCGAAATTGATCGCCTTGGCGCGCCGGCGGACGTCGGGCGGCATGCCCGAGACTGGAACGCCGAACATCTCCGACGCCGTCATGGCGTGGATGTCGATGCCGTCGGCGAAAGCCTGGCGGAGCTGCGGGATTTCGGCCATGTGCGCCAGCACGCGGAGCTCGATCTGGCTGTAGTCGGCCGAGATCAGCCGGTTGCCATCGGCGGCCACGAACGCCGTCCTGATCTTCCGCCCCATCTCGGTCCGCACGGGGATGTTCTGGAGGTTCGGGTCGGACGAGGAGAGGCGCGCGGTCGGCGTCGCGGCGAGCGCATAGGAGGTGTGGACGCGGCCGGTCTCGGGGTTGATGAAATCGGGCAGCGCGTCGGTATAGGTCGATTTCAGCTTCGACACCTGGCGCCAGTCGAGGATGCGGGCGGGCAGTTCGTGGCCGTCGGCGGCGAGCTCCTCGAGAATGTCGGCATCGGTCGACCACGCGCCGGTCTTGGTCCTGCGGCCGCCGGGGAGGCCCTTCTTCTCGAACAGGATTTCGCCGAGCTGCTTTGGCGAGCCGAGGTTGAAGGGTTCGCCGGCGAGAGTCGCGATCTCGTCCTCGAGCCGCGCCATCGTCTGGCTGAAATCGCCGGAGAGGCGCGAGAGGATCTGGCGGTCGACCGTGATCCCCTCCTTCTCCATCGCGGCAAGGACCGTCACCATCGGGCGTTCGAGGAGCTCGTACACCGTCGTCACGCGCGCATCGGCGAGGCGAGGCTTCAGCGCCAGAGCGAGACGGAAAGCGATGTCGGCGGCATCGGCCGCCCAGGCGCCGGCGGCCTCTATCGACAGACGGTCGAAGCCGATCGCGTTCCGGCCGGTGCCGAGGAGGGCTTTCACGTCGCCGGGATGATGATCCAGCCAACGGTCGCCGAGCCCGGTGAGCGAGACGTCCCGCCGGCCGGCTTCGAGGGCGTAGGCAAGGAGCATCACGTCCTCGACGGGATCGAGCGCGATGCGGTGGCGCGAGAGGACCAGGGCCGCACCCTTGAGGTCGTGCCCGATCTTCCGGACGGTGCGGTCTTCGAAGACCGGCTTCAGGCGGGCCAGCGCCTCGGCGGCGGACATCTGTCCCGTGACCACGCCGCCGCCGAGGAGGTCGGATTCGCCGCTTTTATGGCCGAGCGGGAGATACGCCGTGTGGCCGGGGGCGGTCGCGAGGCCGAGGCCGACGAGGTCGGCCTGCATCGCGTCGGCCGGCGACAGGAGCGGGACGAGCGCCAGCGACCCGCTCCGCCGGGCTTCGGCGAGGAACGCGTCGAGCCCGGCCGCCGTGGAGATCACCTCACGCGCCGACGCCGCGAACGGCACCGGGGCGAGCGCCGCGGCGGCGGCTTCGGCGCCGCCGGCCGGCGTCAGCAGAGCGGGAGCATCCCCCGCCGGCGGCGGGGGCGGCTCGGGCCGGCCGAAGAGGTCGCCCCCGGTCCACGGGCGTTCGACGTCGGCGAGCGGCTTCTCCGCCACGGCGGGCGTCGCCTCGCCTTCGATCGCGCCAGCGGCCGCGTCGGGCCGGGCGCTCCGCGTATAGCCGCCGACGATGGTGCCGATCTGGCCGGGATTTGCCGCGGTGCCGCGGCCCTTCGAGCGGAGCTCCGGATCGGCCTCGACCGAGTCGGCGTCGACGCCGGAATTGTCGGTGATGCGGCGGACGAGCGTGTTGAACTCCATCGCCTTCGCGAACGCCATCAGCCGGCGCGGATCGAAGGCGCTGAGCGCCGAGGCGGCGAGCGGCAGATCGACCTTCACGTCCCGTTCGAGCGTGACGAGCTTCTTCGAGATGCGCGCCTGCTCGGCGTAGGTGATGAGGCTCTCGCGGCGCTTCGGCTGTTTTATGTCGCCGACGCGGGCGAGCAGCGTCTCGACGTCGCCGAACTCGGCGATGAGTGCCGCGGCCGTCTTGAGGCCGATGCCCGGCACGCCGGGCACGTTGTCCGACGGGTCGCCGACGAGCGCCTGGACGTCCGTCACCTTCTCCGGCGGCAGGCCGAAATAGTCGATCACCTCGGGGATGCCGATGCGCCGCTCCGGCCGGTAGCCCGGCTTGCCGCGCGAGCCGCTCTCGAAATCGTAGAAATTGATGCTCGGGGTGACGAGCTGCATCAAATCCTTGTCGGCGGAGATGATGAGCGTCTCGGCGCCGGCGGCGGCGGCCTCGGTGGCGTAGGTGGCTATGACGTCGTCGGCCTCGTAGCCGGACTGCTCGACCGGCCGGAGGCCGAACGCCTCGACCGCCTTCCGCATGAGGGGAAACTGCGGGATGAGGTCGTCCGGCGCCTCGCGGCGGGTTGCCTTGTAGTCGGCGTAGATGTCCTTCCGGAAGGTCTGCTCGGCCTTGTCGAAGACGATGGCGAGGTGCGTCGGCCGGATGTCGACCGCGCCTTCCAGGATGAACTGGTAGAGCTTCGTCGTGAACAGGCGGAGCGCGCCGGTCGGCAGACCGTCGGAGCGGTAATTGTACTTCGCGTCCTGGTTCATGGACTGGAAGTACGAGCGGAAGACGAAGGACGAGCCGTCGACGAGGAAGACGTGATCGCCCGGCCCCGGCGCACGGCCGGAGTCGGCGGTCGGGGCGGCATTGGGTTCTGCGGACATGCCTCGTATATGCGCGTCCCCAGGCCCGATTGCCATCGCAACGACCGCCCTGCTGGCCCGCTTCTCCCGCCCGCCGGGCGTCACTCTCTCCGGCGTCCCTCAGGCGACACGAAACGACAACGGCGGCCGCAGGAACCTGCGACCGCCGTTCGTGCCAAAGCGAGTGTGGCTCAGCTCTCGTCGTCGTGGGTGTAGAGGAGGTTGTCGACGTCACCGAGATTGAAGCGGATACCGATGGACGCGAAGTAGTCCAGCGACTGACCGGGATAGAAGTTCATACCCGCGTGGCCGATGAGCGTGTACGGCCCGGACCCGATCCGGTGCTCGAGCTCGACGCCGCCGAAGCCGCCGATGCCTCCGTCCCACTCGATGCCAACGAACGGCGAAATCGGCCCGAGATGCAGCGTCGCCTGGCCGCCGACAGCGAAGCCGGGACCGCCGAACAGGAAAGCCGCCGCCCAGCCTTCGAGGGTCAGCCGGTCGTTGACATCCAACTCACCGTTGACGCCGAAGTCGAGTTCGAGCCCCATGCCGTCGATGCCGAAGTCGGTCCACGCTTCGACCGTCAGGCGATCGTTGACCTCGATGTTGGTGTTGGCGCCGAGATCGAGATACGGCCCGTAGACACCGAATTCGAAGTCGAGATAGCCGCCGACATCGAGGCGCTCGTTGACGTGCACGGTCAGGTCGTTCTTCAGGTCGACCCACCAGTCCGTCCCGTAGATGCTGACCTCGGTCTCGTGGAAGAATTCCACCTGCGCGGTCCGGTAGCGGAAGGTCGGACCGAAATCGAGGTTGAGCGGGCCGATGCCATAGGGCGCTACGAAGAAACCGATTTCGGCATTGCCGACCACGCGGTAGAGCTCCGCACGGAAATCGACGTCGGCGCCGAACAGCAGCGGATCGTTCCCGTAGCGATAGATTCCCGCGCTCGCATTGCCCGTGAGGTTGAAGCCCCAGCCGGATGCCGAAACGACGTTGACTTCGCCGTAGGAATAGCCACCGGCTTCGAAGTAATATTGGTCGTATGAACCGATATACAACTGATGCACGGTCTGGACCGTCACCGTCGGTCCTGCTGCGACCGGAGCGACCGGTGTGACCGGGACGACGATCGGCATCACGTCGGCAGCGCGCACCGCGCCGGTCGTTGCGAGGAGCGCAACGGCGGCAGTGCCAAGAAGAATCTTCACGTTCACGAAATCAGCCCCCGCTGGGCCAGCCGAGTCGGCCAGCCGATGACGCATATTGTATGCGCTCATTCTAAGGTTGTGCAGGATCGCACCGAACGCGCCGCACGCATTCGAAGCGGACTGTGGCGGCGCCGCAACGCTCAGCCACGACGCCCGCAATCCACACGAGAGCAGTCCGCCATACGCGACGGGTCAGGCGCGGGCGTGCCGAACCGCTGCCCCGAATGCGGCGCGCCGCCCGGCGCGGGCGAAAGCTGTGCCGACCTCTTCAACCGGATGCTCGCGGTGGAGTGGGAGATGATCGGCCGGATCGGCCGCCGGATCGCGCCGGAGGCATTTCTCGCCCGCGAGGTGGCCGCGGTCGGCATGAAGGCGCATTTCTTCGCGGTCGGGTCGTATCAGCTCCAGCATCCGGCGGGGCTGACGGCAGCGGCGCTGGCGGGTCTCCACCAAGGGCTCGGGGACGTGCTTGCGGGTCGAAGGGAGGTCGCGGACGTCCGGCTCGCTGCCCGGCGCGCCTTCAACGGCCCGCAGCGCGTCCGGCGCAGCGCTGCCGGCGGCCGCGATCCCATGCTCGGACTGTGGCCATCGACGTGGCCGCTCACGGTGGCGGATTGCTGCGATGTCGACCCCGACACCTACGCTGACGCGGTTGCCCGCCTCGCGGCGGCCACCGTGGCGGCGATCGACGCCGTCAGGCCCGCCGCTCCATCCCGGCCGCAATCTCGTCCGCCAGCGCCTCAGCGGCGGCGCGGGGGTCAGCCGCAGCGGTGATCGGCCGGCCGACGACGAGGTAGTCGGCCCCGGCGGCGATGGCGTCCTCGGCGGTCGCGACGCGCTTCTGGTCGCCGACGTCGCTCCCCTTCGGCCGGATGCCTGGGGTGACGATCGCAAGGTTGCGGCCGACCGCCTTCCGGATCGCGCCGATCTCGGACGGCGAGGCGACGACGCCGTCCATCCCCATCTCCATCGCCGCGATCGCGCGGGCGACGACGCGGTCGGTGATGTTGCCGGAGTAGCCGGCGGCCGCGAAATCGTTCTGGTCCATCGAGGTCAGCACGGTGACGCCGAGAAGGCCGAGCGGCGAATGCGCCCGCGCCACGACCGCCGCCCGCATCGCCTGCGGATAGGCGTGGATCGTCGCGAGCCGGACGCCGAGCGCGGCGATGCTCTCGACGGCCTTCCCCACCGTGTTGCCGATGTCCAGGAGCTTCACGTCGAGGAAGACGTTGCGGCCCTCCTTGGCGAGCTTCGCCGCGAAGGGAAGGCCGCCGGCGAAGGCGAGCTGGAGGCCGATCTTGAAGAAGCCGACCGAGTCGCCCAGCGTTTGCACCATCGCCTCGGCTTCGGCGACGGTGGGAACGTCGAGCGCCACCATCAGGCGGTCGCGCGGCTGGAGCGGCTTTCCGACGGTCATGGCACGAGCCTCGCCGCAACTTCGATCAGCCGGCGGCTGATCGTCTGCATCAGCTTCTGCGGCGCCTCGGCGACGAAATTGCCGTGCTCGTCATAGGCTTCGCCGGACTTTGATATCGAGATCTGCTCGGCGATGGTGATGGCGCCGTACGCCGTATTGAGCACTTTCCGAAGGTCGATGAGGGCCCTCGCGCCGCCGATCAGGCCATCCGACGAGCTGCCGATCGCAAACACTTTTCCGCGGACCTTGATCTCGGCGGCGAGTTTCGGCCGGCTCGTCCAGTCGATCGTGTTCTTGAGGAGCGGCGGCAGCGAGTGGTTGTATTCGGGCGTGGCGATGAAGACGCCCTGGTGCGCCTCGATCAGCCGCGCGAACTTCTTTGCGTTCTCGGGAAAGCCGTCGTGCTTCTCCATGTCGGCATTGTAGATCGGCAGCGGGTAGTCGCCGAGCGAGACGAGGGTGACGTCGGCGCCCGCGACCGCGAGCTCCTTGGCAGCCGCGGCGGCGAGCTTGCCGGAATAGGCACCGGTGCGGATGGAACCGGCGAAGACGAGAATTCTGGTGTCGGCCACGTGCTGCCTTCCGAAAGTGGGAGGCCTTTGTGCCGTCAAACCGGCCGGTAGGTCCAGACCCGCGCCGGCGGCATGTTCATGAGGATCCAGCCGCTTCCCTCGAGCCGCCAGTCGAGCGGCGAAGCAGGCACGGGCGGCTTCGGCGAATACGAGAACTGCGCAAGGGCGCTCGTCTGCGGCAGCCGGGCGAGAACGCTCTTCACGAGGCGGATGCGGTCGGCCGGTTCGCGGAGGAGAAGCGGGATCGACGAGACGGCCGAGGCGAACGAGCCGTCATGGACGCCACGGAGCGTCTGGTCGAGGTCGTAGGCGTCACCCTGAACGACACGCACGCCGGGATAGCGCTCGCCAACGATGGCGCAGAATTCCGGGTTGAACTCGACCGCCACGATCCGCTCCGGCGCGACGCCTTTTTCGATCAGCGCCTGCGTGACGACGCCGTTGCCCGGGCCGAGCTCGAGCACGATGCCGGTGCCGCGCGGATCGACATGGCGCACCATCCGCCGCGCCAGCGCCTTGCCGGAAGGGGCGACGGCGCCGGTCGTCCCCCAGGTGCGGATGTATTTTGCGATGTCGGAGAGGCTCATCGTGACGCCCCTGCATCGCCACTCCTGCGGAGCGCGTGAGGAACGACCGAGGCACCGTCGTCGTTCTTTGCAGGCCTCGGCCCGCTTCCCCGAGGCGCGCAAGGAAGGATCCGGGCGCCGTCATTGTCCTCCCTCCCCCTTGTGGGGAGGGTTGGGGCGGGGACTTTCGGCCTCCCGGCCAATTCGGCCGTGCCGGGCACGCAGGCCGCAAGTCCCACTCCCGGCCTCCCCCACAAGGGGGGAGGTGAAGAAAGGGCAACAGCGGGACCCATTTGTGGTTCGGCGCGATGGCGGCCTTCGCGGCGATGAGGAAACCGAGGGCTTCGCGGCTCGGGCGAGGCGGTCGCGAAACGCACCGGCAATCGACCTAAGTGCCGGTTTTGCTGCTGCCGCCGCCGAGGCCTTCGAAGAGGTCGCGGACGCGGGAGAAGAAGCCGGTGGAATCGGGGTTGTTCTCCTCGGAGGAGGCAGCCTCGAATTCCTGCATCAGCTCGCGCTGGCGCCGCGTCAGCTTGCGCGGCGTCTCGACGGTGACCTGGATGTACATGTCACCGACCTTCGACGAGCGGAGGACGGGCATGCCCTTCCCCTTGAGGCGGAACTGCTCGCCGGTCTGCGTCCCTTCGGCGATCTTCACCTTGGTGCGGCCGCCATCGATCGTCGGCACCTCGAACTGGCCGCCGAGCGCGGCCGTGGTCATCGACACGGGGACGCGGCAGAAGAGGTCCGCGCCGTCGCGCTGCATGAAGGCGTGCGGCTTGATCGACAGGAAGATGTAGAGGTCGCCCGCCGGGCCGCCTCTGAGGCCGGCCTCGCCCTCGCCGGCGAGGCGGATGCGGGTGCCGTCCTCGATGCCGGCGGGGATGTTGACCGAGAGCGTCCGCTCCTGCGTCTGCCGGCCGGCGCCACCGCAGGCGTCGCACGGGTCGGAGATCACCTCGCCGCGGCCCTGGCAGGTCGGGCAGGTCCGCTCGATCGAGAAGAAGCCGCCGGTCGAGGCGCGGACGCGGCCATGGCCCTCGCAGGTCGGGCACGCCTTCGGGCTCGACCCCGGCCTGGCGCCGGTGCCGTGGCATTTCTCGCAGGCGATCTTGGTGGGGACGCTGATCTGCGCCGTCTTGCCGGAGTACGCCTCCTCCAGCGTCAGCTCCATGTTGTAGCGCAGGTCCGCGCCGCGCTCGCGGCCGGCACCGCCGCCGCGGGCGTTGCCGCCGCCGCGCCGGCCCATGAAGTCGCCGAAAATGTCGTCGAAGATTTCCGACATCGACGAGGCGAAGTCGTGCGTGAAGCCGCCGCCATGGCCGTTCTCGAAGGCGGCGTGGCCGAAGCGGTCATAGGCCGCCCGGCGCTGCGGGTCCTTCAGGCACTCGTAGGCTTCGTTGACTTCCTTGAACCTGATCTCGGCGGTGGCGTCGCCAGGATTCTTGTCCGGGTGGAACTGCATCGCGAGCTTCCGGAAGGTCGTCTTGAGAACGACCGTGTCGCAGGACCGCTGGACGCCGAGAACCTCGTAATAGTCTCGCTTGGTGACTGCCATCGTCTATTTCGTGCCGGAGCTCTTGAGCCGGTCGATCATCCCGGCAATACGGCGGCGCCGGGTGTCGTCCCGCTTCGCTTCGCCGATCCAGTTGAGATACTCACGCCGATGGCTCGGCGGAAGGGTGAGAAATGCGACATGAACGGCCGAATCGGCCGCCATCGCTTCGCTCACATCGGCCGGGACGTCGTCCGCCAAGACTCCCCCCACAAGGGCGACCCTACAAACGAAGGGGCCGACGCAGAGCCGGCCCCTCGTTTCGTCCGTTTATGCCGAGCGCTTGCGCTCGTCGTCGTCAACTTCCTCGAAGTCGGCGTCCACAACATCGTCGTCCTGGGCGTTGCCGGTGCCCGAGGCCGGGCCGGTGTCGCCGCCGGCCGACTGCTGGTACATCGCCTCGCCGAGCTTCATGGCCGCCTGCGCGAGCGCCGCGGACTTCGCCGTGATGTTCGCGGCGTCCTCGGTCTCGATCGCGGCCCTCACGTCGGCGACCGCCGTCTCGATGGCGGAACGATCCGCCTGCGAGACCTTGCTGCCATAATCGGCGAGCGCCTTCTCGGCCGAGTGGATCTGGCGCTCGGCCTCGACGCGGGCGTCGACCACCGCACGGCGCTTCTTGTCTTCCTCGGCATGCGCCTCGGCGTCGCGGACCATCTTGTCGATCTCGGCCTCGCTGAGGCCGCCCGACGCCTGGATCGAGACCTTCTGCTCCTTGCCGGTGCCCTTGTCCTTGGCCGACACGTTGACGATGCCGTTGGCGTCGATGTCGAAGGTGACTTCGATCTGCGGCACGCCGCGCGGCGCCGGCGGGAGGCCCACGAGGTCGAACTGGCCGAGGAGCTTGTTGTCCGCGGCCATCTCGCGCTCGCCCTGGAAGACGCGGATCGTCACCGCGCCCTGATTGTCCTCGGCGGTCGAGAAGGTCTGGCTCTTCTTGGTCGGGATCGTCGTGTTGCGGTCGATGAGGCGGGTGAACACGCCGCCGAGCGTCTCGATGCCGAGCGACAGCGGGGTCACGTCGAGAAGGAGGACGTCCTTCACGTCGCCCTGGAGGACGCCGGCCTGGATGGCGGCGCCGATGGCCACGACCTCGTCCGGGTTGACGCCCTTGTGGGGGTCACGCCCGAAGAACTGCTTCACGATCTCCTGGTCCTTCGGCATGCGGGTCTGGCCGCCGACGAGGACGACTTCCTCGATCTGCGCCGGGGTGAGGCCCGCATCCTTGAGCGCCGCCTTGGTGGGGCCGATCGTCTTCTGGAGAAGATCGTCGACCAGCGCCTCGAACTTGGCGCGGGTGATCTTCATCGTCAGATGCTTCGGCCCGGTCGCATCGGCGGTGATGAACGGGAGATTCACCTCGGTCTGCTGCGCGGACGAGAGCTCGATCTTCGCCTTCTCGGCGGCTTCCTTCAGGCGCTGGAGCGCGAGCTTGTCGCTGCGAAGGTCGATGCCCTGCTCCTTCTTGAACTCGTCGGCGAGGTAGTTGACGAGCCGCATGTCGAAGTCTTCGCCGCCGAGGAAGGTGTCGCCGTTCGTCGACTTCACCTCGAACACGCCGTCGCCGATCTCGAGCACCGACACGTCGAAGGTGCCGCCGCCGAGGTCGTAGACCGCGATCGTCTTGCCGTCCTTCTTGTCGAGGCCGTAGGCGAGGGCGCCCGCGGTCGGCTCGTTGATGATGCGGAGGACTTCGAGGCCGGCGATGCGGCCGGCGTCCTTGGTCGCCTGGCGCTGCGCGTCGTTGAAATAGGCGGGAACGGTGATGACGGCCTGCTCGACCGGCTGGCCGAGATAGGCCTCCGCCGTTTCCTTCATCTTGGTGAGAATGAAGGCCGAGATCTGCGCCGGGGAGTACTTCTTGCCCTGAACCTCGACCCAGGCGTCGCCATTGTCGGCGCGGACGATCTTGTAGGGGACGAGCTTCTTGCTCTTCTCCACCATCGGGTCGTCGAAGCGGCGGCCGACGAGGCGCTTGACGGCGAAGATGGTGCCTTCCGGATTGGTGACCGCCTGGCGCTTGGCCGGCTGGCCGACGAGGATTTCGCCGCTCGGCGTGAACGCCACTACCGACGGTGTCGTCCGCGCGCCCTCGGCGTTCTCGATCACCTTGGCGTTCTTGCCCTCCATGACGGCGACACAGGAATTGGTCGTCCCAAGGTCAATGCCGATTACTTTCGCCATCGTTCGTCTCTCCTAGAGGCGGATCGCCAGGGCCCTCGAAGGCACCCCCGGCACAGCAGCCCAGCCCGTTTCGGTACAGCTGGACTGCGGTGCACGAGCATCCGTGCGGGCGGTCCCCTACGCTGCGTTTCTGTTCCATTCAAGGCCCGCGCGCAAAGGCGCGGCCTTGCTTCGCGGCGTATATAAGAACCGCGTTTTGGGGCCGCAACGGCCTTTCCGACAGGATTCGTCGGGATCGGCGCGGCGCGCGGGAACGGACCCGGCCGGCCGGCCGGGAAGGGCGCGCGAAACCGTCGCGGTGCCCGGAGGCCGGCTCTCAGATGCCGCGCGATCCGGCGCCGGCCGCGCGGGGCGGCGCGTCGTTGGCGGCGCCGCGATGGCCCGCACCGGAGAGGCCCGCGCCGGAGAGGCCCGCACCGAAGAGGGAGGCGACGTCCGCGGCGGGCATCGGCCGGCCGAAGAGATAGCCCTGGCCTTCGATGCAGCCCTCCTCGCGGAGGATTTCGAGCTGCTCCGCCGTTTCGATGCCTTCCGCCGTGGTGCGGATGCCGAGGTCGCGGGCGAGCGCGATGATCGCCCGCACGATCGCCGCGCAGTCGGGCCGCGAGGTGAGGTCGGCGATGAAGGAGCGGTCGATCTTGATCTTCGAGAAGGGGAAGGTCCGAAGGTAGGAAAGCGACGAATAGCCGGTGCCGAAATCGTCGAGGACGATGCAGACGCCCATCGCGCGGAGATCGCGGAGGGTGCGTCCGACGGCGGGGCTCTTCGACAGAATGACCGACTCGGTGATCTCGAGCTCGAGCCGGTGCGGCGGAAGGCCCGTCCGTTCGAGCGCCCGGACGATGTCCTGCAGAAGACCCGCCCGGCGGAACTGGCGGCAGGAGAGGTTGACCGACACCTTCACCTCGGACCGCCAGGCCACCGCGGCGCGGCACGCCTCGACGAGCGCCCACTCGCCGATCTCCTCGATGAGGCCGGTGTCCTCGGCGGCCGCGATGAACTCGGTCGGGCTGACGACGCCGCGAACCGGGTGGTTCCAGCGCAGGAGCGCCTCGACGGCGACCGTGGCGCCGGTGTGGAGATGGACGATCGGCTGATAGCGGAGTTCGAAGGCGCGCGCCTCGGTCGCGAGGCGCAGATCGTGCTCGAGCACGCGCCGGCGCTGGAGCGCGGCGTCGATCTCGGGGGTGAAGAAGCGGTAGCGGCCGCGGCCCTCCCCTTTCGCCTCGTAGAGCGCGAGGTCGGCTTTCCGGAGGATGGCGACGAGGTCGCAGCCATCGGCGGGCGCCATGGCGATGCCGACGCTCGCGCCGATGCGGATGCGATTGTCCTCGATGTCGAACGGCGCCTCGAAGGCGGCGACGATTCGCGCCGCCAGCGTATCGACTTCGGTTCGGCTGGCGACGGCAGGCTGGATGACGGCGAACTCGTCGCCGCCGAGGCGTGCCACCATCTCCTCGTACTGCGCGCAGGCGATCAGCCGCCGCGCCGCCTCCTCGAGGAGCTGGTCGCCGACGCGGTGGCCGAGCGTATCGTTGACGCCCTTGAAGTCGTCGAGGTCGATGTAGTGGATCGCTGCGGCGCCCACGCCCGCGGCGACCACGCGCAGCGCCTGCTCGGCCTCGGCCTGGAAGGAAGCGCGGTTGTGGAGGCCGGTCAGCGCGTCGCGGAAGGCGAGCTCCGAGACGCGGCGACGCGTCTCCTCGTGCTCGATCGCAATGGCGCAGTGGTGGAGGCAGGATTCGACGATGTCGTGGTCGAACGCCTCGGGGGCGCCGGTCGTCCGGCGGTAGAGAGCGAGCGTGCCGATGACGCGCCCGGTGCTCGATTTGATCGGGCTCGACCAGCATGCCCGGAGGCCGATCGGCAGCGCGAACTGGCGGTAGTCGGCCCAGAGCGGATCGGCGGCGATGTCGCTGACGGCGACGGGATGGCCGAGATAGGCCGCCGTCCCGCACGATCCGGCCATCGGGCCGACGGGAAGACCGTCGATGGCTTCGATGTAGTGCTGCGGCAGGCTCGGGCTCGACAGGTGACGAAGCCGGCTCGAGCGGTCGACCGCCAGCACGGAGCAGATGACTTCGGGCTCGATCGCCTCGACGCTCCGGCACAGAAGGTCCATCACCTCCGCCAGCGGCCGTCCGGTCGCAACGGATTCGAGCATCGCGTGCTGGAGCGACCGCAGCGCCCCGAGGGTGTCCCCGTCGGTCGCGCGCCGCACCTGCCGTGCCCCCGCCAGGGGCCGAGGCGAATTCATGCGGAAAATCCCCCTTCGGCCGGGCGCATCCGCCGCTTGCCGCACCACAATCCTGACGTGCGACGCTTGAGCAATCCCTAACGCGCCGGGTTCAATTCGACGATGTTTTGGACTTCTCCCTCCACGCCGCGTCCGCGCCACGGCTGGAAGCGAGGGCGCCGCCGGCGCCGGGTTCGTGCATGCGGACGGCCGTCCGGAGTCCCCGGAACCCGATCAGCGCAGCGCCGACAGCAGCTCGTCGAGATCGAGACGGGCGAGATGGCCGGCGTCGATCCCGTCCACCACATCGAGGAAGAGCGCCCGCTTGCCGCGGAGGATCTCTTCGATCCGCTCCTCGACCGTGTCGGCGCAGAGATAGGCCTGAACCGAGACGGGACGGACCTGGCCGATGCGGTGGGCGCGGTCTTCCGCCTGCGCTTCCGACGCCGGGTTCCACCAGCGGTCGAAGTGGAAGACGTGGGACGCGGCGGTGAGGTTGAGGCCGACGCCGCCCGCCTTGAGCGAGAGGAGGAGAAGCCGCCGGTCCGGATCGCGTTCGAAGGCCGCGACGACCGCGACCCGCTCCTCCGCCGAAAGGCCGCCGGTCAGAACGAGGGGGCGGAGCGGGGCGAGCGTTCTGGCGAGACTGTGGATGCCGAAGGGCTCTTCCACGAACTGGGAGAAGACGAGCGCCTTCTCGCCGGAGGCGAGAACCGCATCGAGGCGCGGCCGGAGGTCGTCGAGCTTCGCCGACTCGCCCGTCTCGGGCGCGAAGTTGCACAGCTGCTTCAGGCGGAGAATGAGCTCGAGGACGTGCGCGACGCGCAGTTCGCGTCCGTGCGCTTCGAGCCGATAGAGCCCCTCCGTCCGGGCCCGCTCGTAGTGACGGCGCTGACCCGGCGTAAGATCGATCGGGACGGTCGCGACGTATTTTGGCGGCAGGTCCGTCAGCACCTCGGCGCGGCGGCGGCGGAGTTGCACCTCGGCGAGGAGCCGCCGGAGGCCGACGGCCATGCCGGCCGGGTCGAACCGTCCGGGAACGACGAAGTCGAGGATCGACAGGAGGTCGTCGAGGCGGTTTTCGAGCGGCGTTCCGGTGAGCGCCCAGCTCCGCTCGCGATGGAGGCGCTTGATGCCGCGGCTGCCGTCGGTGCTCGCCGTCTTGATCCGCTGCGCCTCGTCGAGCACCACGACGCCCCAGCGACGGCGGCCGGGGCCGAACTCCGCCGCGAGCCCGACATCCGCCTTCAGCGCCTCGTAGCTCACGAGATAGACGTCGGCCGGCGCCTTCCACGCGCGGCGGCGCTCGTCGGCGTTGCCGGTGACCGTCGACGGGCGCAGCTCCGGCGCCCAGTCGCGAAGCTGGCGCCGCCACTGGAAGACGAGCCCGGCGGGCGCGACCATCAGTGCCCCCTCCGCCATCCCGCGCGCATGAAGGACGCGGAGGGCGCCGATCGCCTGGATCGTCTTGCCGAGGCCCATCTCGTCGGCGAGCAGCGCACCCGGCCGCGACAGGAGGTGCTCTATCCCGGCCAGCTGGAAGGCGAAGAGCGGCCTCGGCCAGTCGAGTTCGAAGGCTTTCTCCGGCGCGGCTTCAGGCGGGGTGCTCAGGCCTCGGCGTCCTCGTCCAGATCGGCCGGCGCCGTCTCAAGATCGAGGTTCTCGGTGAGGTCGGGCCTGATCGTGTTCGTCGCGAGATCACCCGCGTCGCCATAGATGCGGCGCAAATCCCACTCGATGACCCACGATTTGATGTACTCGCGCATCGACTTTCTCTGGCGCCGCGGACCGATGTCGATCGGCGGCGGCTCCCAGCCATAGCTGGCGCGGTAGAGGCCGCGCACGCGGTCGAGGCTGTGCCGCAGGACCTCTTCGTCCGGAGCGCGGAGTTCCGTCGCCTTGCCATCGAGGGCGGCCATGGCGGCCACGGCGAGATCCGCCTGGACGTCGAGGCCGCGGTCGCGCAGCAGCCGCGGCACCCGCTCGAGGTCGAGCCGGTCGCCGAGGACGGCGGCGCGGAAATCGGTGACGATCGCGGCGGCGCTCGCGATCCCCGGCACGCCCGAGGCGGCGTCGAGGTGGAGCCAGCGGGTGAGTTCCGCGTAGCTCTTACCGCGCTGGAGCGCGCTATAGCGTCCGATCAGCTCCGCCTCGTCGATCAGCACGCACCAGCCGTTGAAGCCGGCGGCCTGGAACAGGCGCGGGGCGAAGCGGATGCGCTGCGGCACGAGGTCGGCCTCGCGGATGCCCTTGAGGTCGAACAGATTGTTCTTGCCGCGGAGGCCGATGGCGCGCAGCCACTGGTTGACGCGCGCGACGCCGATGCGGTGTCCCGCGAAGAACCGGGCGACGGCGACCTTGTCTTCGGGCGTCAGCAGCTGCCGGGGCAGGACATGCAGGATGGCCGCGAAGATCGGCGACAATCCCGAGCGCGGGTCGCTCGCCCACTCTTCCAGGGCCAGGCAGCGCCCGGGAGCGCCGCTCACCCGCCGCAGCACCTCCGTCATGACGTCGTCGTTGGCGCCGGGCACGACCGCGGCGCGCATCGCCGCGAGGAAGAAGCGGGCCGGATCGAAGAGCGGCGTCTCCTTGCTGACCGGAACGACGCTGACGACGAATTTCTCGTCGAGCGCCCGCTCGGCGAGAACGCCGAGGAGATGCGACTTTCCGGAGCCGAAGCCGCCCGACAGGATATCGCCGCGAACCGCCCGGCCGCCCGCAAGCCCTGACGACACCGCCGCGAGGCTCTGCACGAAGCGGGCGATCAGCTGATCCTCGGCGCTGCCCAGAAGTCGGATGGCCGTGCGGTTCGGCACGCCCGAGCGCAGGGCCTCCACGGCGACGCGCTCGGCCGAAATCGGCAGATCGGCGGTCGTGGTGACCGTCGCGGGCACCGGCCGCGCGGGGTCGAGCTGCAGCATCGGCGCCACCGGATCGTCATGGCCGCGGGGATTGACGTCGGGCCAGATACGCTCCTTGAGGGCAGCGTAGCGACCGACGTCGCGGCGCGGATCGCCGTCGCGGAACCGCGGATCGGCCACCACGGCAACGAACAGGCCGGAGACGTTCTCGGCATCGTCGATGAGCTGGCGGAGGACCTCGTAGAGGTCGAGGAGCGCGGCCGGCGAGTAGCGGACCCCGTCCTTGGCACCGGCGATGGCATGGCGGATGTCGAGGAGGACGAGGAGGCCCGGTTCCGCCGAGAGGCGGAGCCAATGGCACAGCGAGCGGAGCATCGCGCGCCCGTTGTGACGGGTGATCTTCGCGCTGATCGGCACCTGGCGCACCGCCCCGATCGTCCGCAGTTCGCCCCGCAGCCATTCGAGGACGGGCGCCGTCGTGCTGCCGTCGCCGAGATCCATGCGCTGGAGGCAGAGGCTGACCATCGCCGCCCGGAAGTCCTGCGACAGGTCGCGATCCCGCATGATGAGATCGGTCGCCCATTGGTGGATGCTCTTCCTGAGGAGCACCTCGTCGACCCGGTTCGCCTCGGCGAGTTCGCGGAGCGGCACCGCCTCGCCCGGACGCGTCCAGGTGTAGCGGTTCTCGGCGAACGTCCGCTCGATCCAGCGCTGGGCGAGATTCTCCCACGGCACGAGGCGGGCGAGCGCGAAGAAGACGTCCTGGATCATGTGGATCTTCGTCTCGGCCGACTCGACCGGCACGATCAGAAGGTTTCCGTCCGCCGCGATCCGCCGGAGGCCTTCGGTCGCGGGGTCCGGATCGTCGGCAAAGGCGATGAACTTCGTCGAGGCGCCACCCTCGGGAATGAAACGCCCGAAGTACTCCCGCCGCATGACGTCGAGCCAGAGTCCGGGTGCAATCGCCATGGCTCAGCCCTCGCGCCGGAAGCGGATGCCGATGAAGACGTTCTCGGCGCCGTCCTCGCTGTAGACCGTGATCCGCGGCGCCGTGCGCGCAAGGGCGGCGGCGACGAACTCGAACCGGAGGCCTTTGGCGGTCAGATCGGGGTGACGGTCGAGGAGGAGGAGGTCGCGGCCGAATTCCTCGATCGGATAGTCGGCGCCGGGCAGGAGCGTCAGGAGTGCGTGGAGTTCCGTGAGGAGCGTCACCGGGCCGGCGGCAATGGCGGCAGGGTCGAAGCGGTTGACCCGGCGATAGGCGTTGAACAGGAGATCGAGGAACTTCTGTTCCGCGAGCTTCGGCGGACGCTTCTGGAGCTTGGCGATCTCGGCCACGATCCGCGCGGGGCGGATGCCGCGCTCGCTCTTCTTCCCGATCCGTACCGCAGGGGTCTGCGGATCGAGCTTCAGCGACAGCGGGAAGGCGTAGAGCCTCCCGTCGCGCTCGATGAGACGGACGCCGGCGGCGTCCGCCGCCGCGAGGAGTTCGGCGCGATAACCGTCGGCGAGCCACGCTTTCGCGTCGAAGCTCCAGACGCCATCGAGGCCCGCCACTGATCGGACGGCGGACGCGGCCGCCTCCGGCAGCGCGGCGAGCGACTTCTCGATCTCGCCGACCTGGCCGTCCTTCGCCGCCTTTCGCAGCTTCTTGAACGAGCGCGCGAGGAGTTCGGCCGCCTTCTGGGCCTCGGCCAGCCGGGCGTCGAGGCCGTCGAGTGCCTCGGTGAAAGTCGTCGTCATGCGCTCCCCCAATCGGTTGCCCACAGAATGATGACGAACGGTCGCCGGCTGCAAGGCCCGCGTGCAGGCGACCGACCGGCAGCACTGGACGCGTTCGCCCATCTGCGGCAATCGTGCTTGGAAGGCGGGACGCGGGTGGAGTATCGCAGCGCATGCCGGTGGAAACCGAACGGGACCGGCTGGCGGCGCTCTACGGAAAACTGCGCGAGCGGCTCCTCGACCTCACCAAAAAGAACCGGATGCTCGCCTTCCCGATCGCGGCGCGGTCGAAGCGGCAGCTCCAGATCGTCGACGAGGTTCTCGAAGAGGTGTACGCGCGACTCGTCGGCAACGGCGAGGCAACGCTCACCGTCGAGCCGCTGGAGGAGCCGCCTGGCACCCCGGAAGACGAACGGAACGAGGAGTTCCTCGCGGCGCTGGCGCACGCGCGCGTTGCCGATGTCGAATACCTGACCCAGCTCGCCGCGCTCGCCGATGCCGGCCGGGACGACGATGTCGCCATCGAACGGCTCGATCGCACCCTCCGGGATCGGGTGCGGACGGCGCTCGGCATGCCGCCGCGGCGCTCGCGCGCCGAGATCAACCGGAACGACCACGCGCGCTCGGTCGGCATCGACCCGTCGATCGATCTCGCGCCGTCCAGCAGCAAGGCATCGCACGGCGACCGGCGCCTCCAGACCCTGAAATACCCCGACGAACTCGAAGCGGTGATGGAGAAGATCGCCTCGGAGGCGCGCCTCGCCGAGCAGGAGGCGGGCCTTTCGACGCTCTTCCTCACCTTCGGCTTCCTCGAATGGTACGAGAGCGAGGATTCCGAGAAAGCGTATTTCGCGCCGCTCCTCCTCCTTCCCGTCCGCGTGACGCGGCCGGAGCGGCGGCGCGGCAAGGGCCGCCGTGTGTTCGGCATCGCGGCGGCGGAGGGCGAGGCCGAGACCAATGTCAGCCTGCGGCGGTTCCTCGAGGTCAATTTCGGCCGGACGCTGCCCGACTTCGACGCCGGCGAATCGGACGAGCCGGCGTCCGTCGAGGCCTATTTCGCGGCCGTGACGGCAGCGGTCGACGGCCTGAAGCGCTGGCGCGTCCGGCGCCAGCTCCTCCTCGGTCACTTCGCCTTCAGCCGCATCGCGATCTACGAGGATACCGATCCCGCCCGCTGGTCCGGGGAGCCGGTCGACCATACGCTCGTCGGCGCGCTCCTCGCCGGCTTCGACGCCGAGCCGGCGGAGGGCGCCGCCTACCGGCCGCAGGAGGACTATCCGATCGACGATCCGGAGGTCGAGAAGATCGCGCCGATCCTGATCCACGACGCGGATTCGTCCCAGCACAGCGCCCTCATCGACGTCATGGCGGGCCGCAACATCGTCATCGAAGGTCCGCCCGGAACCGGGAAATCGCAGACAATCACCAACGCGATCGCGAACCTCCTCGCGGCGGGCAGGAGCGTCCTCTTCCTCGCCGAGAAGCAGGCCGCCCTCGATGCGGTGAAGCGGCGCCTCGACATCGCCGGCCTCGGTGATTTCTGCCTCGAGCTCCACTCCGACAAGGCATCGCCCCGCGCCTTCGTGAAGAGCCTCGCCGACCGCCACGCCCTCGCGGCGGAGGACGAGCCGGCGGCGACGTCCGACCCGACCTGGCGGGCCGTCCGAAGCGAGATCCGGGCGTATGTCGACGCCCTCCACGAGCGGCAGGGCGACGGCGCGACGCCGTTCCGCCTGATGTGGGAGGCGATCCGCGGCCGATCGGTCTTCACCGATGCGCGCGAGGTGCTGCGGTCGAAGGTCGGCGCGGCGGACGGGGATCCGCTCCGCCTTCCCGCCCTCCGCGGCGAGGTGGAGGTGTATGGCGCGGCGGCCCGCCATTTCGCCGACCGGCATGGCCATCCGGCGCGCTCGCCCTGGCAGCGCACGCCGCCCGCGGACCTTCTCGGCGATGAGCGCGAAACCCTGATGGCGGCGCTCCGGACCCTTCGCGACCGGCAGGCGGCGCTCGACGAGGCGGTGGCGGGCCTCCGCGAAATCGGAGCGGACGACGCCGCGGCGGCCGTCGCCGCCGACCGCAGCCTCGGCCTCGCTCCGGATGCCGCGGCCGTTGCCGCGATCCTGCCGCACGACCTCGACGGGCTCGACGGCGCGCTGGCCCTCCGACGGCGGGCCCTCGAAGCCGCGGACTCCCTTGCGGCCCTCGGCGCCGACCACCTCGCCGACATCGTCATCGAGCGTGCCGCCGCGCTGAATGTCCTCTGGCGCGGCGCCTACGCCTCGCGGACGCCGGCCGAAATCTATGCGGCCGTCGAGCGGCGGATCGCCCTCGTCCGGGATTTCGCCGCGGTCGCGGGCGAGCTGGCGCCGGCCGCCGCGGCGCTCGGATTGCCCGATTCGACGCCGGCCGGTCACCTCGAAGCCGTCGCCGAGGCGGTCCTGTTCGCGGCGCAGCTCCCGCCCGACCTCGCCGGCTGGATCGCCGTTGCGGTCGGGGGTGACGATTTCGCGCGGCTCCAGGCTACGGCGCGCGACCTGCGGCGGGAGGAGGCCGAGCTTCGACGGCTGCTGCCGCAGCAGACACAGCCGGACTGGCCCGACCCGGACCTCCTCGCGAGCGCGGTGGCCGAGTCGCAGCGCGGCGGGCTGGCAAAACTGTTCGGGCGCAGGGCGCTCCGCGAGGCGCTGACGCGGCTCGGGCTCGCCGACGGCCCGACCGGCTACGAACGCCTCGCCCGCGTTGCGGACCACCAGCGTCGGCTCACCGCGTTTGCGGCCGATCGCGCCGGTCCGGCCGTCTTCGCGGACGCGTGGAACGGCCTCTCGTCGCCCTTCCCGACGCTCGGCGCCGCGATCGCCGCGCGCGAGGATGCAGAACGCCTGCTCCGAGCCCTTCCCGGCGGCGCGACCGTCGCCGCAGCGCTGTTCCGGCTCGGCCCCGACGGGCTCGGGCGGCTCGCGACGCACGCCGGCGCCGCCGCCCGCTATCGCGACGGGCGCCCCGCCTTCGGCGCTCTCTTCGATTCGACGCCCCTTCATGGCCTCCGGGCGGCGTGCGACGGCGAGGTCGCCGCGCTCGGCGAAATCACGGCAAAGGACCCCGACCGCGTCCTCGTCACGGTCGACCTCCCCATCGGGCGCCTCGCGGCGATCGGGGACGCACGACGCGCGGCGAAAGCCGCGCGCGAGGCGTTCGACGCAGCCGCGCTCGCACCGGCGGCGCGGTCGCTGGCGGGCGACCTTACGGGCGTCCAGCGGATCGTCGATGCCGTCGTCTTCGTCCGGACGGTCCGATCGGCCGGCCTGCCGGAGCCGCTCTCCGCCGCGCTCCTCGCGACGCCCGCCATCACCCGCGAGGCGCTGCGCGAGGCGGCCGCGACGTGGGGCGATGCAGAAACCCGCCACGCCGAGGCGCTCGACGACGTGGCGGCGGCGGGCCTGCCGGACATCGCCTTCGTCCCGGACGGCGAACGCCGCGCGCACGTCGATTCCCTCCTCGAACAGGCGCCCGCACTGGCGGATTTCGTGGCACTCCGCCGCCTCAGGGGCGGTCTCGACGGAGCTGGCCTCGGAGAACTCCTCGCCGGCGCCGACCGTGCGGAAATCGCGCCCGACCGACTGCCGGCGCTGTTCGACGCAGCAATTGCCGGGCGGCGGGCGGAGGCGGCGCGGCGCAGTTCCGAACCGCTGGCCCGGCGTACCGGCATCGATCTCGACGCGAAGCGGCAGACCTTCGTCGAGCGCGATCGCCGGAAGAAGGAAGCCGACCGCGCCGCCGTCCGCGCGACGCTCCTCCGCCGGACGCCGCCGGCGGGCGAGCGGTCCGGGTCGGTAAGGACCTGGACGGAGATGGCGCTCCTGTGGCACGAATTCCAGAAGCAGAAGCAGCTCGCGCCGGTCCGCGATCTCCTCCGCCGCGCGCCCGCCTCCGTGCGGGCGCTGAAGCCGTGCTTCATGATGTCGCCGCTGTCGCTGGCGAAGTTCCTGCCGCCCGGAAGCTTCTCCTTCGACGTCCTCGTCATCGACGAGGCCTCGCAGATGCGGCCCGAGGATGCGCTCGGCGCGATGCTGCGCGCCAGGCAGATCGTCGTGGTCGGCGATCCGAAGCAGCTGCCGCCGACCTCGTTCTTCGAGCGCTCGGCCGAAGGCGGCAGCGATGACGGGGAGGCGGACGAGGTCGACGACGAGTCCATCCTCGAACGCTGCGAGAAGGTTTTCGGCCGGCTGCGCCGCCTGAAATGGCACTACCGGAGCCGCTGCGAGAGCCTCATCCGCTTCTCGAACGAGCAGTTCTACGACGGCAGCCTCGTCACGTTTCCCGCGGCGCGGCCGGGGTCGTTCTCGGTCGATCTCGTGCGCGCCGACGGCGCCTTTGCCGCCCGACGGAACGTCGTCGAGGCCGAGCGGCTGACGGAGGAGGCGATCGCCTTCATGCACCACTTCGCCGCGGCGGACGAGCCGCCGAGCCTCGGCATCGTGGCGCTCAACATCGAGCAGCGCGACCTCATCGAAGAGACGCTGTGGCGCCTGTCGGCCGGCGATCCGCTGGTGGAGGCGTTCCAGGAGAAGACCGGCCGGCGCGGCGAAGGCGTGTTCGTCAAGAACCTCGAGAACGTGCAGGGCGACGAGCGCGACTTCGTCTTCATCTCGATGACGTACGGCATGGCGGAGGATTCGACCGTCCTCGCGCAGCGTTTCGGACCGATCAACAGCGCCAACGGCCACCGGCGGCTCAACGTTCTCTTCTCGCGCGCCCGCCTCCGCATCGTCCTGTTCGCCTCGTTCGGATCGACCGACATCAGGCCGGGAACGGCCACCCACCGCGGCGTCCGCGTGCTGAAGGAGTACCTCCAATACGCCGAGACCGGCGGTCGCGCGGCGGCGACGGCCACCGGTCGCGACCCCGACAGCGACTTCGAGATCGAGGTCGCCGAGCGTCTCCGGAAGCGCGGCTACGACGTCGACCTCCAGGTAGGCGTGTCGGGGTTCCGGATCGACCTCGGCGTCCGCCATCCCGACCGGCCCGACACCTTCCTCGCCGGCATCGAATGCGACGGCGCGCGCTACCATGCGAGCCGGAACGCGCGCGACCGCGATCGCCTCCGCGAGGAGGTGCTTCGCGGCCTCGGCTGGACCATCCTTCGCGTCTGGTCGACGGACTGGTTCGACGACCCCGACACCCAGGCCGACCGGCTCGTCGCCAAACTCGACGAGCTCCGCCGCGGCACGCGGCCCTCCGGCTGGCTCGACTACCGGATCGCCGGACGCGCGGAGCCGGGCGCCGCGGCACCCTCGGGCGACGGGGCCCGCGAGGGCGACACGCCGGCAGGCGGCGACCAACGCGACACGCCGGGGGGAGACGGCCGACGCGACACGCCGGCCGAGGCTGCAACGGCGCCATCGGGACTGAGCCCCGGGGAGGAAGGCGAGAAAGCGGGGCTCGTCGAAGTGCCACCCCTCCCTCTCTTCCCCGACGACGTCCGCCCGCCGGACGCGGGAGACGCCGGCGGCGGCGATGGATCAGCGGCGGACACCCGTCGCCCGCCCGACGCGCCCGCGCCTGACATCGCCTCCGATGATGCCGCTGCCCAAGCCGCCGGGAGCACGACCCTCACGAACGCGTCGCCCGACGCCGGCCCGCTCACGGAGACGGAAGTGTGGGCCGTGCTGGCCGAGCTCCGCGAGACGGTGATCCGCCCCGCCTCGCCGCAGTTCGAGCCGCACCGGTCGATCCTCCGCGACGCGATGATCGAGTCCCTCATCCGCCAGCGGCTCACGGACCCCGACGACTGGTTCACGAAGATCCCCGCCTTCCTGCGCTCCGGGACCAACCCGATCGAAAAGCGCCTCTACCTCGAACGCATCTGCGAGCTCGTGGCTCGCGTCACGTAGAGCAGGCGGCCGAAGACCCGCCGGGGAGCGGGATGGCGGCAGGCGCGCGGGTGAGAGCGCGGGCAGAGCGAGATGAGGTTACGAGGCGCAAGGCCAAGGAGAACGAGCGGTGCC
>JADLGL010000016.1 GCA_020849325.1 Bauldia sp. | reverse complement strand
GGGGAGCCCGCCAGCGTTCCCAGCGACAGCATCCCGGCAGCATTCAGCCCCTCGGCCGCCATGCCCGGATCACGCGCCGCGGAATACCAGTCGCCGCCATAGGCCTGCTGCACCCGGTAGGGCAGCGACACGGCCTGAGCTGCGGATTGGGCAGCCCTCCCGGCCATCAATCCGCCAAGCATGAGCGGCGAAGCGGCTATGAGGCCAAGCATCCCTGCCGCCCGCTCCAGTAGGGCGACGGGCAACAGTTCCGGAGCCTGCGGCCGCGGCGCGGCCCATGCGGTAGGATCGTAGGCGGGTCGGCCATCTACTGCTTCACCCTCTCGACGCCGTTCGGATCAATGTAGGGCGTGCCCGAGACGTTGAGCACCAAAATCCAGTCCTCGGCATTGGTCACGGGCTGGAGCGCCCGGACTCCGCGGACCATCGCGAGGTCGATGTTCAGGGTTTCGGTCGCCATGTCAGCTCCACGAAATCGACACTTCGCCGCGTGCCCCGAGGCCGCCGTCGCGGAAGCCGTTGCCGCGGGAGCCGCCGGTTCCCACGGTGATGGCTACCACCGCGCCCGGCGTCAGCGCCGCGATGGCGAAGGTGCGGGTGCTGTAGCCACTACCTCCGCCGCCGCCACCCGATCCGCCGCCCGCAAAGGCGCTACCGCCACCACCGCCGGGAGCAGTGCCGGGATTGCCTCCTGATGAGGTCCAGCTGCCGCCAGCGCCGCCTCCCGGCCCGGCTCCCGCGCCGCCGTCGCCGCCGCCGCCGCCGCTGCCGTTCTCGCCAGGCGCGCCTGGGGTGTTGGTCGAGCCGCCCGTCGCCGTTCCGCCCGCGCCACCGGCTTTGCCGGCCTGATTGCCCGCGCCACCCACGCCGCCATTGGCAACGAGATCGGAGCCGTAGCCGGCGTCCGTCGCCTTGAAGCGTGAGAGGCCGCCTGTTCCCGCCGAGGAGTTGGAGTTGATGCCGCCGCCGCCACCACCACCACCCGCGCCGCGCACCGTCACGATGAGCGAGGTCGCATAGTTGGGGACGATGAATTCGAAGGAGCCGGGCGTGGTGTAGGCTATCGAACCGGCCGCGTCGTAGCTGACGGCCTTCGTGAAGCCGAACTGCTCGTTCGTGGCGATTTTTCTCCGGAGGCTCAGGCCTCGATCAGCCGTCCGAGGCGGATGGCCTGCTCGCGCGCCTGGCGGGCTTCTTTCTCTCGCCGGCGCTCTGCCTCGGCCGCCTCCTGCGCCACGCGGGCCGCAAACTGCGGGGTGCTCGGGTCCTGATATGCAGCGTGATATTCTTCGGCCCATGCAGGGCCGAGCGGCGGACGGTCGGTCGGCAATGTCGGGAGTGGCCCCATGGCCATGAGGTCGCCGAGCGACGCGACGGGAGCCCCGCCGGGCAGTGTCACGCTCTGCAGCGTGTCGGGGATGGGGGCTGACGGGATCGGGACGCCCGCGGCGTTGAAGTGGATGATCCGCGACAACTCAGGGTGCGTGTTCCAGTGGTCGCGGATTGCCTGCGCGACGCGGGGAGCGGCTTGGTTGATATAGTTTGGATCGGCCAAGTAGGCGCGGATGGCCTCGCTCCACAGCTCCCGGTCGACCTTTTCGCCCCGATATCCCATCATTTCGGGCGATGTTTGCAACCCGGAGCGGGTCGGCTTGCCTCTCCGCCAACTCGTGTCGTTGAGGTCGTGGTAGATCGTGCGGAGGTCCCGCATCAACCCCGAGGTCGACCAGGTGTTCACCGGGACCGAGCCGGCCCATCTCGTCAGCCTGCCGGCGAGGTCCTCGACCATGTGGCCAGTTTCGTGCAGCGCGACTCGCCACGCAGGACCTGCGTCCAATGTATTGAGCACGCCTATGTTGCGCTCTGGCCCGTTCGGGCCCGGCGTTATCCGGTAGACTCCGACCGCGCCGTCCGGAAGCGCTCCCGCCTCCCATGCCTGAGGGCTCGACCCAATCGCTCGCGTTGTGGCTGAGGCATGTTCCGTCGGTGTGATGGGCTCGTAAGCTCCGCCCACCACTCGTCGACCAACGATCGTAGCTTCGGGGGCAATGGGCCTACCGTTTCGATCGAAGAGGAGTCGTCCTGCGTCATCTGCAACCGCTCCGTTGGGATAATCAGCCTCGAACGGACGAGGCGTAACCACTGGAGGATCATACATGTTTGCCGTTCTGGACGCTACCGAAACCCCGCCCGGAGGCCCCGAAAACCGGGGCGCCAGAGCGCCCAGCGACAGCATCCCGGCAGCATTCAGCCCCTCCGCCGCCATGCCCGGATCACGTGCCGCGGAATACCAGTCGCCGCCATAGGCCTGCTGCACCCGGTAGGGCAGCGACACGGCCTGGGTTGCGGATTGGGCGGCCCTCCCGGCCATCAATCCGCCAAGTATGAGGGGCGAAGCGGCAATGAGGCCCGCCGTTCCGAACGCCCGCTCCAGTAGGGCGACGGGCAACAGTTCCGGAGCCTGCGGCCGCGGCGCGGCCCATGCGGTAGGATCGTAGGCGGGTCGGCCATCGGGCGCGATCTCGAAGCCCTGCACGTCCGACCATGTGAGGGGGCCTGCCATCACGTCACCGTCGAATGGGCGCCGACGATGCCCCAATCGTTCTCAGTCCGCCGCCGGAGGGTAGCGCCCTTGTACTGGCCGTCGAGGGAGCAGGTTCCGGCCGAGACGCCGTTGAGCGTGACGCCGGTCGCGGCGGTGATGTTGAGCGCGCCGGTGCCCATGCGGACGACGTTGATCCAGCTGTCGTCGAGCCAGGCCACCGATGCCTGCGCCGGGATCGTGTAGGTGCGCGACGACCCGTGCGTCATCTCGAGCGTGCCGCCGCGGTCGCTGAGCGCGAGATTGCGGCTGGCGGTGTCCGACACGATCGGGCCGATGCCGAGCTGCGGCCCGTCGAGCGTTCCCCGCGCCGCCGCGGCGTCCGTGTCGTTGAGGATCGTCTGCACGAAGGCGGAGACGCCGAGCGTCGTCAGGAAGGCGCCGGCGTCCGCGTCGTCGAGGAGCGTCTGGACGAAGGCCGAGGCGGTGAGCGGATCGCCGCCCTCCACCACCGGCTCGCCGGCCGCGACGATGCCGTCGAAGTCGTCGATCGCCGAGCCTTCGATGTCCACGATGCGGTAGCGGTACGCTCCCGGCGCGAGATAGACCGCCGGCCATTTCCCGTAGCCGTCGGCCTCGATCGGATGGGCGTGCGCCGCCGTCCGCGCCGCGTCCGAAAACGTCGTCTGGGGCGTGGTCGTGCCGGCGTCGAAGAAGTAGAGCCGCGCGCCGGGCATCACCCGGCCGGAATTGGAGAGCTGCCGGTCGCCCGACCGGGGCCAGAGTGCCGATGCCATTGCTTGGTCCGTGGGTTGCGCCGGCCGCCGCCTGCGGGGCCGGCGCCGGGAGGGATCGGATGGAAGGCGAAAAGGCGCCGGCCGCAGCCCGCCTCAGGAGCTGAAGCCGCCGTAGCCGGCCATGTCGCTGAAGATCGAGCGGGCGCCGCCGAGGAGGTTCTGCATGGTCTGGCGGCGGTCGGCGATCGTGCCGGACCGGCGCGCGATGACCGCGTCATTGGCGCCGCGCCGCGCGTCGCTGATGAGGGCGCCGAGGGCGGCCTGGTCGTCGAGGCCCTGCTGCTCGGCGCCGAGATAGCCGGCGAGATCGTCGGTCCAGCCGCCGAACTCCTGATCGGCGAGATTGCGGCCGAGCTCCGTCGCAGCCGCCAGCGTGTTGCCCGAGGCGAGCATGCCGCCGGCCGAAGCCCCGCGCAGCATCGCCTCGAGCGCCTGGTCGACGCTCCACTGGTAGCCCGGCGAAGCCCGGAACGCGGCCGCCGCCGCGGCGCTGCCGTCGGCCCCGTTGAGGCCCAGCGCATTGGCGTGCATGTCGGCGCCGAGCGTCGCGCGGCCGGTGGCGTCGTCGTAGTGGCCGCCATACTCCGACCCGAACGCATCGACGAGCGCGGCGTTCTCCGCTTCGAGAGCCTCGATCGCGGCGGTGTCCACCCGGTTTCGCCGCGCCGCGATACCGGCGCCGATGAGCTGCGCGCCGCCGAGAAG
The DNA here is from genome assembly GCA_020849325.1 of Bauldia sp. Taxonomy (GTDB): domain Bacteria; phylum Pseudomonadota; class Alphaproteobacteria; order Rhizobiales; family Kaistiaceae; genus JADLGL01. The sequence continues at coordinate 8,161 of JADLGL010000016.1, read as the reverse complement.
GGCGCCGAGTATGGGGAAGGGCATGGAGAACCTTTCGGTCGGCGCGGCGCCGCAGCGCCGCTTCGGGTTGAGTTCGGCCCGCGGTCGGGCCGGTGAGAAAATCGGCGGAACGCGGTCGCGTGGGGCGGGCGGCGCCGCCTGGTTTGCGGTATCGTCGTCAGCGCGTGTTGCGGCACGCCGCCCGACAGGCTCGACGGGCACCGATCCGGGTTCCGTCCGATGATCGAACTGCCGAACCGATTTGCCAGAAGGGCAGGCCGTGCCGTCGGCGCCACGACGCGGGCCTTCGCGGCGCGCCGGCGGGCGCGCGGCGGCATGTTGCCGTTCGCCCTCATCGCCGGCCTGCCGCACAGCGGCACGACGCTCCTCGCGCGGATCGTTTCCGAGCACAGCCGCGTCCATGTGCCGAACCATGAGACCGAGGCCTTCACCGCCGGCCGCCGCCACGCCTGGGTCGTCGTGGCGAGGCTGCTGGCGGATGCCCGCGCTGCCGGCAAAACCTTCGTCGTCGAGAAGACGCCCGACCATGTCGCGCGGCTCGATCTCGTGCGCCGGATGCTGCCGGGGAGCCGCTTCGTCCTCGTGGCGCGCGACGGCCGCGACGTGACGGCATCCATCGCCCGCCGTTTCGGCGGCGACTACGACCGCGGCTTCGACTGGTGGATCACCGCGGCGCGGAGCATCGTGGCGGAGATGGACGCGCCCGACGTGCTCCTGTCGCGCTACGAGGATCTCGTTCTCGATCCGAAGAGCCGGCTCGAGGCGATCTGCGCCTTTCTCGGGCTCGATTTCGAACCGGCGATGCTCGACTACCACGCCCGGCAGAAACCGTGGGGCGACGCCGCCCAGCCGCGCATCGCCACGGCCGATCCGGCCCACCAGGCGCACGCCGTGCGCCGCCAGGCTCAGGCCAACGCCCCCATCTACGACGCCCGCGGCGAAGGGCGCCGCATCCTCCCGTCGCAATGGGTGGCGGCTTTCTCTGCGGAACCGGCGCGCTCCCTGATGCTGCGGCTCGGCTACGATCCGGCGGGGTGAGCGAGAACTGCCGCGCCGCCCTGTGACACACACAGACAGCCGTCGTTCCGGGTTCCGCTGCGCGGCCTCGGAACGACGGCTGGGGTTGTATCTCGCGTCACCCCGTTGCCACCAAAAACCCCGACAGCGTCGAAAACACCGTGTCCGGCGCGCCGCCGACGACGTCGACCACCTTCGTCGATCCCTCCACCTGCACCGTCAGCCGCGCCGTGTTGCCGGCGAGCATCCGCACGAGGTGGGCGAGCCGCAGCGTCACCCGCGCATCGACGTCGGGCGGCACGTCGCCGGCTTCGCCGCCATAGGAGCGCGCCTCGGTGCCGGCGCCGCTGCCCGCGAGCACCTGCAGCGCCGGCGCGATGCGGTTGTGCGCCGCGGCGACGCCGGCGAGCACGATCGTCCCGTTGATCTGGTAGAGGCCGTCGGCCGGCGCGCGGAAAAGTCCGCCGGCGAAACTGCCCGCAGTGTCGAACAGCACCGCGTCCGGCGCGATGGCGTAGAGCGTGCCGTCGCCGGTCACGTCGTTCGCCGTCGCCGAGAGGTAGGCCGCGAATGCGGGCGGGCGGCGGACTCGGCGGTCGAGCCGCTGCAGCCACGCGCGCCAGCGCGGCGACGGGAGGCCGCCGCCGCCGGTCAGCGGCTCTGCCGCGGCGGGGAGCGGCGCGAGGATCGGGTCGGTCACCGTCAGGCCTCGCGCGGCTGGGCGGCCGCGGCGCCGCCGATGAGGCCGACGGGCACCGGATCGGCGATCACCGCCTTCCACTGCCGGCCGATGGCGCCGCTGAGGCCGGTGCGGGCGAGCGAGATGCGCGTGCGCCGTTCGCCCTCGCCGCCGAGGCTGCGGAGGAGCGGCGTCGACCATGCGCCGCCGCCGTCGTCGGACCACGAGAGCGCCACCGTCGGCGCCGTCGCGATGGGCGGCTCCGCCGCTGCGCTGCCGACGCCGACCACGAAGTCGAAATCGGCGCGCGGGAAAGCGATCCGCGCCGGGAACGCCGCCATCGGCTTCGACCACGCCTCGAACACGAGCGGCGCGCCGTCCTCGGTCGGAGCGTCGCGCGTGATGGCGAAAAGCCTGCCGGAATCGATGGCGCCGGCGATCCAGCGCCCGCCGGCCCGGACGCTCTGCGTCGCCCGCCAGCGCCGCATGCCGTGCGAGCGGCGCTCGTTCCACGCTGCGGTGCCGAGATTGTACTCCCAGGTGAAATCGGCTCCCGAGACGGCGAAGACCGCGTGCGGCCCGTTCATGTAGACGAGGGCGTCGACGTCCTCGCCGTCCGCCACGCTCTCGAGGCTGCGGACGACGTCTGGCGTCGAGATCGCGACGGGCGAATAGCCGTCGAGGCGGTAGACGATGCGGTCGTCGCCGACGAAGATCAGCCGGTTCACGAACCCGTCCTCGAACCCCGCCACCGCGAAGCGGCCAAAAATGCCCTTCCCGATCGTGTCGCCATGGGCGTACGGAAAGCCGGTCGCGTTGCCGGCGTTGCGGTAGACGTCGATCGCCGCCGGGCCGAAGGCGAGGAGGTCGCCGTTCCACGGCACCAGCCGCGTCACGCCGCCCGGCCGCGTCTGCGCCGTGGTGAAATCGAGCGCGTTCACGCTCGTCGTGTTGAGGCCCGAGGCGAAGATGCGCCCGTCGCCATAGCCGAAGAAGAAATAGCCGGCCTGAAAGCACACCGAAATCGGTCCCGGCGAGGCCGGCAGGTCCGCGTCCGCGAACGGCACCGGCGCCCCGGAGGTCGAGAGCGTGAAAGCGCCCGCCTCGGCGACCGCGACGATGTCGGGCGTCGCCGCATTGTTGTGGGCGATCGTGAAACGGTCCTGCCCGCCGAGCGTCCCGAGCGAGGTGATCGTCCCCGCCGCGAGATCGACGCGCGCGACCCTGCCCGAAAAGCCCGCGAGCAGCGTGTCGCCGACGAGATGGAGCGCCCGGCAACCGAAGAAGCTCGACGCCGCCGCCGCCGCGAGCCCCGGCACGCGCCGGAGAACGACGGCGCCCCGCGCTCCGTCGCCGAGCGGTTCGGCGAACGCGTTGACGAGCCGGCCGGCATTCTCGCCGGGATGGGCGCCCGGTGCCGACGACGCCGGCCATTCGATCGCGGCCATCGCTACGCCACCCGCACGGTGCCGCGGCGGCTCCCCCACCAGCGCGTGAGGCCGAGCGTGTCGCGGTACGGCCGCTCCGAGCGGACGAGCCGGAGCGTCTCCCGCGCCGTCCCGGCGCCGGCGGCGAGCTCCTGCAGCTTCGGCCCGGTGAGCCCGAACGGCACGGCGCACGCGAAGGCGACGATGTCCGCGAGCGCGAGCGCCTCGGCCGCCGGCACGTCGTCGGGGTCGGCGACGCTCGTCAGCTCCTCGCGCGCGAGCCGGGCGAACACCGCCGCGCTCCGCCGCCGGATGACCGCCGCATCCTCGTTCGCCAGCGACTGCCCGGCGGCGAGAAGGCCGAGAGTCTCGGCCACGCTGTCGATGAATTCGGCTTCGGTCATGGGGGCTCCTGGGGCGATGGGGGTGAGGACGCGGGCAGGCGGCGGTGGGGTCGGCAGTCGGGAGTGGGCAGTCGGCAGTCGGCAGTCGGCAGTCGGCAGTGGGGGTCGGGAGTTCGAGGTCGGGAGTCGGCCGTCGGCAGGCCACCGATCGCCGCGCGTGACAGCGTCCGGGCAATGCCACGGCCTGAGCCTCCCCCTTGTGGTCCCCTTGTGGGGAGCGGAAGGCGGCAAGCGTAGCGCCGCCGCCTTCGGAGGGGGTCGCGGCCTCTCCGCGAGCACCTTGCGCGCGGCTTCGCAAAGGTCCGTCATGGGCACTCGCCCGACGTCGCGGCTCACCGCGAGCCCGTGTCGTGCGGCCTACCCCCTCCCGAGCCGGCAAAGCGCCGGTTCGAACTCCCCCCTCGTGGTCCGCAAGGGGGAGGTTCAACCGGGAGTCGAGTGTCGATCCCGGTGACGAGGTCGGACCCTGGGCCAGCGCCCCCGCCCCCGCGTGTATTCACAGCGCCATGCCGCCCGCGGTAGACATGGGGAAAGGGGAGCGCCCGCCGGGCGTTGGGGAATGGCAGTTCTGATCCTGATCGGCACCGCGATTTTCGGCGCCGTCGTCTGGTACTTTCGCTTCCGCGGCCCGGCCGCGGTCGGTGACGCGGTGGACGCGGCGACCACGCTCCGCGGCGCCTACAACCGCCGGCAGTTCCGGAAGAAGTCGGAAGCGTCGACGCTGACCGCCATCGACGATCCCGGCCTTGCCGCCGCCGTCTATCTCGTGAGCCTCGCCGAAGCCGGCCCGGGCCTCGGCCCCGAGGAAGAAGCTGCGATCGCGATCTTCCTCCGCGACGTGGTCGAATACGGCGACCCCGCCGAGGCGATCACCTTCGCGAAATGGGCCTCGCGCGAGGTGGTGGACGTCGACGAGGTCGGCCGGCGTCTCGTGCCGCTCTGGCGCGAGCGCCTCTCGGCCGAAGAGCGCCGCGCAATCCTCACCGCCGCCAACGCCGTCGCCGCCATCCGCGGCCCCGACGACGCCCAGACCGCCTCACTCCGGCGACTGAAGGAGCGGCTGGCGGGTTAAATTCGGTTCACTGTGGGATGCTGCGGCAGTGTGGCAGCCGGTCATTCCCCTGCCTGCGGAATGCCCACGATGTCGCGGTACGTTCGAACGATCGCCTCGATCTCTTCCGGAGCTCGACGAGAGTTCGACAGGGGACGCCAGGCTTCGTTGAACGCGCGCTGGAAGCGATAATTGCCCCGCTCCCGGATCATTTCGTCGACGGCCTCCAGCGGCGAACAGGTTGAAGGCGAGCATTCTCTCGGCCGTCGGACTGCCGTACTCGTCGTCTTTTCGCACGATTTGATGAGGACCATCCTGCCCCTCCACTTGGTAGATCAGCGGGATTGGAACCTTCACGAGGTCGGAAAGCGCCTCCGAACCCAGTGCGGGTTCATGATGTACTGTCGCATGAACTCGGCGAACCGCTCCTCGGCCACAAGGCCCCGGACACGCTCCGGCCGCCACCCCTCCGGGCAGCGGCCGGCAAGGCCCGTCGTGGGGCGCCCTAGATGTCCGCCGCCAGCGACGCCCGCACGGCGAGCCGCGGGTCGATGCATTTCACGCCGTAGAGGATGTCGAGGCGCCAGTTCGAGACGTCGTTGGCGCCGTCGTAGTACGGGATGAGGCGGATCGAGAGCCCCTTGAAGCTTTTCCGGGCGACGTCGACGGCGCCCGGCGGCTTCTCCATCGGCACCATGCACAGCGCGAAGGCGTTGCGGTGGAAGAAGAGGTTCTGCGTGTAGTTGGTCGATGCCGTGCCCTGGTAGGTCACGATGTTGTTGTCGAGGTCCGACCCGTCCACCGTGGTGTCGAGATCGCACGTCTTCTGCGCCCCCGAGAGGATGATCGGCGGCCAGATTTTCACGTCGGTCTCGTTCGAGGAGGCGGTCGCCGCCTCCATCACCGAAAACATCTTGAGATGCGGCAGCCGCGCCTTCGTCACCGGGTGGACGTCGTAGAGGCCGGCGATCGTGAACGTGTCGCCGTAGGCGAGCGTCGACGCCGCGCCGGCCATGCCGTCGATGTGGATCGTCACGTACTGGGCGTTCTTCACGCTGGCCCAGGTGAACGTGCCGTCGACGATCGAAAGGTCGACGAGGTCCGTGCCGGTGCGCGTCCCGGTCGTGTGCACCGGCACGTTGTGCGACATGTAGGTCTCGACCCCGCCGATCGTGCCGAGCTTTGCGTTCCGATAGGCGCCCTTCGCCGCGTCCTGGATGTAGAGCGCGGTCTGCGAGCCCAGCATCTTCCAGTGGTCCGCCGGCGACAGGATCGCATGGCGCTGGTCCTGCGGGATGGCGCAGGTATCCATCCGTGTCGGCGCCAATGCATAGTCGGCGAAGGAATCGATGCCGCCTGAGGGGATCGTCACGTGGTTCGGCACGTTCCTGTACAGCGCCATCAGGTCGAGGTCGACCTGGCTCGCGAGCTGCACGACCGCCGGCCGGATCACCCGCTCCGACAGTTCGCCGATCTTGAGCGTCAGGTCGGCCGAGCTGAACTTGAAGTCGATGCCCTTCTGCTTGTCGATCGTGATGGTGGTCTTGCCCTCCACCACGTCCTGGGCGGACGCGGTGGCGCCGTCGCGCACCGTGAAGTCGGTCGGCCGGCGCACCGTCAGCGTGTCGCCGATCGAGTAGCCGTTGGTGCCCTTGGTGAACTCGTTCTCGTGCGCTCTGTGGACGAGGTTCGCCATCACCAGCTCACCCTCGAGAATGTCGAGCGCCTCCGCGGCGATGATGTCGGCAGTCAGTGTCGTGTTCGGCATGAAGAAGATCCTTCTGGCGGGCCGGAATCGTCGCCGGGAACCGCGCGGGGAGGGCGGGCGTCTCGCGACGCTCGGGTGGGAGTTCGTGGGCCGCGGACCGCCGCGACTTCTTCGGGGCGACCGCAGCGCGCTGCGGGCGGATGAGGAGGCAACCGATCGGCTGGCGACGGTTGCCGTCCGGGGCGGGCTATGCAACGCAAGGGCGATGGAGCGCTTTCGACAGGCAGCCGCAAAACGCCTGCGCCACGCGGAGACCGGCGCCGAAGCAAGGCTCTGGCAGGCGCTGCGCAACCGTCGGCTGGCGACGTGGAAGTTCCGCCGCCAGCACCCGATCGATCGTTTCGTCGTCGATTTCGTCACCATTGCCGGGCGACTGATCGTCGAACTCGATGGCGCCACGCATTCCCGGCCGCGCGAGATAGCCCGTGACGACGAGCGGACGAGGGTTCTGGAATCCCTCGGCTACCGCGTCGTCCGCGTCATGAATGTCGACGTCCATGAGAACATCGAGGGTGTCATCGACGGCATTCTGTCCGATCTGAGCCCGTAGGGGGCCGGGCAGACTTCAGGCCCTGCCGATGACGCGCCGAGCCGATGCACGGCGCATCTTCACCTCTCCCCGCCGGGGAGAGGCGAAGCGATCCGATCCCATCCGATCCGATCCGATCCGACACGAAACCTCACGCGCGCCGCTGGGCGCGGCGGAGTTCGATGTAGTCGGCGGCGTTGTCGCTGGCCGCGAGTTCGGCGAGCGAGCGGAGCGGCCCGGCGGCGCCGCCGCGGAGGGGCGTGAGCGGCGCGGGCGCGCGGGTGGGCCGGGCCTCGGCCGCGCCGGCGATCGCCGCCTCGAGCCGGCCCACCGCACGGGCGGCTTCGCGCGGCGGCATCCGGTTCAGCTCGGCCAGCCGCTCCGGGTTCTTCGCGAGGTGATATTCGAGCCGCGCCGTGTGCTCGCTGTCGACGAGCGCCGCCGCGAGGGCCGCGGACACCGGGATGCGGGCGGCGCTCACCACGCGGTCGTAATCGGGCAGCTCCGTCCGGACGTGATCCTGTTTCGCGGCATAGGCCTGCACGCGGGCGGCGTGCCGTGCATCGGCTTCGGCGCCCGCGCCGCGCGCGGCGCCCGCCGGCGGGCCGTCGCCCATGCGCGACACGCGATCCCGAGGCACGGCGCCGTCGCCGGGATCGCGGCGGGCGGCGCCGGCAGCCGGACCCGGCAGAACGCCGCCGTCGTCGCCCGGCGCCAGCCACTGCGGCGGGCTGCCGCCCTGCGCGTAGCCGCCCGGCCTGCCAGAACCATCCGGAGCCGGCGCGAACCCGGTGCCGGCCGCCGGCGCGAAGCGCCCGAAGAAATCTCCCGCCATCGGCCGGCCGCCCCCGCCGCCCGCCGCCGCTCCGCCCCGCCCGGCGCGAATGCCCTCGGCGCGGCGCGCCGCCTGCGGCCGTCCCGCCGCCGGCGCGTCGCCGGCGAAAGGCTCAGCCTCGGCCGCCGGCCCGGCCCACCGGCCGCGATACCCCGCCATCCCGGTAGCGTGGCGCGTCCCGAACCCCGGCGCGCGCGCCGGCCGATCCGGCCAGGCGGCGAATCCGCCCGCCGCCGGGCGCGGCATCTCCGGCCTGGCGCGCCCCGGCTCCTGCCGGTGCGCCGCTCCGCCCGCCGCCATCCGCCGGCCGAACGGACCGGCAGCGAGGCCGGCCGTGGGCGCGGCGGCGCCGTCCGCGGGCCGCCTGTCGGCCGCGCGATGCTCGCGATACGTCATCGGCTCGCCACGCGCCCCGCCTTCCGGCGGCCACGCCGCGGCCATCGCGGCCACG
>JADLGL010000015.1 GCA_020849325.1 Bauldia sp. | reverse complement strand
GCGATGCGGGCGGAGATGATGGCGTCGGGGTTCAGCGGCCGATAGTCCGCCCCGACGCCCGGCTCGATGCTTTCGAGACAGTTCATGCCGCCGATGACCTGGCCGAAGACGGTGTAGTGGCCGTTGAGCCACGGCGCCGGCGAGAAGGTCACGAAGAAGCGCGAATTGCCCGTGCGCGGGTCGGTCGAATGCGCCATTCCGACCGTGCCGCGCACGAACGGCTCATCGGTGAACTCCTCCGGCAGGTTCGGCAGTTCCGTGCCGCCGCGGCCGGTGCCGGTCGGATCGCCACCCTCCGCCAGCGTCCGGGGCACGACGCGGTGAAAGATCGTGCCGTCATACGTTCCGGCGCGCGCGAGCTCGCGGATGCGCTCGACCGTCAGCGGCGCAAGGTCCGGCCGAAGGAGAATGGTGACGCGCCCGCAGTCGAGTTCGAGGTAGAGGAGATCGTCGAGGTTCGGAGCCTGCGCCCGAGCGGAGGTCGAAGCCGCGGCAACGACGAGGGCCGTCGCAAGAAGTCCCTTGAAGCGCATGGATTCTTCGTCTCCCCGTGCGGGCGAAGCGCCCCTTCGAACCCTGCCACAGAGTATCCCTGGGCCGAAGGTCGCGACCGCCCCGTCGAACATGACGGCCAATCACAAATCATTGAAAAACTTGGCGGACTCGGCGAGATTCGAACTCACGACCTCTGCCTTCGGAGGGCAGCGCTCTATCCAGCTGAGCTACGAGTCCAGCGCGCGGCGCGGGCCGGCGGCAGGCGGACTTGATACAGGAACCGCGTGGGGCGAACAACCACGGCGAACGCCGGCCCGCCGTGTCACTTCGCGCCGGGACGGCCGGCTCCGCCAGGCCGGAGGGTCGGAGGGCCACGGGCCGTCGGAACCGTCTCCAGCGGCCGCGCCGCTCGTCTGGCAGCGGGTTAACCCCGTATTCACCATGTTGACCCGATGCTCCGCCCGCTTTTCTCCGGGGGGACGGATGCAGGAGCTCGAGTTCGTGGTCCTGCCGCGGGGCCGGTTCTGGTACGTCGAAGCAAACGGCAAGGATTGCGGCGTTGCCGGCAGCAAGGAAGAGGCCCTCGAGGCTGCCTTCCACTGGGCCCAGAGCAGCTACGATCGCGGCTATCTCGTATCGATCGGCCGGGTAACCGACGCCGGCGAACTCCAGACCGTATGGTGGCTCGGGATACCGGAGCGATCGGCTCCGGTCCGGGGTGCCGCGCTCGCGGTGGTCGCCTGACGGCGCGAGCGGTCCCGCGCGCCACGGTCGGGTTTCGGGCTCTCGTCTGCCTCGCCCGGAACCGCAGCGAAGGGAATTGCGAGGCGCTCAATTCGGCCAAAGACGGCGCCGGCGCCATCATCGAGTGACGCATTCGGAAGATTCCGTGCGGGCGTCGCCAGACCTGCACTCGTGCCTGTTTCCCCTCGCCCCATCGGGGAGAGGCGAAAACGAGTGGTCGCTCCAGGAACGATCCGAACGCATCAGACCTCTAGCCGGGGCTTGCCGCCACCGGGGCCGGTAGCAGCGCCTTCAGCCGCCGCACGCGTGTCGCGGCTTCGGTGATGCGGCTGCGCGGCAGGTGGCCGTCGATCGCCGCGCGGACGAGCCAGTTCACCGCCTTCCGCGGCAGGTCGGGATCGTTGTCCACCGAGTTCGACAGGATCACGAGGTCGTTCCCCGCCGCGACCGCGGCGATCACCGCGTCCTCGATGCTCATCAGGTCGCGGATCGCGTCCATGTCGAGGTCGTCGGTGATGACGGCGCCGCGGTGGCCGAGGACGCCGCGGAGGAGGCCGCCGATGGCGAGCGGCGACAGGCTCGCCGGGGCATAGCCGAAATAGCGGTGGGTGAGGTGGCCGACCATCACCGCCGGCGCGATCCCGGTGGCGACGAGGTCGCGGAAGGGAAGGAGCTCGGCGATCTCGAACGTCGAGGTGACGTCGACGAAGCCGTGATGCGTGTCGCCGAGCGAATGGCCGTGGCCGGGAAAATGCTTCGCTGCCGTAAGGACGCCGGCGGCCGCGAAGCCGGCGATGGCGGCCGCGGCGTACTGCGTCACGATGGCGGGGTCGGCGCTGAAGGCGCGGCCATAGGCGCCGATGATCGGGTTGCCGGGGTCGTCGAGGTCGGCGACCGGCGCGAGGTTGAAGTTGACGCCGATGTCGCGGAGCTCGGCTCCGGCCGCGGCGTAGAGGGCCGTCGCTTCCTCCACCGTCCGGCTCGCGGCGACGGCACGGGCCCTCGGGAACCGCGCAAAGCCCTGGTTCGGACCGAGGCGCTGCACGTCGCCGCCCTCCTGGTCGACCGCCAGCAGCGGCGCCTTGCCGGAGCCCTCGAACAGCTCCACCAGGCCACGGAATTCGTCGCGCGTTCCGATGTTGCGGGAGTGGAACATCACGCCGCCCGCCCAGCCCCGTCCGATCGCCTCGGCGAGGCCGCGCGCGAAATCGCCCGTCGCGGTGTTGCCGTCGAAGCCGAGAACGAGGAGCGAGCCGGCATCCGGCGCAAGGGCGGCTTCGGCCGGCCCGGCGCGCAGGATCGCGGGGGCCGCGAGCCCGGCCGCCGCCGCCCGCAGCACCGTGCGCCTCGTCTCGCCGCGGGGCCGCGCCGCCATGACGGTTGTCTCCCGCCGGCCCCCCGCCGGCAGCGTGGCGATAGCAGGCCGGGCGGCGTTGCGAAACCTCACCCGCGCGGAGGATGCCGTCAGTTGCGCGACGCGGCTTCGCCGCTCGAAGCCGCCCGACTCGGCGGCGGCGCCTGCGGGGCGGCGACGCTCATCTCTACGCCGCGCCATTCGAAGCGGTTGCCCCAGCCGAGGAACCACAGGATCGGCGCCGCGACGTCGCGGATCATCCAGGCGAGCGGCATGCGCCACGACAGCGGCCAGCGCGCCGCGGCCGCAAGCCCGGCCTCGGCGAGATACCAGGCAGCGACATAGGCGAGCACCGCGAGCCACGGCACCACGCCGAGGCCTGCCAGCACCGCCATGCTGGCGAACGGCAGCACGGCATTCGAGAGCGCCTCGACGCCGTAAATCCCGCCGAGCCCCGCCCGGCGGAGCCGCGCCCAGCGCACCTGGCGCTGCCAGACCACTGCGAGCTTCCGCGGCCCGATGATCTGCGGCAGCGGTTTTCGCGCGAGGCGCGGCCGGAGCCCGGTGCCGCGCAGCACCTTCGTCGAGGCGATGTCCTCGGCGGCCTCGCGCGCCAGCACGGCCGGGCCGCCCAGCGCGTCGAGCGTCCGGCGCTGCCACATCAGCGTCTTGCCGAGGGCGTATCGCCGGCCGATGGAATCGCCCGCGAGGGCCCAGCGGCCCTGATAGGTGTTGAGGAAGGCGCATTCGATCTCGGCGGCGAAACTCGCCGGATCGATCATGATCGCCGCGTGGCTCGCGACCCCGGTGTCCTCCTGCCAGCGCGACAGGAGGTCCTCGACATAGCTCCGTGGCAGCAGCGCGTTGCTGTCCGAGATGATCACGTATTCGCCCGTCGAGTCCCGCCAGCCTTTGATGACGTTGTTGAGCTTCGGGTTCGCCCCGACGATGTCGCGGCCGATCACGAGGCGGGCATCGGCCTTCGGGTGGGCCGCGATCTGGCGCCGCACGATCGGGACGATCGGGTCGTCCTCGTCCTCGACGCAGAAGACGATCTCGAGGTTCTGCCAGGACAGGCCGAAACTCGAGGCGATCTCGTCCTCGATCCGGTACTCGACCCCGCAGACCGGGCGGACCAGCGACACTTTCGGACGGAAGCCATGCGCGAGCGGTGGATTCCGCCGGTTCACGCGCACCGCCACGATCAGGACGCTGCCGACATGCACGAACAGGCCGGCCACGGCGAGGAAGATTGCGACCACCACTGCAAAGCCCATGATCGACGCTTTAGCGCAAAACCGTGTCGGCCGGTTGAACGAAAGCCGGGGCGGACTGCCGCGCTTCCCTCGGGGCCGGCTACCCGCGCGCGCGATTGCCCGCGGCGGGGAAGCCCTGTAACGCGGTGGCGCGCGGAGATCCGGGCTTGGCAAACGATCTGACTTTCCTGTGCGTCCTGCGCGCGGGGCGGAAGTACAACGCCGAGCACGTCGCGCGCCTTCAGGCGAGCGTCGCGCGGAACTGCACGATCCCGCACCGCTTCGTCGCCCTGTCCGACGTGGACGTGCCGTGCGAGCGCATCCGCTTCGCCCATGACTGGCCGATCTGGTGGTCGAAGATCGAGCTGTTCCGGCCCGGCGTCGCGAACCCGGACGGCCTCAACGTCTACATCGACCTCGACGTCCTGATCGTTCGCAACCTCGACGCTTTCGCCTCGTACCCGCACCGGTTCTCGATGATGCGGGACGAGTGGTACCCGAAGCGCGCCAACAGCAGCGTCATGGCGTGGCGTGGCGACACCTCGTTCATCTACGACGCGATGGTGCGCCACGGCCGGCGCTACCGGCTGATGTTCAACAAGTATCTGGGCACGGTGACCGGCTGGTTCGGCGAGCAGGCGCTGACCGAACACGTCCTTCGCGCGCGAAAGACGCCGCCGGCCTGCCTCGACGACCTTTTCCCCGGCTGCAACGTCACCATCCGGTCAATGCCGCGTGGCGAGCGGAAGTCGATCGACGAGGCGCAGATCGAGAAGGCGCTGTTCGTCTCGTTCCAGGGCCTCGTGCCGAAACCCGGCTCGGCGAGGCAGGCCGACAGCGAGTTCATCAAGCAGTACTGGCGGCGGTAGTGTTGGGTCCACTGGTACTGAACCTCCCCCGCGGTCTCATGCGACGGCGGCACGTCAGCCCACCGTCGGCTTCTGCCCCTCGGACGCCGCCGAGAGCGGCTTGCCGCGCCACTCGAACTTGTTCCCCGTGATGCCGCCGACGAAGAGGATCGGCAGCAGCATGTCGCGCGTGAACCAGGCGAGCGGCATCCGCGGCGTCACCGGGAAGCGGCCGGCGCGGGCGAAGGCGTATTCGAGGCCGTACCAGGCGGCGACATAGGCGAGGAGGCCCCACAGCGGCATCCGCCCCGCAAGGACGACGCCGAGCGCGCAGGCGAACGGCACGAACGCGCCGATGAAGATCTCCATCGCATAGGCGATCGGCACGCCCGCGCGGCGGAGCCGCGCCCAGCGGAGCTGCCGCCGCCACACCGTCGAAAAACGGCGCCGCCCGATCGCCTGCCGTACCGGCTGCGGCGCCAGCTTCACGCGGAGGCCGCGTTTCTGCATCGCGCGCGTCGCCGCGAGTTCGTCTGCGGCTTCCGTGGTCAGCGCATCCAGCCCGCCGGCGGCGTCGAGTTCCGCTTTTCGGAACATCATCGTCTTGCCGTGCGCGTAGCCGAAGCCGAAGACGTCGGCGAGCAGCATCCAGCGGTCCTGCAGCGTGTTGATGAACGCGCATTCGAGCTCGGCCGCAAAATTCTCCGGCCGGATCATCGACGCCGCGGTCGAGACGATGCCGATCCTCGGGCCGAAGCAGCCGAGGAGCGTCTCGATGAAATCTCGCGGCAGGAGGGCGTTGCTGTCCGACAGGATGACGAAATCGGACGTCGCGGCGCGATAGCCCTTGGCGAGGTTGTTGACCTTGGGATTGGCGCCGATGTGGTCGCGGCCGATGAGGAGGCGCGCATTGACATGGGGGTATTCGGCAATGAGACGCCGCACGAGCGGAACGGCGGCGTCGTTTTCCTCCTCGGCGCAGAAGATCAGTTCGAGCCTCGGATAGCTCAGCGTGAAACTGGTGCGGAGCGCATCCTCGAGGAAATTCTCGAGCCCGCAGACGGGACGGAGGAGGGCGACCGACGGTGATTGCACGCCGGCCTTGATCTTCGGCCGCCGGCGGCGGAGGCGGTAGCCCACGGCTGCGATCGAGAGCACATGGCTGACGCCATGCGACGCCATCAGACCGAAACCCCAGAGCGCGAGATCCATGGTGTCAGGATGTCCCGTCGCGGCGGCCTGTCCGGCCTCAGGCAGAGATGCCGAGCGGGGCGAGGGCGGAGTTGGCGCCCTTCTGGTGCTCGATTCCGGCATAGTCGGCGATGTCGCTGTCGGGCAGCTTGTGCTCGGTCACCGAGCCGCCGCTCCGCACATAAAGCACCGGGAAGACCGCGCCGGTGCCGTCGGTCTCCATCGTCAGCGCCACGCCTTCGCCGCCGGGCTCGTCGAGGAAGGCGGTGACGGGAATGACGCCGCGGTCCCGGATCCCGGTGTCGCGCGAGATGGCAAAGGCACGCGCGAGATAGCCGCGCTGGTGCCACAGCTCCGGGCTCTCCGACGCCTCGCGGAGGAGAAGCTGGGCGAAGTGGCCGGGGTCGACCCGCGGATGGTCCTCGGCGATGCCGAACTCGCTGGTTGCGATCCGCCGCGCGAGGATGCGCGCATTGTAGCGGTGGCCCTGCACCGCGCCCGAATTCGGCGGCACGCCGTATTTGCCGAGGCTCGGCGCGCCCTGCGTGATCGTGCCGGCGAACCCGATGCCCGGCACCGTTGCGCTCTCCCACCACGGCGTCTGCGCCGGCACGCGGTTCTGCCCGAAGGTGCGGACGCCGAGGCCGGGAAGGTCGAGGAGCGGGCAGACGAAGCCGGTGGCGTTGATCACCTCGTCGGCCGCGACCTGCACCATCTCGCCGTCGGCGGTGCGGCGGAGCGCCACGACGAGGCCGTCGGCGGTGCGCGACACGCGCTCGATCGCCGCATCCATGATGTTGCAGCCGCCGCCGATCGCATTGTCCTCGAACGGCTGGACGTAGCGGGCGCGGACGCCGACGAGCGTCTTGGTGACGACGGAGATCTTTGCCGGCGACGGCGAGGCGAGCGTCAGGGTCTTCGCCCACGGCAGGAGGCCCGACGCCAGCTCGAAGCCCGAATTCCGCTTGCCGATGATGAAGACGCGTTTGCCGGCGTAGTACTCCGGCGCCCTCACATCGGCGTAGTGATGGGTGAACTCGATGCCCGGAATGTTCGGGCTCCACGGCTCGGCGACGCCGACCGCGAAGAGGGCGATGCGGGCGCGGTAGACGCCGTCCGAGGTCGTGAGGGCGAACCGCATCGGCGAGCCGTCGTCGACGCGCGCGGTCGATTCCCAGCGGCAGCCGTAGCGGACCCTGATGCTGGTCCGCTCGGCGAAGTCGCGAAGGTTCGCCTCCATCTCGGACCGCGCCGGGAAGTAGGAGGTCTTGTCCATGTGCTGCGCCTGCAGCGAGCGGTTCTCCGGCTCGTCGGCGACGAGGCTGTTCCAGTCGCTGCGCTCGAAGCGGCGCGTTCCGGGGCCGCTGGCGGCGTAGGGTTTCGTCCACGACAGGAGGCGCTGGTAGAGCGGCCATTTCCGGAACATGCCGCCCGGCCCGTCATCGGCCGACAGCACCGCATGCTTCACCCCGAGGCGCTCCAGCGCGTAGGCGAGCTGAAGGCCGCCGGGGCCGCTGCCGACCACGACGACCTGGTAATCACCCGGCGGAAAGGGGCGCTCGGCGTCGAACATGCGGTTCAGCTGCGCCACTTGTTGGCATTGTGGAGACGCCGCGACTGGACCTGAAGCATCCGGTACATCAGCCGCGGGTAGGAGGTGAGCACCTTTTCGACCGACGGTGCGGGAAGAATGAGGCAGCGCGCCTCCGACACCGCGACGACGTCGGCGACGGGCGCGCCGCCGAGGAGAACCGAAATCTCGCCGAAGAAATCGCCGCGGCCGAGGCGGGCGAGCTCCTTGCCGTTCGCCTCCACCGCGCAGGTGCCGTCGAGGACGAAATAGAGGCCCGATCCGGAAAGGCCCTGGCGGAGAATGCGGGTTCCCGGCGCGAACCACGTCTCGTCGAGCTGGCCGACGACCGCCTCGAGCTGCGCCATGCTGAGATCGGCGAACAGCGCGAATTGAGCGAGCGTTGCGGCGATCTCGTCGCGTCCGGCCATGCGGCCCCCCGGGAACTGGTTTCTCGAACGTGGACGCGCGGACACTAGCTTCGGGGTTCGCCGCGCGGAAGGCCAATTCTGCGCGCGATTGACGGACTTTGCCGCGGAGCGCACCATCATTGAAGACGCCCGCGTGCCGGCTGCTTTCGGCGCGGCGGGCGTTGTCGGAGCGGCGCTCGCTCGAGGGGTGCACGGCCGGCCATGACGACCTACACCGAGGTTCCGCGCGCCGGCGGCGACGCACCGCCGACGGGTACCGTCACGTTCCTCTTCACCGACATCGAGGGATCGACGAAGTCGGTGCTCGCGCTCGGCACGGCGGCCTGGGCACCGGTGCTCGAACGCCATCGCGCCATCGTCCGCGCGGCGATCGCGCCGGCGGGCACCGAGATCATGACGGAAGGCGATTCCTTTTTCGTCGTGTTCCGGAGCGCCGCCGCGGCCGTGGCCGCCGCCGCCGAGGCACAGCGTCGTCTTGCCGCGGAGCCGTGGCCGGTCGAGGGCGGCATCCG
Source organism: Bauldia sp. (assembly GCA_020849325.1). GTDB lineage: Bacteria > Pseudomonadota > Alphaproteobacteria > Rhizobiales > Kaistiaceae > JADLGL01. Next base: position 10,053 of record JADLGL010000015.1, on the reverse strand, counting down.
CGTGCGGATGGGGCTCCACACCGGCGAGGGCGCCCTCGATGCCGAGGGGCTCTATGTCGGCGGCGACGTCCATCGCGCGGCGCGCGTCGCCGGCGCCGCGCATGGCGGCCAGGTACTCCTCTCCGAGCCGGTGCGGGCGCTCGCCGCGGCGGCCCTCCCGCCCGGCGTGACGCTGGCCGATCTCGGCGAGCATCGGCTGAAGGACCTTGCGCCGCAGCGCCTCTACGCCCTCCGCATCGAAGGGCTGCCGTTCGTAGAGCTGCCGCCGAAGTCGCTCGACGCCCGCCCCAACAACCTGCCGCGGAAACTCACGTCCTTCGTCGGCCGCGAGGCCGAGCTCGGCGCGGTCGAAGGACTGCTGCGCGAGACGCGTCTCCTGACGCTGACGGGCCCCGGCGGCACCGGCAAGACGCGCCTCGCGCTCGAGCTCGCCGCCGCGGCGGCCGAGGATTTTCCCGACGGCGTCTGGTTCGTCGAACTCGAGCCGATCCGCGATCCCGACCTCGTCGCCGGCACCATCGCCCGGACGATGGGCCTCGCGCTCACCGCGAGCCGGCCGCCACGGGACGTTCTCGTCGAGGCGCTGGCGGACCGGCGGACGCTCCTCGTCCTCGACAATTTCGAGCAGGTCATCGACGCGGCGCCGCTTGCGGCGCACCTCCTCGCCGGAGCCCCGAAGCTTCGGATCGTAGCCACGAGCCGGATCGCGCTCCGCGTGTCGGGCGAGCATGAATATGAGGTGCCCGGCCTCCCCGCGCCGCCCGACGTCGCGCGCCTCTCCTGGCTCGAACGCGAGAACCTGCCGGCCGAACTCCGCAACCCCGCCGTCGGCAGCATCGGCGCGTTCGAGGCCGTGCGCCTCTTCGTCGACCGCGCGACCGCGGTCCGGCCCGGCTTCGCGGTGACGGCGGACAATGCCGCGGCGATCGCGGCGATCTGCGCCCGCCTCCACGGCATGCCGCTCGCGATCGAGCTCGCCGCCGTGCGCGTGAAGCTGATGACGCCGGCGCAGATCCTCGACCGCCTCGAACAGCAGCTCAAAATGCTGTCGTCGGGCCTTCGCGACCTGCCGCCGCGCCAGCAGACGCTCCGCGGCGCCATCTCCTGGAGCTACGACCTCCTCGACTCCGGCCTGAAGCAGCTCCTCGCCTCGCTCTCGGTGTTCAGCGGCGGCTGGGACATCGAGGCGGCGGAGGCCGTGTGCCCCGACGCCGGCGGCGTCGACGTGCTCGAAGGGCTCGCGCTCCTCGTCGATCACAGCCTCGTCCGCCGCAGCGAAGCCGCCGGCGAGGTCCGCTTCGAGATGTTTCCGACGATCCGCGAGTTTGCGCGCGAACAGGCCGCCATCGCCGGCGACGACGAGGCGATGCTCGCACGCCATGCCCGCCACTATCTCGGCGTCGTCGAGACCGCGGCAAAACACCTCTTCGGCGACGAGCAGCGGAAGTGGCTGGATCGCCTCGAGCGCGAGCATGACAACCTCCGGGCCGCGATTGCCTGGGCGACGCAGAAGCCGGAGCCGGAGACGGCCATCCGCCTCGGCTTCTGCTGCTGGCGCTTCTGGCAGATGCGCGGCTACCTCGACGAGGCGCGCATGCGGCTTGCCGCCATGGACGCCGCGCGCTGGACGCTCGCCGCCGACGTCCGGGGCAGGCTGGCCGAGGCGCTCGGCGGCGTCGCCTACTGGCAGGCCGACTATGCCGCAGCGGCGGGCTACTACGCCGAGGCGCTCGACCTCTGGCGTCGCGCCGGCAACGAAGACGAGATCGCGAACGCGATCTACAACCTCACCTTCACCGAGATCCTGCCGCTGATGCAGGGCACGGGCGAATCCGACTACGCCCGGACGAACGGCCCGCGGCTCATCGCCCTCTCGGAAGAAGCCCTCGCGCTCTACCGGAAGAACGGCAATCGCGCCGGCGAAGGCAACGTCGTATGGGGGATGGGCGGGCTCCTCTATTTTCTGGACCGCGCCGCGGAAGCGGAGACGCGGTTCGTCGAGAGTCTCGCCATCTTCCGCGAGGTGCACGACCGCCGCATGGAGGCGTGGTCGCACCATATGCTGGCGCTGGTCCACCTCCGCCTCGCCCGCGCCGCCGACGCCGACCGGGACGGCCGCGCGGCGCTGGCCCTGTTCCACGCCGCGGGGGACCTGTCAGGCATCGCGATGGTGCTGAGCGACCTGTCGCTCACCGCGACAAAGCTCGGCGACACGCGCCGCGCCGGTCGCCTTCACGGCGTCGCGCAGCGGCTGCAGACGACGACGGGGGCGGCCCTTGCCGCACAGGTCGACCGCATGACCGGCATCCGCATCGACGCGGTGCTGACGCCGGAGGAGATCGCCACATACGGCGCCGAGGGCGCGCGGCTTTCCGTGGACGAGGCCGTGCGGTATGCGACCTCGTAACCCTCACGGCTGTTACAATTTGACCAAGCCCGTGCGCCTGTTACAGTTTCGGTGCTGAGATCAGGCTCAGTCTCACCTGGTAATGGGGGTTCCTACGATGCTGAAGAAGTACATCCTTGCGGCGGCGGTCGCGGTGGGAGCGGTGGCGGCTGCCGGCACGGCGCAGGCATGCCCGAACTACTCGCTCAGGGCCGCCTTCGGCACGATCAACCTTCCCGGCGGATTCCTGCCCGACCCGTATCTCCGCAACGTGACCGCGGGCGGCGGCTACTATCTGCCGAATTGCGGCCTCAACTGGGGCGGCTGGGTCGCGGCGGCGCCGGATTTCCAGTTCACCTATGGCGGCGGCGCGGCCTCGCTCACGCTCGCGATCATCTCGAACGCCGACACGGTGCTGCTGATCAACGACCCGAACGGCCAGTGGTTCTTCAGCGACGACGCTCCCGGCTTCGGCCTCGGCGCCGCGGTCTCGTTCAACCGCCCGATCGCTGGCGTCTACGACATCTGGATCGGCACCTACAACCGGGCGAGCGGCATCCCGGCGCAGCTCTACATCTCCGAGCGCTAGCCGTCGGTTCTCGCCGAAACGCCAGTCGAATGCCCGGCCCCGCGCCGGGCATTCTCGTTTCTGCGGCAGTCGGGTGACTTCTGCTGCTTGCAGACGAAACCGATGGCTCTGCTCCCGTACGGTAGCGCCGGTGTACCAAGAGGCATCGAATCACGAGGTCGGCTACCGAACGGGAGCAGGAACATGACCATTCTTTTGATTTGGGATGATCCCGTACGGGGTTGAAAGGGCTTGAACTCCACCCGAGCCCCGCTTAGGTTCCCGTTCGGGAGCAATCCATGCCACAAAGAGCTAGACCAACGCTATCGGACCACGACGCGCGAGAGACAGCAGCGGCCGTGCCGCAGATGGCGGCCGGGACGTTGGCACCAGTCCGATCATACCGCGATCTCCTGGATCGCATTGCCCTGGCACCCGCTGCCAAGAGGCCGGAGCGCAGCGCGCGCATTCCCCGGGGTTTCCAGCCTGCGCCACCGGAAGCCGACGCATCAGCTCCCGCGCCCCGCGTCCCCGCCACGCAACGCGCGTGGGACGCGAGAGCCGTGATCGGTTCGGCGGAGGCGCTGGGCCGGCTTGTTCGCGCCGCACGGATTGACCAGGGCCTGCCGCAACAGGCGTTGGCGGATCTTGCTGGCGTCGGTCGTCGCTTTCTCTCTGAACTCGAAAACGGCAAGGGTACGGTCGAACTCGACAAGGCGCTGCGCGTCGCCGCAGCCGTCGGTATCGACCTTCTCGCTCATCGGCGCTGATGACGCTCTCGCTCGACGTTCGGCTCGACGGCTTCCCGCAGCCGGTCGGCGATCTGGTCCGCCATGACGGCGGCGGTCTGACGTTCACGTACCGGCGGGAGCACCTCCGCAACGCAGCGGCGCTCCCCGTGTCCCTTTCCCTGCCGCTCGTAGACGAACCCTACGGCGAGGGACCTACGCGAGCGTTCTTCAACAACCTGTTGCAGGAGCGAGACGGTCCACTCCAGGATTTGATCGACCGGGAAGACCTTGATCGCGACGACATCGTCGGCATCCTGTTTTACCTCGGAGCCGATTGTGCAGGCGCCCTGTCGGTTCTGCCCGCTGGCGCGCCGCCCGCCAAAGTCCCCGGCGATCTCGCGACCGACTACGCGCCCATTTCCGATGAAACCCTTGCGACGATCATCCTGGCACTCCAGCAGAATCGGCGACTTCCCGACGGGACGGCCGATCCCTCGCCGCTGGCTGGCATCCAAAGCAAGATAGCCCTTACGCAGTTGCCCAACGGCGCGTTCGCAGAACCGAGACGCGGTTCCGGTGCGCCGACTACGCATATTTTCAAGGTGCCCGATGTCCGGCATCGGGAAGATGCCTTGCTCGAGGCTGCCGCACTCGGGCTCTCGCGGGCGACGGGGGCGCCGACCGCAGAGGCTGAGGTGCTGACCATAGCCGGTGTCGATGTGCTGCTCGCGAAGCGCTTCGATCGGGCGCTCGATGATCGTGGGCGCGTGGTCAGGGTTCATCAGGAAGACTTCGCGCAGGCGCTGGGCTTGCCAGCCAAGCTCAAATATCAGCGCCGCGGTCGTCCGGGGCGCCGTTTCGACGTCGCCGCGATCGCCTCCGTGCTCGACTGGACCGCCGATCCGGCTCTCGAGCGACGGCGGTTCATCGACGCGACGCTCTTCGATCTGCTGATCGGAAATGTGGACGGGCACGCCAAGAACCATGCCGTTCTCCACCTTGGGCCGGGCCGGACCATCGTCGCGCCACGCTACGACCTGCTGCCAACCCGGCTCGATCCGCTGCTGACCGACGAACTGTCTTACACCGTCGGCAATGCCGAACGGCTCACCGAGATCGATGCTGCTGCTTTCGACGCCTTCCTGGCGCAGCTCGGGAGTGTACGGTCCGCCGCCCAGCGCCGGTTGCGCATCGAGCGCCTCGACGCAGTGGCTGTCGTGCTTGCCCAATTTCTGGCCACGCTCGACCAAGGACCGACGAAGCGCCTCGCCGACCTCATCGCCGCCAACATGCGGCAACTCCTCCCCGCCCTCGGCGTGGAGGTGCCCGAAGCCGCACGCGACCGCGACGCCTTCGTCGAAGGCGGTGGCGGCTGGGGCCTCGGCAGCTGATTCTACCGCTTCCGGCCCACCAGCAGCGCCACGCCGTGCCGGTGCGCCGGGCCGTGGGCGAAATCGTCCTCGACGAACTCGCGGCAGGAGACGATGTCGAAGGCGGCGAAATAGGGGAGGAGCGTCCCCGGCGCGAAATAGGTGTGGAGCGCGCCGGCAGTCTCCGAGGCGTCGGCAGCGTGACGGAAGCCAGGATCGTCGGTGGTGAACACCTCGCAGAACACCTGGCCGCCCGGCGCGAGCGCGGCGAAGGCGCGGTCGACGACGTCCTGGACGGCCGAAAGGTCGAGGTGGCTGAGAAGGCTCACCATGACCACCCCGTCGAAATGCTCCGGCGCTCCCTCGTAGCGCGTCACGTCGGCCTGCTCGACGGTGATGGGAAGATCGCCCGCCCGCGCCAGCGCCGCGAGCTGCGCGGTGCCGAGGGCGGAATAATCGACCGCCGTCACCCGCGCCCCGCGGCGCGCCGCGACCAGCGCATGGCGGCCCTGGCCGGCGCCGAGGTCGAGGATTGCGGGTTCGGCCGAGCCGAGTCCGTCGAGGAAGGCGAGGTACTCCGGCCGGACGTCCGTTCCGTAATAGGTGGGGTCTTTGGCGTAGAAACCGTCGAAGAACGCGCCCGACATTGCCTCGTCCGTCTGCTGCGGCCGGGCAGGCCGCGGGGGGAGGCGACGCTACCCCTTCGGCGGCGCGAGTAAAGCGCGGCGCGGACGCAATGCCGTGATGTCGCCGCGTCCGCCGGCGCGATTTCGCGTTTCCGACACCTCGCCTTTACCGCTGGCGCGCTAGAAGCGCCGCGAAACCTCGCCGGCCGCGGCTTGACGCCCGCGCACGGAAGGCCGCAATTCGGTCAGACAACACGGAGTAGCGCATGTTCCCGAAGCCGGTGACTGGCATTCGCCCCAACAGCTTCGCCTTCGAGACGCAGCCGCTGGTGAAGCCGACCGGGTTCCGCGAATACGACGCGCGGTGGTGGTTCGGAACGCCCGATTCGACCATCGCGCCGGAACTGAACCTCATGGGCGTCCAGGCGCTCGGGCGCGGCATCGGCACGCTCATCCACGAGCGCGGCGTCCGGCCCGACATCGTCGTCGGCCACGATTTCCGCTCCTACTCGATGTCGATCAAGCTCGCCCTCGTCACCGGCCTGATGTCGGCCGGCATCCGCGTGAAGGACGTCGGGCTCGCACTCTCGCCGATGGCCTATTTCGCGCAGTTCGAGCTCGACTGCCCGGCGGTGGCGATGGTCACTGCGTCGCACAACGAGAACGGCTGGACGGGCGTGAAGATGGGCACCGACCGGCCGCTCACCTTCGGCCCCGAGGAGATCACGCGCCTCAAGGACATCGTCCTCGGCGGCCTCGCGAAGGATCGCACCGGCGGCTCCTATGAGTTCGTCGACGGCTTCGCCGAGCGCTACATCGCCGATCTCGCCAACCGGCCGAAGATGACCCGGAAGCTGAAGGTCGTCGCCGCCTGCGGCAACGGCACCGCCGGCGCCTTCGCCCCCGAAGTGCTCCGCCGCATCGGCTGCGAGGTCATCGAGCTCGACACGGCGCTCGATTTCAACTTCCCGCGCTACAACCCGAACCCCGAGGACCTGAAGATGCTTCACGTCCTCGCCGACACCGTGCGGGAGACCGGCGCCGATGTCGGCTTCGGCTTCGACGGCGACGGCGACCGCTGCGGCGTCGTCGACGACACCGGCCGCGAGATCTTCGCCGACAAGGTCGGCGCGATCATCGCCCGCGACCTGTCCGCCAACCAGCCCAACGCGAAGTTCGTTGTCGACGTGAAGTCGACAGGCCTCTTCCTCACCGATCCGGTGCTGCAATCCCGCGGCGTCACGACCGACTACTGGAAGACCGGCCATTCCTACATGAAGCGCCGCGTCAACGAGATCGGCGCCCTCGCCGGCTTCGAGAAGAGCGGCCATTTCTTCTTCAACAAGCCGATCGGCCGCGGCTATGACGACGGCCTCCTCACCGCGCTCACCATCTGCGGCGTCCTCGACCGCAGCCCCGGCATGTCGATGGCGGACGTCTACGATTCCCTGCCGCACACTTTCGGTTCGCCGACGATGTCGGCCCATTCCGACGACGAGCTGAAATACGGCGTCGTCGAAAAAGTGTCGGAGCGCTTCGCGTGGATGTTCCAGGCCGGCGAAAAGGTCGGCGGCCACAGGATCGTCGACCTCGTGACGGTGAACGGCGTTCGCGTCGTCACCGACGACGGAACCTGGGGCCTCGTCCGCGCGTCCTCCAACAAGCCCGAGCTCGTGGTGGTCGTGGAGAGCCCCGTCTCCGACGCGCGCCTTCGCGAGATGTTCGCCGCCGTCGACGGGGTGCTCCGGGAGAACCCCGGCGTCGGCCGTTACAACCAGACGATCTGAGCCGCTCCTTGGTCCTTCGCCGTCTCGTCCTCGCCGGCCTCGCCGCCCTCGTCCTCTCCGGCCCCGTGGCGGCGCAGGCGTGGCGCGAGGAGGTCGGCACGCTCCGCGTCGGCGTCCTCGCCGGCGACAATCAGGCCTACACGCTCGTCGAGATCGAGCCGTTCCGCCTCTACCTCGAGGGCCGGCTCGGCATCCCGGTCGAGATCGTGCCCGGCTACGACTATCCGGCCCTGATCGCGGCGCAGACCAATGCCGGCGTTCACGTCGCCTTCCTGTCGGCGACCGCCTACGCCACCGCGCGCGCGGCGTGCTCCTGCGTCGAGCCGCTGGTGATCCCGGCGACGCCGGAGGGCGACACCGGCTACCACGCGGTGATGATCGCGCCGGCGACCGGGCCGGTCCGGTCGCTCGACGATCTCGCCGGCCGGCGCCTCGCGGTGTCGGCGGCCGATTCCGTCGCGGGCCGGCTGCTGCCGCTGCGCCTCTTCGCCGATGCCGGCATGGGCGAGGACCGGTTCGAGCTCGTGCCGCGCAATTCGCCGGAGGCGGCCGTCACGGCGCTCCTCGCCGGCGAGGCCGACGCCGCGATCGCCTGGTCGTCGCTGACGGGGCCCGCTGCGACCGGTTACCGCACCGGCGTCCTTGCCCAGATGGTCGCTGCCGGCACCCTGGTGATGGCCGATGTCAGGGTGGTGTGGGAATCGCCCGAAATCCCCAACCCGCCGCTTTCCGTCCAGTCGGCCCTGCCGGAGGATTTCAAGACCGCGCTCCGCAACGCGATGGTGGAGCTTCGCACCGCCGACCCGGTCGCGCTCGACGCCGTCGACCGCGCCTATGGCGGCGGCTTCCGGCCCGCGACCCTCACCGATTTTGCGCCCCTGGTGGCGCTGTTCGAGCGCCGCGCGGAGTAGGCGGAAGGGAGTACCGACAAGAAGCGAATGGGGAGTAGCGAATAGCGAACAGGGACGAAGCGCGCCGCGACCCGCCGTCATTCACCGCCCGCTACTCACTATTCGCTATTCGCTATTCGCTCACCACTGACCCTCACCACTCACCTCCCCACCATGGTTACCAAACCCTTCCCCCAAACCCCCCGATTCTCCTAAACCCCCGCAAGGGTTCCTCAAGGCGCGTTTGTTATTTCGGTGCGATGGCCCAGTCGCACCCGCCCGCGCCCGAGAACGCCGCTTCGCGGCGGTTCCGGCTGCGCGGTTTCAGGCGCGATACGAGGGGCGCGACGGCGGTGGAGTTCGGTCTCCTCGCGATCCCGTTCTTCCTCCTCCTGTTCGCGATCCTCGAGACGTTCCTCTTCTTCTTCGCGAGCCAGACCATCGAGACGGCGACGCAGGCCGCGGGGCGGCTCATCCGCACCGGCCAGGCGCAGGCGCTCGGCTACACCGACGTCGAGTTCCGCGACGCGATCTGCCGCGCCATGGCGGGCATCCTCAATTGCGAGGCGAACCTTCGCGTGGACGTCCGGACGGTCGAGACCTTCGCCGACGTCGACCTCGCGCCGCCCTTCGACGACGAGGGCAATCTCGACCCCGAGGACTTCGACTACGACGACGGCGAGGCCGGCGACATCGTCATTGTGCGCGCCTACTACGAGTGGCCGCTCAACATCGATCTCCTCGGCCTCGGCAATCTCGGCAATGGCGGCCGCCTGATCGCCGCGGCCACTGCGTTCCGGAACGAGCCGTTCTGATGGCCGCCCTCCGCATCCCCCGCCTCCTGCCGAAGCGGTTCCGCGGCGATGCGCGCGGCGCCGCGGCGCTCGAATTCGCGCTGATCCTGCCGGGGATGCTGGCGATCTATCTCGCGGGCGTCGAGGTCAGCGCCGCGGTCATCGCCGACCGCAAGGTGACGCACGCGACGAGCGTGCTCGCCGACCTCGTCACGCAGGCCGATGGCGGCATCAGCAATGTCGAGATGACCAACATCCTCGATGCGGTGACGACCGTGATCTCGCCCTATCCCGCCGATGAATTCCACGTCGTCATCTCCGGCATCCGCGTCGATGACGAGGGGGTCGCCCGCGTCGTGTGGAGCGACGCTCTCAACGCCACGGCGCTCGCCGCGGATACGACCGTCGACCTGCCGACGGGCCTCGATCAGGCCGAATCGTTCCTCGTGATGGCCGAGGTCTCCTACGATTTCCACGCCGGTTTCGGGCAGATCATCGTCGGCACGCTGGAACTGTCCGACCGGTTCTTCCTCCGCCCCCGCTACAGCGCCGAAATCTGCCGCCCCACCTGCACGTAGTTTCCGGTGGCCACGTGCCTCCCGCGCAATGGGAAGCGCGAAGTGCGGTTCGGGTCGTCGCCGGTGGTTTGCCGCATTCGGATGACACCTCTCGGCGTCACAGCTTCGTTGGGATCGATCCGTCTCCCTCGCCCCGTACGGGGAGAGGGCTTCTGAGCTTTGCGAACCGAAGGTTTGCTTAGCCAAGAACGAGCCTAAATGCGTCGGGCCGCTAGTTCCCGAGGGCGAGGTTGCCGCGGGTCTGGAGCTGCTGGGCGGTCAGGTCGAAGATCGACGGCGCGTCGCCGACATTGAGCGTGGGCTCGCAGGTCGGGTTGCAGCTG
>JADLGL010000014.1 GCA_020849325.1 Bauldia sp. | reverse complement strand
GTGACAGGGAATTCTCCGTGACCCGTATCTCCACCCGTTTCGCCGCTTGCGCCGCCGAAGGGCGGCCGGCGCTCGTCACGTTCATTTCGGCCGGCGATCCCGACTACGAGACGTCGCTGGCGATCCTGAAAGGGATGCCGGCGGCGGGGGCCGACGTGATCGAGCTCGGCATGCCGTTCTCCGACCCGATGGCCGAGGGGCCGCCGATCCAGCGGGCGTCGGAGCGCGCGCTCAGGGGCGGGCAGACGATGGACAAAACGCTGGCGATGGTCCGCGCCTTCCGCGAGGGCGACACCAACACGCCGATCGTCCTGATGGGGTACTACAACCCGATCTACTCCTACGGCAACGAGCGTTTCCTCGAGGCTGCCGCGCAGGCGGGCGTCGACGGGCTGATCGTGGTCGACCTGCCGCCCGAGGCCGACGACGAGCTGTGCATCCCGGCGGCGAAGCACGGCATCAACTTCATCCGCCTCGCAACGCCCACCACCGACGACAAGCGCCTGCCGGCGGTGCTGAACAACACGTCGGGCTTCGTCTATTACGTCTCGATCCTCGGCATCACCGGCACGGCGTCACCCGACACGACGAAGGTCAGGACGGCCGTTGCGCGGATCAAGGGGCACACCACATTACCGGTCGCGGTCGGTTTTGGCGTGAAGACGGCGGCGCAGGCGGCGGCGCTCGGCAAGACGGCCGACGGCGTCGTGGTGGGCTCGGCCCTCGTCAACGCGATCGCCGGTTCGCTCGACCCCGCCGGGAAGGCGCAGGCGGGCACGCCGAAAGCGGTTCTCGGCCTCGTGGCCGAGCTTGCCGGCGGGGCGCGTTTGGCGCGCGCGGCGGCGGCAGGGTAGAATGGCGGCGCGCGGGGGCCGCCGAATCCTCATAGAGTCCCGACGGAAGATTCAATCGTGAACTGGATCAACAACCTCGTCCGGCCGAAAATCCGCGGCATCCTCGGCGCCAAGCGCGAGGTGCCCGAAAACCTCTGGATCAAGTGTCCGGAGACCGGCGAGATGGTTTTCCACCGCGACCTCGAGAACAACCATTTCGTGGTGCCCGGCTCGGGCTTCCACATGCGGATGGGCGCCCGCCGCCGGCTCGACTACTTCTTCGACGAGGCGAAGTGGCAGGAGATCCCGGTGCCGGAAGTGCCGGTCGATCCGCTGAAATTCCGCGACGAGCGGCGCTACACCGACCGCCTCCGCGACGCGCGGACGAAGACCGGCCTCCAGGACGCGGTGCTGCTCGGCTCGGGCACCGTCGAGGGCGTCCCGCTCACGGCCGCCGTGCAGGATTTCGACTTCATGGGCGGCTCGCTCGGCATGGCCGCCGGCGAAGCCATCATCACCGGCCTCGACAATGCGCGCGACCGGAAGGAGCCCTTCGTCATCTTCGCGGCCTCCGGCGGCGCGCGCATGCAGGAGGGCATCATGTCCCTCATGCAGATGCCGCGCACCACGATCGCCGTGCAGCAGCTCCGCGAGGCGCGGCTGCCGTTCATCGTCGTCCTCACCAACCCGACCACCGGCGGCGTCACGGCGTCCTACGCGATGCTGGGCGACGTCCACATCGCCGAGCCGGGCGCGCTCATCGGCTTCGCCGGCCCGCGCGTCATCGAGCAGACGATCCGCGAGAAGCTGCCGGAGGGATTCCAGCGCGCTGAATATCTCCGCGACCACGGCATGGTCGACATGGTCGTCCACCGCCACAATCTCCGCGAGGTGATCGCGCGGCTCTGCCGGCTCCTCACCTCGCCGGCCGACCTCGAGGCGAGCGCCGCCAATGATGCGGACCGGGCGCTGCCGAGCCCGGCGGACCTTCCGATGGTCATCGAAGGCAACGCCGTCCGCACCGGCGCCTAGAGCACCCGCCATGCCCGTGATGGATCGCTCCAGTCCCATCCTGGAGCGGCTGATGCATCTGCATCCGACCGAGATCGACCTCTCCCTCGACCGCATCCTGCGCCTCCTCGAGGCGCTCGGCCGGCCGGACCGGAAGATTCCGCCGGTAGTCCACGTCGCCGGCACCAACGGCAAGGGCTCGGTGACGGCGTTCCTCCGCGCGATGCTCGAAGCCGCGGGGAAGCGCGTCCACGTCTACACCTCGCCGCACCTCGTGCGCTTCCACGAGCGCATCCGGCTCGCCGCCGCGGGCGGGCGCGCCGAGATCGTGGGTGACGGAGCGCTGACCGACGCGCTCCTCCGCGTCGAAGCCGCCAATGCCGGCGCGCCGATCACGCATTTCGAGATCACCACGGCCGCGGCGTTCCTTCTCTTCGCCGAGGCACCGGCCGACTTCACCCTCCTCGAAGTCGGGCTCGGCGGCCGGCTCGACGCAACGAACGTCGTCGAAGCGCCGGTCGCCACCGTCATCACGTCGCTGTCGATGGACCACGAACGATTCCTCGGCAGCACGCTCGCCGAAATTGCGCGCGAGAAGGCCGGCATCATCAAGCCCGGCGTGCCCGTGATCACCTCGCCGCAGCAGGATGTCGCCCTCGACATCATCGAGTGGGTTGCCGCGCGGCTGAAGGCGCCGCTCCATGCCGCCAACCGCGACTGGATGGCGTTCGCCGAGCGCGGCCGGCTGGTGTTCCAGGACGAGGACGGCCTACTCGACCTGCCGCCGCCGCGGCTGGTAGGCCGGCACCAGTTCACCAACGCCGGCGCTGCCATCGCGACGCTCCGCGCGGCGGGTCTGCGCGTGCCGGTCGCCGCGATCGAGACGGGGCTCCAGACGGCGGAATGGCCGGCGCGGATGCAGCGGCTGACGACCGGCCGGCTCGTCGAGCGCGCCGGTCCTGCCATCGGGGAGCTCTGGCTCGACGGCGGACACAATCCGGGCGCCGGCGCGGTGATCGCCGAGACGATGGCGGACCTCGAAGATCGGTCGCCGCGGCCGCTCCACCTCGTCATGGGGATGCTGACGACGAAGAATCCGGCGGGCTTCCTCGCCCCGTTCGCGGGGCTTGCCCGCTCGGTGACGACGGTGCCGATCGACGGCCACGGAAGCTTTTCGGCGGACGAACTCGCCTCGGTCGCGCGCTCGGTCGGGCTCGACGCCAGCCCGGCGGCGAGCGTCGAAGAGGCGCTCGACGCGATCGCCGCCTTCAGCGACGCCGCCCCGCCGCGGGTCCTCATCTGCGGTTCGCTGTACCTCGCCGGCGCCGTCCTCGACCGGAACGGGACCCCGCCGCGGTAGCGTTCGGACCCCACCGCGCTGGCAGAACCCTGCCATCCTGAGCCTCCCCGTTGCGGTCCCCGCCGGGGGCGGCCACTCAGCAGTCGAGGATCGGGAGGCTGCCCCTCCCGCAATCGCATTGCGATTTCGACCTCCCCGCAAGGAACCGCAAGGGGGAGGTTCAAGTGCCAATCGGGCTGCGACGCCTACGGGATCGGCTGATCCTCGACCATCTTCCGCAGCAGTTCGACCTCGTCGGCGAAACTGCGGTCTTCGCGCATCAGCTCTTCGATCTTCCGCACGGCATGCAGGACGGTCGTGTGGTCCCTGCCGCCGAAGCGGCGGCCGATTTCCGGCAGCGAGCGGGGCGTCATGACCTTGGAGAGGTGCATGGCGATCTGCCGCGGGCGGACGATCGTCCGCGTGCGGCGGCTCGACAGGAGGTCGGCCTTGGAGACGTTGAAGTGGCGCGACACGACCTTCTGGATGTCCTCGATCCGCACGCGGCGCGGCTCGCGGGTGCCGATCAGATCGCGGAGCGTCACCTCGGCCGACGGGATGGTCACGGGGACGTTGGTGAACTGCCACTGCGCCACGAGGCGGTTCAGCGCGCCCTCGAGGTCGCGGCCGTTGGTGGCAACGGTCTGGGCGACATAGTCGATAACGGTCTCCGGAATGTCGAGGTTCGGCGAGATTTCCCGCGCCGCAGCGAGGCGCATGCGGAGGATGCGCTTCCGGAGGTCGAGGTCGGGCGAGCCGATCTCGAGCGCGACGCCGCCGCCGAGGCGGGAGCGGACGCGTTCGTCGAGGGATTCGAGTTCCGCCGGCGGCCGGTCGGCGGCGACCACCACCTGGCGCGCCCCGTCGATGAGCACGTTGAGGAGGTGGCAGAACTCCTGCTGCGCCGATTTCCCCTGCAGGAACTGGACGTCGTCGATGAGAAGCACGTCGATCTCGCGCAGGCTCTCCTTGAAGGCGACGCCCGACTGGTTCCGGATCGCGGCGACGAAGCGGAACATGAAGTGCTCGGCCGTCAGGTACACCACGTTCCGGCCCATATGCGCGCCGCGCGACGCCTGGGCGATCGCGTGCAGAAGGTGCGACTTCCCGCGGCCGACGCCGGCGTGGAGGAAGAGCGGGTTGAAGGACGCCGCGGCTCCTCCGGAGACCGAGCGGGCCGCGGCGAGCGCGACGCGGTTCGCCGCGCCTTCGCAGAACGTCTCGAAGCTGAGGCGCGGATCGACCGGCGAGCCGCCGAGCGGCCCGCCATGGTTCGTGCGCTTCGGTGCCTCCGCGACGGCTTTCGCGTGGGCGAGCATCGTCGGGGCCGGGCGCTCGCGCGGCTCGGGCTCCACGGCCGCTGCCGGCGGCGTCGCCTCGGCGCGCGGCCGGACGGCCGAGCGGACGGTGATGTCGATGCGGCGGAGCGCAAAGCCCTCGGCGAGCCACAGGTCGACGAGCTTTTCGCGGTAGTTGCCGTGGATCCACGACTTCAGGAACCGCGTCGGCACCGACAGCATCACCGATCCGGCGTCGCCGGCCTCGAATTCGACCCGCGCGAACCAGGACGAATAGACGTCCTCGCCGAGACCTTTGCGGAGCCGCTCGAGCACCCGCGCCCAGGCGGCGGCCGTCGGTACGGCCGCTATGGCCGGCTCGACCTCGCGGCGCTTGCGCGCCCCCGGTTTCGCGACGGTCGCGATGTCGTCATCGGCATCGGCGGGGAAGTCCGTCGGGCCATTCGACCCCTGGTCGCCCTTGCTCAAATCCATGACTCCCTCAGCTCTGGGTCCAGGGAAGACCGGACGCCCGCCAACCCGAGACGGCGTTGCGGTGTCCATCCTGATCGAGTGGCCCCTCGAAGCCGGGGGCCACGTTGAAGCATTGCGTGAAGCCGGCGGCGGCCATCGCCGTGGCCGCGGAGCGGCTGCGGCTGCCGGAGCGGCAGATGAAGAAAAGCGGCGCATCGTTGGAGAGGCCCAGCGCCTCGAGGTGCGCGGCGAGGCGCTGAACGAACGCCGGATCGCGCGCGCCGGTCGGGAACGCCTGCCACTCGATGAGGATGGGCTCCTTGCCGATCGTGTCGAGCGCGGGAACGCCGACATAGGTCCACTCGGCCTGCGTCCTTACGTCGATCAGCGTCGCCTCCGGCGAAGCCTTCAACGCGTCCCAGGTCTCCTCCACGGAAACCTCTCCGGCATAGGAGCCGCTTTGCGCCATGTACGATCCCTCAGGACGCGCAGCGCCATCCGTCCGCAGGGCGGAAGGGCACAATAGCGTCTACGAACTCGTTCTTGTCTAGGTCGGAGCGGGCGAACAGCAGACTAAAAGACTAGCGCCCGAGTGGAAATGAAAACTCAGCCAGCCTTTGCTGGCGAAAAACTACATCATCCCACTATTCATTACAAAACCAACGTTCCGCATCAGACTTCTACATGCCAGCCACTACTTAAAACTGCCCCGGCCGGCCTGCTGGAGAGGAACCTAGTACACCGGTCGCGCCGCCCGCAATGGCCTTGATGCCGCTTTTTTAGGTCGGAGGGAGCACCCGTTTCCGACGCGGACCGGTAAGCCATTGATCGCTGTTGGAATCGCTCCGCCACCCCTTGCGACTTTCTGCGCCGACGATCCTGCTTTGGTAAAAAGACGTGGCGATTTGGTCACATAAGATTCGCCATGTTCCGGCCGGGACGCTAGCGTACCCGAGGTTAAGCAGCTGAAATTACAGTAGAAATTCTGTCATGCTGGGTTCATCGAAACGACAACGAAAAAAGGGCGGCCAGGGCCGCCCTTTCGGAAAATCCGTTGCAAAGGCCGAAGGTCGAGGGCGCTAGAGTGCCCGCACGCGAGCCGTGAGGCGCGAGACCTTCCGCGACGCGGTGTTGGCGTGGACGATGCCCTTGCCCGCCGCGCGCATCAGCTCGGACTCGGCCGTGCGGAGCGACGCCGCCGCGTTGTCCCGGTTGCCCGAAGCGATCGCCTCTTCCACCTTGCGGAGGAAGGTCGCGACGCGGCTGCGGCGCGTCTTGTTGACGACGGTGCGACGGGCGATCTTGCGCGTCGCCTTCTTGGCGGAAGACGTATTGGCCATGGGCCACCCTGGCGAATTGATTGAAAAAGGCGGCGAAACGAGCCGCCGCCCTTGATTGGCGGCCTTATAGTCGCAACCGCCCGCCGGCGTCAACGCAACAGTGCTGCGGCCTTGGAGCATGATCCGACGAAGTGGCCGGTTCTTCGACAGGACCATGCTCCATCGGGGAAGCGGGCGACGCGCGTGATCCGGCTTCAACGGACGGCGCCCTGGCGCTGGCACGTCCGGCAGAAGAAGGTCGACCGCCCCGACTGGACAACGCGCTCCACCACGCCGCCGCAGCCCCGCGTGTGGCACACCTCGCCCTCGCGGTCGTAGACGTCGAAGCGGTGCTGGAACATGCCGAGTTCGCCATCGGCCCGCACATGGTTGCGAAGGCTCGACCCGCCCGCCTCGACCGCTTCCTCGAGCACCGCGCGGATGGCGCCCGCGAGCCGCTTCGCCTCGGCCGATGGCGGCCTGCCATCGCGCACGATCGAGCCGGCTTCGCGGAGCGGCGACAGATGGCTCCGCCACAGCGCCTCGCAGACATAGATGTTGCCGAGACCGGCGACGATCCGCTGGTCGAGAAGGGCGGCCTTGAGCGGCGCCCTCCTGCCGGCAAGAAGGCCCGCCAGCGTCCGCGCCGACAGTTCGCCGCCGAGCGGCTCCAGCCCGAGGCCGCCGAGCGGCGGCCGCGTGTCGAGCCCGGCCGTCGGCAGAAGGTCCATCGAACCGAAGCGGCGCGGGTCGTTGTAGGTGATGCGGGTGCCGTCCGTCATCGTGAAGACGGCGTGGTCGTGCGCGGCGTCGTTGCTGCGTTCGTAACGGAAGACGCCGGGCGTCGACGTGGCCTCGCCGGCGTCGACGCGGAACGAGCCCGACATGCCCAGATGCATGACGAGACTGTCGCCGCCGGAAAGATCGGCGACGAGGTATTTGGCCCGGCGCCGGAGGGCGAGCACCGTGCGTCCGGTGAGGGTCCTTGCGAGCCCCTTCGGAAACGGCCGGCGGAGGTCCGTCCGGCGGAGCTCGACGCGGGCGAAGGCCTTTCCTTCCATCGCCGGGGCAAGGCCGCGGCGGACGGTCTCGACTTCTGGGAGTTCCGGCATGCGACCTTCTCGGCGTCCCCTCGGGTAGCGCGCGGCGGCGGCCTTCGGCTATGGTTTGGCGGCATCGCGGGCGCAAACGTTCCGGCAAGGCCGGCCGTGCCTTGTAGCGGGTCAGCGGTCCCGGAGCACTGACATGACGACAGAGCCGAACGCGGACCCCGGCGGCAACGCCACTGATTTCGGGTTCCGGAAGGTCGGCGCGGGCGAGAAGCAGCGTCTCGTCAACGGCGTCTTCGACAAGGTCGCCGACCGCTACGACCTGATGAACGACCTCATGTCGGCGGGCATGCACCGGCTGTGGAAACGCGCGCTCGTGGACTGGCTGGCGCCGCCGCGCCTCGGCGCAAGGCCCTTCCGCGTCCTCGATGTCGCCGGTGGCACCGGGGACATCGCCTTCCGCATTGCGAGGCGTTCGCCCGCTGCCGTCGTCACGGTCTGCGACATCAACGCGGCGATGCTCGACGTCGGCCGCGAGCGCGCCGAGGCCCGCGGGCTGTCGGACCGGGTATCGTTCAGGGAAGGCAACGCCGAGGCGCTGCCGCTGCCCGACGGCGGCTTCGACGCGGTCACGATCGCCTTCGGCATCCGCAACGTGCCGGACATTCCGAAGGCGCTCCGCGAGGCTTTTCGCGTGCTGCGGCCCGGCGGTCGGCTTCTCGTCCTCGAATTCTCGCACGTCGACGTCGCCGGGCTCGACTGGGCTTACGACGCCTTTTCGTTCCAGGTCATCCCGCGGCTCGGGGCGCTCATCGTCGGCGACGACGAGCCGTACCAGTATCTGGTGGAGTCGATCCGGAAATTCCCGCCGCCCGACCGTTTCGCCGCAATGATCCGCGAAGCCGGCTTCGGGCGCGGCGAGCACCGCATGTTCTCGGGCGGCATTGCGGCGATCCACTCCGGCTGGAGGCTCTGACGCCTTGGGGGTGGGTTCGTTCCTGCGCCTGACGCGCGCCGGCTTCGTTCTCGCGCGCGAGGGCGCGTTCAGCCTCGTCCAGCCGGAGCACCTGCCGCCGCTGCCGCGGGCGGCGATCCGGCTCGGGCGGAAGATCCAGCGCCGCCGGGTCGCGAAGCGCGACCAGGCCGAGCGGCTCACGGTGGCGCTGAACAAGCTCGGCCCGTCCTGGGTCAAACTCGGCCAGTTCCTCGCGACGCGGCCCGACCTCGTCGGCGCCGAAGTGGCGGAGGGGCTCGGTAGCCTCCGCGACGAGATCCCGCCCTTTCCGCTCGACGAAGCGAAGGAGGCGGTGCGGCGCTGCCTCGGCAGGCCGGTCGACGTCCTCTATGCGAGCTTCTCCGCGCCCGTCGCCGCGGCGTCGATCGCGCAGGTGCACCGCGCCACGGTGGTCGCCCCGGACGGCGTCACGCGGCGCATGGCGGTGAAGGTGATGCGGCCAGGCATCCGCGCCCGGCTCGACCAGGACCTTGCGACTTTCTTCTCCGGGGCCCGCTTCATCGAACGCGTCGACCGGAACGCGCGGCGGCTCAAGCCGGTGGCCGTCGTCGATCGCCTGGCGCGCTCGGTGATGCTGGAAATGGACCTCCGGCTCGAAGCCGCCGCGCTCTCGGAAGTGGCGGAGAACTCCCGGAACGACGCCGGCTTCCGCGTGCCGAAAGTCGACTGGCAGCGGTCCGACCGCGACGTGCTGACGCTAGAATGGATCGACGGCATCAAGATGTCGGAGGTCGCCGAGCTCGAGGCCGCCGGGCACGACCGGAAGCTCCTGGCGCAGCGGCTGATGCAGATCTTTCTCCGCCACGCGCTGCGCGACGGCTTCTTCCACGCCGATCTTCACCAGGGGAACCTCTTCGTCGACCCGGCCGGCAACATCGTGGCCGTCGACTACGGCATCATGGGCCGCCTCAGCCGGGCGGAACGACGGTTCCTCGCGGAAATCCTCTACGGCTTCATCCGGCGCGACTACCGGCGCATCGCCGAGGTGCATCGCGAGGCCGGCTACGTCCCCGCCCGCCACTCGATCGACGATTTCGCGCAGGCGCTCCGCGCCATCGGCGAGCCGATCCACGGCCAGTCGGCACGCGACATCTCGATGGCGCGCGTGCTGACGCAGCTCCTCGAAGTCACCGAGATGTTCGACATGGAGACCAGGACCGAGCTGATCCTCCTCCAGAAGACGATGATGGTGGTGGAAGGCGTCGCCCGGTCGCTCGATCCGGATTTCGACATGTGGGCGGCGTCCGAGCCGATCGTCGCCGACTGGGTGGCGCGGCACATGGGGCCGCTCGGCCTCGTCGACGAGGCGCTGGCGGGAGCGGAATGGTTCCGCCGGCTGGTCGGCGTGCTGCCGGAACTCGGCGAGCGCGCCGGCGCCGTGACGCGCAACATCGCCGACATCAGCCGGCGCGGGTTCCGCCTCGACCCCGACACGGTGGCGCAATTGGCGGAAGCGAACGCGAAGCGCGCGCGGCCGCAGCGTTGGGCGCTATTCATCGGCGCCGCGGCACTGGTAGGGATTTTCGTCGCGCTGGTGAATTGATGTGCATTGATTGCAATGCCATCAGCGATGGCGTTGATTGCATTGCAATCACCTGGCGCAACCCCATGCTCCCGAATGGCGCCCGGAAACGCGCGCTCGATGAGGCACTGGAGCGATTCGTGGCGCAGTTCGACGGCCGGATTCTGCCCTTCAGCCTCGATGCGGCCTGGGCTTTCGGCAAGATCGTCGCCCGCCGTCGGAACGCCGGAAGGCCCATCGGAAACTCCATCGACCTCCAGATCGCCGCGATCGCCCGCGTCGCGGGCATGGCCGCCGCGACGCGGAAGGTCATGGATTTTCAGGAATGTGGGGTAGAAGTGGTCGACCCCTGGACCGCCTGAACCGCGATGACCCTCTCCGGACGGACCATCATCCTCGTCATTTCGGGCGGCATTGCCGCCTATAAGTCGCTCGACCTCATCCGGCGCCTCCGCGAGCGCGGCGCAGTGGTGCGGCCGGTGCTGACGAAGGCGGGCGAGGCGTTCGTGACGCCGCTTTCGGTCGGCGCACTCGCCGGAGGCAAGGTTTTCGGCGACCTGTTCGACCGTGACGACGAACATGACGTCGGCCACATCCGGCTCGCCCGTGAAGCCGACCTCGTCCTCGTCGCCCCGGCGAGCGCCGACCTCATGGCGAAGGCGGCCGGCGGCTTTGCCCCCGATCTCGCGACGGCCATCCTCCTCGCCACGCGGGCGCCGGTGCTCCTCGCCCCGGCGATGAACCCCGCAATGTGGTCGAACCCGGCGACGCAGCGGAACGTTGCCCGCCTCCGCGACGACGGCGTCCGCTTCGTCGGCCCGGCGCGCGGCGAAATGGCGGAGAGCGGCGAGGCCGGTCTCGGCCGGATGAGCGAGCCGCTCGGGATCGTCGCCGCGGTCGAGGCGATCCTCGGGGACGCGGCGCCGCGCGGCCCCCTCGCCGGCGTCCGCATGCTCGTCACGGCGGGGCCGACGCACGAGCCGCTCGATCCGGTGCGCTACATCGCCAACCGCTCCTCCGGGAAGCAGGGTTTCGCCATCGCGACCGCTGCAGCCGCGGCGGGCGCCAGCGTGACGCTGGTGTCCGGCCCGGTCGGGCTCCCCGACCCGCGGGGAGTCACCGTGGTCCGCATCGAGACTGCCGCGGAGATGCTTGCCGCCGCCGAGGCGGCGCTGCCGGCGGACGTCGCGGTCATGGCGGCCGCCGTCGCCGACTGGCGCGCCGCCGCCCCGCAGGACCGCAAGATCAAGAAAGGCGCCGGCGGCGCGCCGCAACTCGACCTCGTGCCGAACCCCGACATCCTCGCCACGATCGCGCGGCACGGCACGCTGCGCCCGGCGCTCGTCATCGGTTTTGCCGCCGAAACCGACGATCTTCTCGCCAACGCCCGCGCCAAGCTCGCGGCGAAGGGCGCGGACTGGATCGTCGCGAACGACGTCTCGCCCGCGGGCGGCGTGATGGGCGGCGACTACAACACCGTGCATCTCGTGACGGCATCCGGAGTGGAAAGCTGGCCGAAGTCCGGTAAGGACGAGGTAGCGGCCCGGCTGGTGGGCCGCATCGCCGAAACCCTTTCCGACCGCCGGACTGCCGCAGAATGACCTTGCCGCCCCTGAAGATCCGCCGCCTGCCGGAGGCGGCCGATCTGCCGCTGCCCGCCTACAGGACGGCAGCCTCCGCCGGCCTCGATTTGTGCGCGGCGGTGCCGACTGGCGAGCCGGTGACGATCGACGCCCAGGCGCGTCGCCTCATCGGCACGGGGCTCGTCCTCGAACTGCCGGAGGGCACGGAGGCGCAGGTCCGCCCCCGTTCCGGCCTGGCGCTCGAGCACGGCCTCACCGTCCTCAACACGCCCGGCACGATCGACGCCGACTACCGTGGCGAGGTGAAGGTGCTCCTGGTCAATCTCGGCGACCAGCCGGTCGTCGTCCGCCGCGGCATGCGGATCGCGCAGCTCGTCGTCGCCCCGGTGCTCCGCGTCGCGGTCGCCGAGGTCGATGCGACCGGCGAAACCGGGCGCGGCGCGGGTGGCTTCGGTTCGACCGGCACGACCTGACGGCGGTTTCGCGGTACACTCTCCACTTCAGAAAAGGAGAGAGAGATGCTGCAGGGCGGACCGATCGGGCGGAAGGACCAGAAGAAGCCGGGCCGCGGACGAATCTACGATTCGATCACCGAGACGGTTGGGGATACGCCGCTCGTCCGGCTCGACCGCATCGCGAAGAAGCACGACGTCGGCGCCAATCTCCTCGCCAAGCTCGAATTCTTCAATCCGATCAACAGTGTCAAGGACCGGATCGGTGTGGCGATGGTGGATGCGCTGGAAGCCGAGGGCCGCATCCGGCCCGGCTTCACCACGCTGATCGAGCCGACCTCGGGAAACACCGGCATCGCGCTCGCTTTCGTTGCCGCGGCGCGCGGCTACCGGCTGATTCTCGTGATGCCGGAGACGATGTCGATCGAGCGGCGGAAGATGCTGATCATCCTCGGCGCCGAACTCGTCCTCACCGAGGGCGCGAAGGGCATGCGCGGCGCGATGGCGAAAGCCGAAGAACTGCGCGCCGAGATCGGCGATGCGGTGATCCCGCAGCAATTCGCCAACCCGGCGAACACGGACATTCATCGCCGCACCACCGCCGAGGAGATCTGGAACGACACCGGCGGCGCGGTCGATGCGTTCGTGGCGGGCGTCGGCACCGGCGGCACGATCACCGGCGTCGGGCAGGTGCTGAAGGAGCGCCGGCCGGGTATCCGCATCGTCGCCGTCGAGCCGGCGGGAAGCCCGGTGCTTTCGGGCGGCGAGCCCGGATCGCACAAGATCCAGGGCCTCGGCGCCGGCTTCGTTCCGCCGATCCTCGATACCGGGATCTACGACGAGGTGACCCGGGTCACCAACGAGGAAGCCGTCGGCATGGCGCGGCTCTGTGCGCGGCTCGAGGGCATTCCGGTCGGCATCTCGTCGGGGGCGGCGATCACCGCGGCGATCGAAGTGGGGCGGCGGCCCGAAATGGCGGGGAAGAACGTCGTCCTCGTCATCCCCTCCTTCGCCGAGCGCTATCTGTCGACGATCCTGTTCGAGGGGCTCGAATAGGACCGCGGCCCCGGCGGATCGGAGGGCTGTGGTGACCGACGCGGGAACGGAGCCGCGCTTCCGCCGTTTCCGGCGGTCGGCCGGCAATTGCCTCGGCTTTGCGTTGCGGGGCGCCAGACTGGCAGGAGCCACCGTGCCGGCACGGTCCGGATCGTAGGCGCAGCGCAGAGGCGGGCGGGCGGATGGAGTTCTTCACCTTCTCTTGGTCGTGGCTCCTCGGCATTCTCGCCGTGATCGTCGCGGCGGCGACGGCGATCCACGCCGCGATGACGAAGGACGACGTCCGCTCGGCGATCGGCTGGGTCGGCATCGCGATCCTTTCGCCGTTCTTCGGCGGCTTCCTCTACCTCGTTGCCGGCGTGAACCGGATCAGGCGGTCGGCCGTGCGGCGGCGCGGCCGGCGCTCCGGCGGCAGGGCGCGGCACGGCTGGGGTCCGGTCACCGAGATCGAGGTCGAGACGCATGTCGGCGCGCAGTTCAAGTCGCTGAAGATCCTCGGCGACAACGTCGCCCGCCTCCCGTTCACCCAGGGGAACAACGTGAAACTCCTCGCGGGCGGCGACGTGACCTATGCCGCGATGCTCGAGGCGATCGGCGGGGCCGAGCGGTCGATCGCGCTCCAGACCTACATCTTCGACCTCGACCCGGTGGGGCGGGAGATCGCCGAAGCTCTGGCGGCAGCGGTGAACCGCGGCGTCGAGGTCCGCGTCCTCATCGACGGCGTCGGCGCACGCTATTCGCGGCCGCCGATCCTTTCGACGTTGAAGCGCCTCGGCGTCCGCCACGCCCTGTTCAACAGCGGCGCCTTTCCGTTCCGCCTGCCCACCGCGAACCTTCGCACGCACCGGAAAATCCTCGTGGTCGATGCCGCGATCGGCTTCACCGGCGGCATGAACATCCGGGCGGCCTTCACGACGGCGCATTCGAAGGGGCCGCCGGCGCGCGACACGCATTTCCGCTTCGAGGGACCGGTCGTCTCGCAGCTCCTCCGCGTCTTCGCCGGCGACTGGTATTTCACCACCCGCGAGCGATTGCGCGGCCCGAAATGGGACCGCGTGCGATCGCCGCCGGGCAATGACGTGTTCTGCCGGCCCGTCGATTCCGGACCGGACGAGGGGATCGAGCGGACGCTCAGCCTCATCCTCGGGGCGCTGGCGGTCGCGCAGCGGCGCGTCCGCATCTGCACGCCCTACTTCCTGCCGGATCCGCGGCTCGTCGCAGCGCTCGCCGTCGCCGCGCGCCGGGGCATCGACGTCGACATCGTGGTGCCGGAGGAAAACAACCTCCGCATCGTCGGCTGGGCAATCACCGCGCAGCTCGACCAGGTGGTGACGCCGGGCTGCCGCGTCTGGCGGAACCCGAACCCGTTCGATCATTCGAAGCTGATGACCGTGGACGGCGCCTGGTCGCTCGTCGGCTCGTCCAACCTCGACGTCCGGTCACTCCGGCTCAATTTCGAGCTCGATGTCGAGATCATGGACCGGGCGGTGGCAACCGCGATCGAGACCGCGATCGAGCAGCGCATCGCGATCTCGCGCCGGGAAACCCCCGCCTCGCTCGCCGCGCGCTCCCTGCCCGAGCGCCTCCGCAACCGCCTGTTCTGGCTGGCGTCGCCGTATCTCTAGGTCGATCCGCCTTGCGGAGAGGCGTTCCGTCACCTCGAGCCCAGGCGCGAGTCGAAACCCGACCGGCGCCACGCCCCTCAGGCGAAGCGGGCCATGTAGCGTTCCCTGGCCTTCGCGGCCTCCACGGCGCGATCCTTCGGCGGCTGGTTCGTCACCATCGCGTCGAGGAGTTTCTGGATCGTCGCCGTCGTCTCCTCGATCGCCTGGTTGAACGCCGCCTCGTTGGCCTGCGACGGTTTCAAGAAGCCGCTCACCTTCCGCACGTACTGGATGGCGGACTTCCGGATCTCGTCCTCCGTGGTCGGCGGATCGAAGTTGAACAGCGGTCGGATGTTGCGGCACATCGTGGTGTTCCCTGAAATCTCCCGCCTCGATTGATGGTGTCCGCCGCCGCGGATCGCAAGAGCGATTGCCGGTCCGTCCGGCCGACCCTAACTAGGGCGGAGGAGGACTCCGTGATCGACGTGCTGCAGCGGAAGGCCGGCGACCCGGCCGTGTTCGAAGTGACGGTGAGCGAGGGGGGCGGCCGGACGCGGCACGACGTCACCGCGCGCGCCGCCGATCTCGCGCGTCTCGGCGGCGCGGCGAAACCCGAGACGGTCGTCGCGGCGGCGTTCCGCTTCCTTCTCGACCGGGAACCGAAGGAGGCGATCCTCAGGTCCTTCGACCTCACGGTGATCGGCCGCTACTTCCCCGAGTTCGAGCGCCAGCTTCCCGACTACCTCCGGGCCGGCCCCCGATGAAGTTTCCTCGTGGCTCCTCGCTCGGCTTCTTCGGTGTCTTCGGCCGGTCGGCCGACCTCCGCCAGCTCGACGACGCGTTCCGCGCGCTCGACGTCCACCCCAAAACCGTGCCCGAGGCGGTGAAGCTTGCGATGTCGCGCTTCATCAAGGAGGTGTCGGGCGACGAGCCGCCGCCCGAAGCGTTCCGGCGCGCCGCGGAGATCGTCGGCTATTGCGTGATCGGCGCCAACCCGTTTGCCGGCGAGAATGGCGAGGCGCTGACGACCGATGTCGAGCGCCGCATCGAACAGGCGCTTCTCTCCGGCACCAGCCTCGATGCCCAGTTCGTCCTCCTCGCGCTTCACGCGAAGATCGTGCAGCCCAGCGTGGTGGACGCGTTCGATCTCCAGAGCGAGTGAGCGGGCGCAAGCGAATAGTGAGTAGCGAATAGCGCCGTCTGCCCGTCCTGTCCCTATTCGCTACTCACTACTCACTATTCGCCATCCGCCCGCTGCCGCGACCGCCTCGCCGGCGTGCTACAATCCCAACCATGGCCGCACTCGCGTCTCCGTCCGCCGCCTTCTCCCAGTCGCCGATCAAGCTCGATACGCTGATCGGGCTCCGCTGGGTCGCGATCGCCGGCCAGACGGCGGCGATCCTCGTGGTCGGCGTCTTCCTCGGCTATCCGATGCCGGTCGGCGCGTGCTTTGCGCTGACGGCGGCCTCGGCGTGGCTGAACCTCTTCCTGAAGCTGAGATACCCGGCGACGCATCGCGTCTCGGACAACCAGGCCGCCGCGCTCCTCGCGTACGATTCCCTGCAGCTGACGGGGCTCCTCTATCTCACGGGCGGGCTCGAGAATCCGTTCGCGCTCCTCCTTCTCGTGCCGGTGCTGGTGTCGGCGTCGTCGCTGGCGATGCGCTACACGCTGGGCCTCGGCCTGCTGACGATCGCGACGACGACGATCCTCTGGCAGTACCATCTGCCGCTGCCGTGGCCGGACGAGCCGGCGCTCGATATCCGGATGCCGCTCCTCTATGTCGGCGGCATCTGGCTCGCGAACCTCTCGGCGCTGGCCTTCGCGGCGATCTA
The DNA here is from genome assembly GCA_020849325.1 of Bauldia sp. GTDB lineage: Bacteria > Pseudomonadota > Alphaproteobacteria > Rhizobiales > Kaistiaceae > JADLGL01. The sequence goes on along the minus strand of JADLGL010000014.1, from coordinate 35,648 downwards.
CATGTTCCGCGTCACGAGCGAATCCCGGAAACTCGCCAACGCCCTCGCCGCGACCGAACTCGTTCTGGAGCGCGAACACCACATTTCGCAGCTCGACGGCCTCGCCGCGGCGGCGGCCCATGAACTCGGGACGCCGCTCGCCACGATCACCGTCGTCGCCAAGGAGCTGCAGAAGGAACTCGATCCCGCCTCGCCGCAGGCGGCCGACGTGCGGCTCCTCGCCGGCCAGGCGGAGCGCTGCCGCGAAATCCTCGGGCGGCTGAAATCGCTGTCGGGCGAGACCGACTGGACGCGGGACAACAAGCCGCTGACCCACTTCCTCACGGACGCCGCCGCGCCCTACACCGATCTCGACGCCGACGTCCGGATCACCGCCGCGACCCAGGTCGGCCCCGAGCCGGTCGGCCGGCACAATCCGGCGACGCTTTACGGCATCGGCAATCTCATCGAGAACGCGGTCGATTTCGCCAGGAACACCGTCGAGATCACCGCGTCCTGGACGCCGGCGACGGTGACGGTCGAGATCGCCGACGACGGTCCGGGCTTTGCGCCCGAGGTGATCGACCGCATCGGCGAGCCCTATGTGACGACCCGCGCCGCCCCGGACGAACCGGGTAAGCCCGATCACGAGGCCGGCGGCCTCGGTCTCGGCTTCTTCATCGCCAAAACCTTCCTCGAACGCTCGGGCGCGAAACTGAGACTTGCCAACCGGCCGCTGCCGCGGACCGGCGCCATCGTCACCATCACATGGCCGCGCGCAGCCTATGAAGCGTCTGCCGGCCGCGGCGACACTCGCCCGCAGGTTGGCTCTGGCGGAAACCGGGCCTATAAGCAACCTAAAGGGCGCCCGGAACTGGCCGAGCCCGCCGAGTGATGCCCACAACCGCCATGAACACGACGACCCCGCCCCGCTCGCTCCTCCTCGTCGAAGACGACCGGCCGTTCCTCCAGCGCCTCGCCAGGGCGATGGAAACGCGCGGCTTCGCGGTGCGGACGGCCGAGAGCGTGGCCGAGGGCATAAGGATGGTCGAGGAAGACCCGCCCGCCTATGCGGTGGTCGACCTTCGCCTCGAGGACGGTCACGGCCTCGACGTCGTCGAGGTGCTGCGGCGGAAGCGCGAGGATTCGCGCGTCATCATCCTCACCGGCTACGGCAACATCGCCACCGCCGTGACGGCGGTGAAGCTCGGCGCGGTCGACTATCTCGCGAAGCCGGCCGATGCCGACGAGATCTACACCGCTCTCACCCGCGAAGCCGGCGAGAAGGCGCCGCCGCCGGAAAACCCGATGTCGGCCGACCGCGTCCGCTGGGAGCACATCCAGCGCGTCTACGAACTGTGCGAGCGCAACGTCTCCGAAACCGCCCGCCGCCTCGGCATGCACCGCCGCACCCTCCAGCGCATCCTCGCCAAGCGCGCGCCGCGGTAGCCTTCGGCCGCTCCCGCGATCACTGAAGAAAATACCGTCTACATCGGAAGGACGGCCTGTGCGGCACCGGCGGCATCCGGAGAACCGGTTGGCTCGCCGCCGGTCACGCGCAGCACGGCCTTGTCCAGCATCGCGTCGGGCACCTCGTAGAGGGCGGGAATCTCGGTGAAGAGGAGAAGCGCGACGACCCGCCTGCCGGGATAGAGCGTCGCGAGCGCCGACCGGTAGAGCGCGAGCTGCGCAACGTAGACATCGGGCACGTCCTCGACGCGCGCCGGCGGCGGGCGGTTGGTCTTGTAGTCGACGATGAGGACGGCATCGTCCGTCACGGCAAGGCGGTCGATGCGGCCGGCGAGCGAGGCGGGGCCGCTTGCGGTGGCGACCTCGGCGGCGATGTCGACTTCGGCCCGGCTCCCCGGCGAGAACACCGCCGAGAAGCGCGTATCGTCGAGAATGGCGAGCACCTGCGTCGCCGCGAGCTCGCGCTGCGCCGGCGTCCAGCGCGCGGCGACCGCGCCGAGATAGCGGTCCGCTGCGGCGCGCCGGGCCGACGGGGCGTGCTCCGGCAGCGCCTCGAGGAGGCGATGGATGATGCGGCCGCGTTCCATCGCAGGGTCGGGCGGCTCCATCAGCGCGCCGAGCGTCCGCGGCACGGCGGCGGTCATCGGCAGCGCCGCGGACGCACGGAGGGCGCGCGGGACGCGCACCGCGGCGACGTTCCGCGACAGCCAGGCCGGCGGCGGCGGCTCCGCGCTGACGATCCGCGGTTCGTCGACCGCCGCCATCGTGCGAAGCGCGGCGTCGCGGTAGCGGAAGGCCGGCGTGCCGTCGATCGCCGAAACCTCCTCGGACAGCGGCATCAGCGCCGTCGAGACGAGGGCGTGCCAGCCGCCGCGGGCATCGGTGTTGCTGGCGAGCGTGCCGCAGACGATCAGCCGGTCGCGCGCGCGGGTGAGGCCGACATAGAGGAGCCGGCGGTACTCCTCCTTCGCCCGCTCGCGGCCGCGGTCGACGAGCTCCTTGATCCGTTTGGGAAGGCCGCGCACGCCCTTCGTCCAGACGAGCGGCGCCGGTTCGGCGGAATCGGGGTCGGTCGTAATGGCGAGGAAATTGTCGTCATGGCCGGGGTGAACCGGGCCGGAGCCGTCATCGACGAGGAAGACCACATCGGCTTCGAGCCCTTTCGCGCCATGGACGGTCATGACCCGGACCTCGTCGCGGATGGTTTCGGTCTCGCGGCGGATTTCCGTGGCGGACGAGCGGATCCACGCCAGAAAACCCTGCAGCGACGGGGTCTCGGTGCGCTCGTAGGCGAGCGCCTGCGCGAGGAATTCGTCCAGGACGTCCTCCGCCTCGGCGCCGAGGCGCGCGGCGAACTTCTTCCGGCCGCAGCGCGGGCCGAGAACGTCGGCGTAGAAGGCGAAGGGCGTGACGCCGTCGACCTTTCGGCGGAGCTCCGTCAGCTGCGACCACGCGGCCGCGAACGGTTCCGCGTCGCGCGCATCGGCCAGCGCCTGCCACAGGGTGAAAGGCCGGTCGTGCGCGAGGGCGAAGATTGCGTCCTCGTCGAGCCCGAACAGCGGGCTTTTGAGGAGGGCGGCGAGCGAGAGGTCATCGCGGTCCTGCAGCAGCGCGTCGCCGAGGGCGATGAGGTCCTTCACCGCGATGTGGTCGGCGAGCGCGAGGCGGTCGGCGCCGGCGACGGGAATGCCGTTGGCCTTGAGGGCGCGGTTGATGCCCTCCGACAGCGGCCCGCGCTTCCGCGTCAGGATCAGCACCTCGCCGGGCCGGATCGGCCTGCCGGTCGCGGCCAGCCGCTCGCCGGCGTCGAGCCAGGCCTTCACCGTCCGCGCGATGCGGTTCGCCAGCACCATTTCCGGCGCCGCGTCGCCGAGATGGTCGAGCGGATCGGCCCAGTCGCCGGGTTCCTTCTCCTCCGGCGGCTCGATCGGCGGCCAGATCACCACCTCGCCGGGTTCGGCATGGCGGATCGCCTGGTGGACCGGTGCCCGCTTCTCGCTGGCGAGGCCTGCATGGGCGCTTTCCGCCCGAAAGACGTGGTCGACCGCCTTCATGATGTCGGGCGTCGAGCGGAAGGATAGGTTCAGCTCGATGCTGCTGAACGGCTGGCGCGCGGCCTCGGCCTTCTTCGCGATCTCCTGCCGGACCCGTGTGAACCACGCCGGCACGGCGCCCTGGAAGGAGTAGATCGACTGCTTCTCGTCGCCGACCGCGAACAGCGTCCGCGGCCGTCCGTGCGATCCTTCCCCGGCGAAGAAATCGTCGGCGAGCGCGCGGATCACCTGCCACTGGCCGGGGCTGGTGTCCTGCGCCTCGTCGACGAGGATGTGGTCGAGCCCCTGGTCGATCTTGTAGTGCACCCAGCGCGCCGCCTCCGAGCGCGCGAGGAGCGCCAGCGTCTTCGCTATGAGATCGTCGAAATCGAGGAGACCGCGAAGGGTCTTCTGCCGCTCGTAGGAGCGGATCACGGCGTCGGCGAGCCGGAGGGCAGCGGCGCTGACGGTGTAGGTTTCCGCCGCGCTCGCAAGGTCGAGGAGGCCTTCGAGCCTGCCGCACTCGCTGACGAGGAGGGCCTCGAGGTCGGGCCATGCCGCCTTGATCCGGTTGGTGACGAGAGCGGTGGGCACGCGGAGCCCGCCGTCGGACTTGCAGAAGAACGCGCGATAGGCCGCGAAACGGCCAGCATCGTCCCGCGCGGAAAGGTACGGCCGCAACCGCTCCGCAGCCTTCTGGTCGTTGCTGGTGCCGCGCTCGAGGAGGCGGACGAGCGTCAGCACCTCCTGCGTCTCGAGCGCGGCTTCGCTCACGATCGTAGCCTCGACGTCGGCGCGCGACGGTGCCCGATCGACGCCGAGGGTATGGCGGAGCTCGGCGAGCGCGGCGTCGAGCGAGCCGGCCGCCCTCACCCAGCGGTCGAGGAGTTCGCGGTTCTCGACCAGCTCGCCGACCGCATCCTCGGCGCTCCGGTCGCTGGCGGAGAGCACCACGGTCCGCAGCGCGTCGCCGAGCGGGGTCGAGAGGTCGGAGGCCGCCTCGGCCAGCACCCGCCGCCGCGCCTCGCGCACCATGATCGTCGCCGCGTTCTCCTCGAGCACCTCGAAATGCCCGGCGACGTCCGCCTCGAACGGGAACTGGTGCAGGAGGCTTTCGCAGAAGGCGTGCACGGTCTGGATTTTCAGCCCGCCCGGCGTTTCGAGCGCACGGGCGAACAGGCGGCGCGCGATCGCCCGCTGCTCCGTGGTCGGCGGCCGGCCTTCCAGCTCCGTGAGCTCCCGGTCGAGCGCTTCGTCCGGAAGCCGCACCCATTCACCGAGCCGGTCGAACACGCGCTTCGCCATCTCCGCCGCCGCGGCCTTGGTGAAGGTGAGGCAGAGGAGGCGGCCAGGATCGGCGCCGGCGAGGAGGAGCCGGACGACGCGGAGCGCGAGGACGTAGGTCTTGCCGGAGCCGGCATTGGCGGAGACCCAGGCCGAGCGGCGCGGGTCGGACGCCTCCGACTGGCGGACCTTCGTGGTGGTGTCGACGACGCGGGCGGGCGCGTTCACGGCGTCCCTCCGGGCGCGGCGACGAGGCGCCATTCCGAGACGCGGGCGAGGTGATCGTAGTCGCCGGGGAAACGCCGCTCGAACATCGGCCGCGCCTGCGAGGCATAGCCGTGCGCCGGGTCGTCGTAGCGGGCGACGAGGCCGCGGAACATCGTCATCGCCTGCGCGGCGACGGCGTCGGGCGCGACCCCGTCATCGACGGCGGAGCGCACCGGGTTCTCCCGGCTGCCGGCCTTGCCGAGCGCGATCCATGCCACCTCGGAGAGCGAGCGGCCGGCAAAGGCCGATCCGAACGCGCCGGCAGTGACCATCGCTCCTTCGAGCGCGAGCTGCGGCGCGAACAGGAGCACCTGTTTCGGGCTCGGCGGCGCGCCGGTCTTGTAGTCGTAGATGCCGACGCTGCCGTCGCGAAAGATGTCGATCCGGTCGGCGCGGCCGTTGAGCTTGAACGGCCCCGCCGGCGCGTCGAACACGAACTCGCCCTTGATCTCCGGGTGGCGCGCCGCAATGCGGGCGTCGCGCTCCGCCTCCCAGTCGGCCATCCAGCCGGCAATCCGCTCGGCGAGGAGCGACCACACCGCGTGAACCTCCGGGAAATCCTCGATGATACGGAACTTCTCGCGCCAGATGCCGAGCAGCCGGTCGTGGGCGGCGGCGTCGAACGGCCGCCCCGTCCACTCGCGCGTGAAATCCGCGAACGCCTCGTGGATGAGCGTGCCGCGAATGCGGGCATCGGCGCGCTGGCCGATCGGGTCGAGCGGTTCGAGCTGCAGAATGCGCCTTGCGTAGACCGCATAGGGGTCGCGGATCAGCGTCTCGACCGAGGTGATCGAGAGTTCGCGCGGCCGCACCGCAACCGCCGGCCGCGGATGCGGGCGCCGCACCGGCGTCACCGCTTCGGGCGGGACGCGATCGAGCCCGCGCGCGAGGCGGACATGGCGGTCGCCGCGGGCGCGGAGTGTCTTCGTCTCCTCCGGGCCGATCAGCGCCGCGAGCCGCTGCAGCCAGCGCGACGGCACCGTCGGCGCGCCGCCGCGTTTCTCGGCCCGGGTGACGATGACTTCCGGGGCCGCGAGCCCCTGCGCGAAATCGTGCGCCGACAGGCCCACCCGCCGCTCGGGCGGCGGCAGGCCGAGGACGGCGCGCATCTGCCGCGACAGGAACGGGTCGGTGCGGATGTCGCCCGGCCAGACGCTCTCGTCGAGCCCGCCGAGGATGAGGCGGTCGACCGACTGGAGCCGGGCTTCGAGCGCCCCCCAGATGTGGATGCGCGGATCGGTGCCCGCGCCCGGCGTGACGGTGGCGCCCGCCATCGCCGCGCGGAGAAACGACGGGAACTCCGCCGGCGCGAGTTCGAGCCGGCCCGCGGCGGCGAGCCCGCCAAGGAGAGTCGCGAGGCCGGCGCCCGCCGGCTCGTCCCAGAGCGGCGTTTCGCTGCCGCTGCCGTCGTCGATCGCGCGGTCGAAGGCCTCGACGAGGGCCGCGGCGGCGTCCGCAACGGCGAGCGCCGGGTTTTGGCCGAGCCGCGCCAGCGGGCCGAGGATGTCGGAAACCGTCGCCGCCATGCTTTCGGCCGCCGCCCAGTCGGATTTCGACAGGCGGCGCCGGGCGCGCGGGATGATGAGGTCGGCCTTCATGTCCATGCCGAGGCGGACATTGGCGATGTCGGCGGCAAGGCTCGCGATCGTCGAAATGCGGCCGGGGCCGCGGAAGAGCGCGATCTCGAGCGCCCGCGCCGCGATCCGGCACTGCGACGGCTTTCGGCCGAACGCCGCGAGCGGGTGCTTCAGGAGGGCGAGGATCGCGACCGGCTCCGCCGTCAGCGCCGCCTGCGCGAGGAGGCGGACGAAAACGCCGGGCGCGGTGCCGTCGAGCGGCTGGCCGGCGGAATCGTCGACCGCGATGCCCCAGCGGCGGAGTTCCACCGCGACGCGGCGGGCGAGCGTGCGGTCCGGCGTCACGAGCGCCGCCGTGCGGCGCGGCGTCTCCAACGTCTCGCGGAGCGCCACCGCGATCGCCAGCGCCTCCTCGTATTCGTTCCGCGCCACGACGAGCGCCGCCCCGGCAAAAGCCTCGCCGGCGCCCGAGAGGCGCGCCTCGGCCCAGGCCTCCGTGGTCTCGGCCGGCCGCATCGCCTCGCCGACGATCTTCGCGCGGGCGGCGAGCGCCGGCGGCGGCGCCACGAGGTCGGGCACGTCGTCGCGCAGGATGCCGATGCCGGCGAGAAGCTGGCGGAGGCCGAACTGGGGGTGGCTCGGAGCGCCGTTCGCCGCGTCGCCGATGCCCTCCCAGCCGCGCGCGTCGAGCGTGCGGTCGAGGCCGGGGAGGATCACGGCGCCGTTCGGCAGCCGTGCGATGGCGCGGAGGAGCGCCGCGGTCGCGGGGATGGAGCCGGTGGACCCGGCAGCGATCATCGGCCCGGCGGGCGCCGCGGCTTCGAGCCGCGCCGCCTCGCTCCGGATCAGCATGTCGCGCCGCGCCGCCGGGTCGGCCAGCACCGCCTCGGCGAGGATTTTCGGCCACTCCTCGCCGGCGATCTTGAGGAAATCGAGGGTCAGCTGCCAGTAGCCGGGATAGTCGGCCGGGACGAGGCCGTTCAGCGCCTCCCACGGGATGCCGGCGGTCTCCATGTCGTCGATCAGCCGCGCGAGGTCGGCCGCGAGGCGCACGGCGTCGGCCGCGGAGGCCGGGACGAGCGGCGGGCCGCCTTCGGGCGCAGTGTGGGCGCGGACGGCGCGGCCCCAGGCGAGCACCATCCGCGTCAGCGCGAGGCTCCGTTCGAGCCGTGACACGCCTTCGGGGAGGAGGATCGCGTCGCCGGGGGATTCCGCCGCCGGCTGGAGGAGGAAATCCTCCTCGTCGACGTCGCCGATGGTGCGGATGCGCGGCAGGATCGCCGCGTGCCGCGACGCGCGGGCGAGAAAGATCTCGCGGAGGGAGCGGACGGCGCGGCGGGTCGGAAGGAGGATCGTCGTCGCCGCGAGTTCGAGCGGCGTCGCCGGCGCCGCGCCGCCGAGCCGCCCCGACAGGACCGCGTCGGCAAGCGCCGGCAGGAAGGGAACGCCGCCAGGGATCGAGAAGACGCGCGGCAGGGCCATCGTTCAGGCCGCCGAGCTGTTGCGGAGGAGCCGCTCGGCCTCGGCGACTGCGGCCATCGTACCGACATGGAAGAACGTGCCCGACATCCGGAGGCCGAAAAGACGCCCGGCGCGGCTCACGCGGTCGATCAGAAGGTTCAGCGGGAACGGCCCCTGCGGCGCGTCGGCGAACATCGCCTTGGGATCGACGATCGCAACCCCCGTATAGACGAAGGGCGCCGTCTCGCCAGGTGCCCGCGGCCGGAGGCGGCTCCGGTGGTCCATCACGAAATCGCCCGGCCCGTCATAGCCGACGGTCGCCTCCACCGGCGCGAGCATCAGGAGCGCGTCCATCACCTCGCCGTCCCAGTTGGCCGCGAGCCGGGCGAGGTTCGACGTGGTGCGCTCGGTCCAGAACGAATCCGAATTGAGGAGGAAGAACGGCTCCCGCCCGAGCATCGGCAGCGCCTTCACGACGCCGCCGCCGGTTTCCAGGAGCTTTTCCCGTTCGTCCGAAATCCGGATGCGCGGCTTCCGCCGTTTCGCGAGATGGGCGACGATCTGGGCGCCGAGATGGTGGACGTTGACGACCGCCGTCCAGACGCCGGCCTCGGCGAGGCGGTCGAGCGCGTGGTCGATCAGCGCCTTGCCGCCCACTTCGACCAGCGGCTTCGGCGTCTCGGCGGTGATCGGCAGCATGCGGCGGCCGAGCCCGGCCGCGAGCACCATCGCCGTCACTGGCATCCCCGGCGCGTCCAACCCGGCCTCTCTGTTCGCGTCACGTTCCCCTTCGGGCTTCATAGCAAAGCCCGCGGCGCGGCTGAACAGGTTTGCTGGGCGTCGGCGGACTACTTCCCGTCCTTCTTCGCGATCGGGACGCCGTAGAGCTCGAGGCGGTGGTCGACGAGCCGGAAGCCGAGCTCGGCGGCGACGCGCTCCTGGAGGCGCTCGATGTCCTCGCTGCGGAACTCGACGACTTTGCCGCTGCGGAGGTCGATCAGATGGTCGTGATGCTCGTCGGGGATCGTCTCGTAGCGGGCGCGGCCGTCACGGAACTCGTGGCGGGTGATGATCCCCGCATCCTCGAACAGCTTCACCGTCCGGTACACCGTCGAGATCGAGATGCGCGGGTCGACCGCGGAGGCCCGCCGGTAGAGTTCCTCGACGTCCGGATGGTCCGACGCGGCGTCGAGAATGCGGGCGATGACGCGGCGCTGCTCGGTCATGCGCATGCCTTTGGCCGCGCATGCCTCTTCAAGGGTCGGGGGGGTCTCTGTCGGCGCCACTTTGCCCTTCCGGTCGGAGAGGCCGCTTGGAGCACGATGCGAAGAAGTGGCCGCCGGTTCTTCGAAAAGATCATGCTCCATCAAGCAAATAGGCTGGAGCGTGATCGACTTGAACGGATCACGCTCTAGCCGAGGCGCAGCTTCATGACAAGCGCGCTGCCGGCCGGCCCGTCCTGCCGCTCATAGTAGCGCGCCCGCCGCCCCACCGTCTCGAAGCCGAGGGCGGCATAGAGCGGCACCGCGGCGCGGTTGGTTTCGTCGACCTCGAGGAACACCGCCTCGGCCCGCTCGCGGTACGCATGCCGGAGCGCCTCCTCCATCAGGAGTCTGCCGTAGCCGGAGCGGCGGTACTGGGGGTCGACCGCGAGGGTGAGGATTTCGGCCTCCCCGGCCGCCGAGCGCACGATGACGAAGCCGGCGATCGTCGCCTTGCCGCCCTCGCTCCGGCGCAGCGCCAGCACATGCACCACCGGGTGCGCCGCGATCATCGCCCGCATCTCCTCCGCGCTCCAGCCGCGCTCGAAGCTGTGGCCGTGGATGTCGGCGAGGGCGCGTGAATCGTCCGCCATCGCCTCGTCGATGTGGGTGCGGACCTGCCGCCGGAACCATTTCATCGCCGGACCGGGAGAGCGGGCGCGGCAGGCGTGGCGTCGGGCGCGCGGAGATAGAGCGGGCGCGGCGGTTCGCCGGTCGGCACCGCCGCGGCGGCGAGCGCGAGGACGGTCGCAAGGTCCGGGGCCGAGGCGCGGTGCACGATGCGCCCCGTGGCGCCGGCCGCGGCGACGGTGTCCGCTCCGGACCCGGCGAGGACCGCGCCCGCCGCGCTGGCGGAGGCGGCGAAGCCGGCGGCGGGGCCGTTGCCGGGAGGAGCAACAGGCGTCCCGTCGGCGGCGAAGAGCGCCGCGAAGACGTCGCCGCCCTTGCCGGGAACGACCGAGAGCACCGGAACGGCGCCGGCGATGGCGCGCGCCGCGGCAGCGTGGACATCCAGCGTCGAGAGGCCGATCGCCGGCTTGCCGGTCGCGAGCGCAAAGCCGCGGACGGCGGCGATGCCGACGCGGATGCCGGTGAACGACCCCGGCCCGACGATGACGGCAAAACGGTCGACGTCAGCGAGCGTCATCCCTGCGGCATCGAGGGCCTCCGCAACCATGGCGAAGAGACGCTCGGCGTGGCCGCGTCCGATCGTCTCCGAGCGAAGCACGCGCGCGCCGTCACCGGCCGCGATTCCGACCGCGCAGGCCTCGAGCGAGGTGTCGATGGCAAGGACGCGCATGAAGCGGGATGGCGAATCCGGGGGAGCGACGCCTCAGTGTGGCCGCGCGGTCCCCTCCGATGCAACCGGCCGGCGCGCGACCTTTGGACCGCCTCGCCGGTCCGTACCATCGTCAACGCCGCTCATCCCGCTAAGGCTTCGCTTCCCCCGAGCGGGCGGCGCTATTCCTCTTCGCCGAAGCGGGCGGCAACCAGGGTGGAGAGCGCGTCGAGCGCCTCGCGCGCCTCGCGGCCGCTGGCGACGAGGCGGATCACGGTGCCGGGAGCGGCGGCGAGCATCATCAGGCCCATGATCGAGCCGGCGCCGATCGAGTGGCCGTCCTTGAGCACCGTCACATAGGCGTCGAATTTTTCGGCGGTCTGCACGAATTTCGCCGAGGCGCGGGCGTGGAGGCCGCGCTTGTTGATGATCGTGAGGTCGCGGATGAGCGGCCGCCGGTCGTCGCCCGTCATTGTCCGGCGAGGACCTGGCTGGCGACGTTGATGTATTTCCGGCCCGCTTCGTAGGCGGCGTTGATCGCCTCCGACAGGGATGTCTCCTCGCGGATGCGGGCGAGCTTGATCAGCATCGGGAGATTCATCCCGGCGATCACCTCGACGCGGCTCGACTGCATCACCGAAATGGCGAGATTGCAGGGCGTGCCGCCGAACATGTCGGTGAGCACGATCACGCCGCTGCCGGAATCGACACGGGCGATCGCGGCGACGATATCCGACCGGCGCCTCTCCATGTCGTCGTCCGGGCCGATCGAGATGGTCTCGATCTGGCTCTGCGGTCCGACGACATGTTCGAGGGCGGCGCGGAACTCCTCGGCCAGGTGGCCGTGGGTGACGAGTACGAGTCCGATCATGTCTCTTGGAGAAGACCTCGGCGGCGACTACGCCCTGGGCGACACACCATCGTTCCGCGATGGGCCACCCTGCTGCGATGGGCAGGTAATGTCGGCTCATCCAGCCGGTAACGCAAGGGCCGGCGGTTTCGCGCTCCGTCGACGGGCGCGGTCATGGCAACCACGCGGCGAGCGCAACGCGGAGCCGGAGCGCCGCGTCGTGGCAGCCGGCCGGCAGGACGAGGCGGGGCAGAACCACGCCTTCGAGGGCGACGAACCGGTCCTCGTCGCCGGGAAGCCGGGGACATTCCGCAGCCGGCCGGAACTCGACCGCGAAGTCGATCCGGACCGACGGTAGCGAAGGACGGGAGACGATGCCGATGCCGCGGACCTCGATGAGGCCGGCGAGCTTTTCCGGCGGGCGGGCGACGAGCGCATCGCCGGCAACGAGGATCACGCGGTCGTCGGCTACGAGGATGGCATCGCCGCGCGGGTCCTCGATGAGCGCGAGGACGAGGCTCGATTTGCCGCTGCCGGGAGCGCCGAGGACGAGGACGCCATGACGGCCGACACGGACCGCGCCGGCGTGAATCGTTGCGCCGATGCCGCTCACGCGGCCGGGAGGCGGACGACGAAGCGGGCGCCGGCGATCCTCGTTTCCTTGCCGCCCTTCACCGGTTCGACGACGTTCTCCGCCCAGATCCGGCCCTTGTGCGCGTCGACGATCTGCTTGGAAATCGACAGGCCGAGGCCGGAGTTCTGGCCGAAGGATTCGCCGTCCGGCCGATCGGTGTAGAAACGCTGGAAGATGCGGTCGATGTTGTCGGCCTTGATGCCGGGCCCCTGGTCGTCGACTACGACCTCCACGAAATCGCCGTCCCGCCGCGCCGTGACGGTCACGGTCGAGCCCGCGGGCGAGAACGAGCGGGCGTTGTCGATGAGGTTGTTGAACACCTGGCCGAGCCGGGTGTCGTGGCCCATGACGGTGTAGGCGCCGGGCGCGTCGTTGTCCTCCACCACGAGGACGAATTTCGGCTGCCCCGGCCGCGCGGTGTCGTTGGCGAGGCCGACGATGGTGTCGAGGAGGCGGGTGACGTTGATCGCCTCGGAATCCCGCCGCGCCAGCTCCGCGTCGAGGCGGGAGGCGTCGGCGATGTCGGAGATCAGGCGGTCGAGCCGTTTCACGTCGTGCTGTATGATCCCCGACAGCCGCTTCTGCGAATCGGCGGTTTTCGCGAGCGGCAGCGTCTCGACCGCGCTCCGCAGCGAGGTCAGCGGGTTCTTCAGCTCGTGGGCGACGTCGGCGGCGAAGCTCTCGATCGCGTCGATGCGGTTGTAGAGGGCCGTCGTCATGTCGCGGAGCGCCTGGCTGAGATGGCCGACCTCGTCGCCGCGGCGCGAGAAATCGGGGATCTCCGGGCGCGACTTCACGCCGGCGCGGACGCTGTCGGCGGCGGCGGCGAGGCGGCGGAGGGGCGCGGCGATCGTGCCGGCGAGAAGGAAGGAAAGGATCACCGAGACGAGGGCGGCGACGGCGAAGACGCGGAGGATCGCATTCCGCTCCTCGCGCATGACGGCGTCGATGTCGCCGGGCGGCGTTGTCAGGAGGAGCGCACCCTGGACCGACTGGTAGCCGCTGATCGGCACGGCGACCGAGACGATGAGCTGGCCGTCGTCGGTCACCCGCGTGACGGTGTCGGAGTTGCCGGTGAGGGCGGTCGCCACCTCCGGATAGGCGCCGGCATTGGCGGCGTTCTCGACGTAGAGGGGCAGGTCGCTGCGCCGGAACCACGCCGCGATGCCGCTCCAGATGCGCTCGAAGAAGCCGGGCTCGCCCTCGCCGATCGGCGGCAGGTCGTAGCGGGCGATGCGGAGATTGTCGGAATCGAGAAGGAGCGAGCCGTCGGTCTGGTAGATGCGGAGCCGCGGGCCGTTCTCGACCGCGAGATAGTTGAAGATGATCTGGGCCTGCTCGGGATCGATCGGGAAATCGAGCCCGACGATCGGGCGCTGGAAGACGTCCATCGCCGCGGCGCCCGCCGCCTCCATCTCCAGCATGAGATTGGGGTCGAGCCGCGGCACGGTGGGGGCGAGGTCGATGGTCGCCGAGGCCGAGATCGCCTGCGCGATCAGATAGCCCTGCGTCGTGAGGCTCTGGATCTTCGCGCCGATCAGGCTGTCGCGCGCCTGATTGAGGACGAGGATGCCCGTGACGAGGGCGCCGAGCGCGACGAGGTTGAGGAGGATGATGCGGCGGGTGAGGCTCGAAAAGCCGCCGAAGGTGACGATCCGCCAGACGAAGCGGACCGGCGCGAGCACGGCGGCCCACCAGCCGCGCGCCTTTGCCCGACCATCCGTCAGCTGCCCGCTGTCGAACCCGACCGCCATGCCGGAATCATACTCCCGCGCCTCTCGGCGCGATATCAGGCTTCCTTGAAGCGGTAGCCGACGCCGTAGAGCGTCTCGATCATGTCGAAGTCGTCGTCGACGGCCTTGAACTTCTTGCGCAGCCGCTTGATGTGGCTGTCGATCGTGCGGTCGTCGACATAGACCTGGTCGTCATAGGCCGCATCCATGAGGGCGTTGCGGCTCTTCACCACGCCGGGTCGCTGCGCCAGCGCGTAGAGGATGAGGAATTCGGTGACCGTCAGCGTCACCGGGAGGCCGTTCCAGGTGCAGGTGTGGCGTTCGGGGTCCATCGACAGCGCGCCGCGGTCGAGGAGGCGGGAGGCTTCGGTGGCCTTCGTCGGCGCGCCGGTCGTCGGGTCGCGGTGGGCGGCTCTCCGGAGCACGGCCTTAACGCGCTCGACGAGGAGGCGCTGCGAGAACGGCTTCTTGATGAAGTCGTCCGCGCCCATCTTCAGGCCGAACAGCTCGTCGATCTCCTCGTCCTTGGAGGTGAGGAAGATCACCGGGATGTCGGATTTCTGCCGGAGGCGGCGGAGGAGTTCCATGCCGTCCATGCGGGGCATCTTGATGTCGAGGATCGCAAGATCGGGGCTGGTGCCGCCGAAGCCGTCGATGGCCGACATGCCGTCGGTATAGGTGACGACGCGGTACCCTTCCGATTCCAGCGCGATCGACACGGAAGCGAGGATGTTCCGGTCGTCGTCGACGAGGGCGATGGTCGGCATCGTGGGGGATTCTCCTCCGGGCGCGCGGCGATTGCTGCGGCGGGAATGCCTTTGCCGCGAGAAACGGCGCGAAATTGTGTCATTGCAGTTGGGACCATGCGGCGCAAGGGTATGGAGGCGCGGCATGACAGCGATGTCGGCGGCAGCGTTGCCGCAACGACTTCGGCGATACTTGGCCAATAGCCTTGCCTCGCGCCGCCGTGAACCATCGGACGAGCCTGCCCGCCGGCGCAGGTTGAAGCGCGGTCGGGCCGCCGCTATGTTCCGCGCCAATCAAAACCCTTGCGAGCGCCCCGTCCGTCCGCCCTCCGGCGGCCCCGCGCTCATTGGAGAGCCTCCTTCATGACCTCCGTCGCGACCGTGAAATCCCAGCACGAAGGCCCGGACTACATCGTCAGGGACATCGGCCTCGCGCCGTGGGGCCGGAAGGAGATCGACATCGCCGAGACCGAGATGCCGGGCCTGATGGCCGTGCGCGAGGAGTACGGCCCGACGCAGCCGCTGAAGGGCGCCCGCATCGCCGGCTCGCTCCACATGACGATTCAGACCGCCGTGCTGATCGAGACGCTGAAGGCGCTGGGCGCCGACGTGCGATGGGTGTCGTGCAACATCTATTCGACGCAGGACCACGCCGCGGCGGCCATCGCCGCCGCCGGCACGCCGGTGTTCGCCGTGAAGGGCGAGACGCTCAGGGAATACTGGGACTACACGCGCCGCCTCTTCGACTGGGCCGACGGCGGCCTTCCCAACATGATCCTCGACGACGGCGGCGACGCGACGCTGTTCGTCCACTACGGCCTCCGCGCCGAACAGGGCGACACCGCCTTCCTCGACAAGCCCGAGAACGAGGAGGAGGAGGTCTTCTTCGGCCTCATCCGCCGCACCCTCGCCGAGCGCCCGGGCTGGTTCGCCCGGGTGGCCGCCGCGATCAAGGGCGTCACCGAGGAGACCACCACCGGCGTGAAGCGGCTCTACGAGATGCAGAAGCGCGGCACGCTCCTCTTCCCGGCGATCAACGTCAACGACTCGGTCACGAAGTCGAAGTTCGACAACCTCTATGGCTGCCGTGAATCGCTCGTCGACGGCATCCGCCGCGGCACCGACGTCATGATGGCCGGCAAGGTGGCGATGGTCGCCGGCTATGGCGACGTCGGCAAGGGCTCGGCCGCCTCGCTCCGCCAGGCCGGCTGCCGCGTGATGGTGTCCGAGATCGACCCGATCTGCGCCCTCCAGGCCGCGATGGAAGGTTACGAGGTCGTCACGATGGACGAAGCGGCGCCGCGCGCCGACATTTTCGTGACGGCGACCGGCAATGTCGACGTCATCACGATCGAGCACATGCGCGCCATGAAGGACCGCGCCATCGTCTGCAACATCGGCCACTTCGACAGCGAGATCCAGGTCGCCGCGCTCCGGAACTACAAGTGGAGCAACGTGAAGCCGCAGGTCGACGAGATCGAGTTCCCCGACGGCAAGCGCATCATCCTCCTCTCGGAAGGCCGCCTCGTGAACCTCGGCAACGCCATGGGCCATCCGAGCTTCGTGATGTCGAACTCGTTCACCAACCAGACGCTCGCCCAGATCGAGCTCTGGGCCCACGGCGACCGCTACGAGAAGAAGGTGTACGTGCTGCCGAAGCACCTCGACGAGCGGGTGGCCTCGCTCCACCTTGCCAAGATCGGCGTGAAGCTGACGAAGCTCACCGACAAGCAGTCGGCCTATCTCGGCATCCCCGAAGAGGGGCCCTTCAAGCCGGACCACTACCGGTACTGATTGCCGTCGCGGGCGTCGCTCATGACGGAGTGGAGCCCCGACGACCTGAAACGGGCCTGGACCCGCCGCTTCATGAAGAGTGGCGGGAACGGCGTCCATACGCGCCTTTTCGACGACCACAACACCGCCGTCCGGAACCGCCTGCTGGCAGCCACACCGATCTCCAGCGACGAAGTGCCCGTCTTTGCCAGCTTTGAGAGCGAGACCTACTCGGTCCTGATCACGACGCGGCGAGTCGTCTCAATTTCTGACGGATTGTCATCCGCACTCGCGGTTGGATCGGTCCGGGCGATCAGTGTGGACTTCGAGGCGATGAGAGCTGCACGGAAGACTCTTCTGGATTGGGGCGAGCTTCGGTTCGAAACGCTCACGGGCGAGTTCCGGTCAGTCCGGCTAGAACCCGGCCATCCATTGTCGGGCGTGTGGAATGCTCTGGGCTTCATCCCCGGACGACCAAGACACGCCGCGATCCTGTCTCAGTCCACGGCCTCCGCAGAATCCCCCTCTCCCCGCCGGGCGGGGAGAGGGTTGGGGTGAGGGGGAAGTGCAGCAATGATGGCGTCGCCAATGTCACGCGGACGCTGCAGCACATCGACGTTCCAGAACCGCAATACCCGGTAGCCCTCGTTCGCCAGCCAGGCGTCGCGGACGAGGTCGCGCTTTGAGTTGGCGTGCTGACTGCCATCGACCTCCACGATCAGCTTTGCCTCGCGACAGCAGAAATCGGCGACATAGGGGCCGATCGGTTCCTGGCGAACGAATTTGAAGCCGCCGAGCCGGCGGTCGCGGAGCTGGTACCAGAGGCGCCGCTCGGCATCGGTCGGCGACCTTCGGAAGCGCCGCGACCTTTGGGTGACGGGTGGATTGCTGCCACGCATGAGAGTCTCGTTCGAGGCTGCTGCCCCTCACCCTAACCTCTCCCCGCGCGCGGGGAGAGGTGCGCTCGCGCTCGTCCTCCCGCCGTCGGCCGCCTAACCTCTCCCCGCGCGCGGGGAGAGGTTTAGAACCGTCTCCAGCCGCCTCACCGTGTCTCTAACCTCTCCCCGCGCGCGGGGCGAGGGGGGACACTGCGTCGTCTGCGGCCTGCCGTGGCCCAACCTCTCCCCGCGCGCGGGGAGAGGGGAACCGGGGTCTTCGCGAGCCTGTGGTGCGCACCCAATTCGAACAGCTGGGATGATTGTCCCGATCCGGGATTCACGCGGATTCCGCTAGCCGCTATGGTGGGTCGATTCGTGGTCGGTCGAGGGGCCGTCGGGCGGCCGCGGGCAGAAACTTCCTCAGCAACGGCGGGGGCCGGTTGCGTTGCGGCGCGAGAGCAAGAACGCACTTCCGGTGAAGGCTGCGCGCCGCGCGGCCCTGCGTCTCCTCGCCTCCGCGTCCGTTCTCCCCGCTCTCGCGACGCCGGCGTTCGCCCAGAACACGACGATCGCCCTCACCGCCGACCGCATCGTCATCCTCGCCGCGCTGATCGGCTCGGTGTCGTTCGCCGTGATCTCGGCGATCGCGCTCATCCGGGCCCGCGGGCGGGCCGAGACGGAGAACGCGGCGCTCCGTCTCGAGGTGGCGAACCTCCGCACCGGGTCGGACCGGGCGGAAAGCCTCCTCAACGCCGACGACCAGCGCCTCGTGATCTTCGAGGCGCGGGGCGCCGCACCCTCCGTGGTCGGCGACCTGCCGCGCGAGGCGGCCGCGCCGGCGGACCGGGGCGGCTTCCTCGCCTTCGGCCGCTGGCTCGTCGGCGCTTCGGCGGCCGACCTCGACGCCGGCATCGCGCGGCTCCGCGACAAGGGTGAACCGTTCCTCCTCGCACTTGCGACGCAGACCGGGACGTTCGTCGAGGCGCTCGGCCGGACGGTCGGCGGGCGGGCCGTAGTCCGCTTCCGCGACCTCACCGGCGACCGGCTGGACCTTGCCGCGCTCCAGTCCGCCCACCAGCATCTCCTCGCCGAGAGCACGGCGCTGAAGGCATCCCTCGATGCCGTGCCGCTGCCGGTATGGGTGCGCGCCCGCGACGGGCGGCTCACCTGGGTGAACCTTGCCTATGCGCTCGCGGTCGAGGCGCCGGACCGCGAGGCGGCGATCAATTCGGGCGCCGAACTCCTCGATACGCCGGCACGCGAGGCGATTACCGCCATCCACGCGCGCGAGGCCCGGTTCCAGCGGCGCCTCTCGGTCGTGTCGGCCGGCAACCGCCTCCTGTACGACGTGACGGACGTCCGCTCCGAGGGCGGCACGGCGGGGCTTGCGGTCGACGCGACGCAGATCGAAGCGGTGCAGGCGACGATGCAGCGGCTCGTCGATTTCCACACGCGCACGCTTGACCAGCTGGCGACGGCCGTCGCGGTCTTCGGCCCCGACCGGCGGCTCCGCTCGTCGAACGCCGCCTACCGCGCCCTCTTCGGCCTCGACGCGGCCTTCCTCGAATCCGCGCCCGAGGAAGGCGTCATCCTCGACCGCCTGAGGGCGACGCGAAAGCTGCCGGAGCAGGCGGATTTCCGCGGCTGGAAGAACGACCTCCTCTCCGCCTACCGCTCGCTCGAATCGCGCGAGCACATGTGGCACCTGCCGGAAGGGCAGACGCTCCGCGTCATCGCCAACCCGCACCCGCAGGGCGGCATGACGTGGATCTACGAGAACGTCACCGAGCGGCTCGGGCTCGAGAGCCGCTACAACGCGCTCATCCGCGTCCAGGGCGAGACGCTCGACCACCTCCGCGAGGGCGTGGCGGTGTTCGGCTCGGACGGCCGCCTCCGCCTCAACAACCCGGCCTTCGGCGAGATCTGGGGCCTCGACCTCAAACGCCTGCCGCACCGCGCCCATGTCCGCGACGTCGCGGCACGCTGCACGGCGCTGCACGGGCCGTCGGAGGCGTGGGACCGGCTCGTCGCCTGCATCGCCGGCGTCGACGAGACGCGCGCGCCGGTGGTCGGCCGCGTCGAGCGCGAGGACGGGCGGACGATCGACTACGCCACCGTGCCGCTGCCCGACGGGCAGACGATGGTGACGTTCGTCGACATCACCGATTCGGTGCGCGTCGAGCGCGCTCTCGTCGAGCGGAACGATGCGCTCGAAGCCGCGGACCGGCTGAAGAACGAGTTCATCCAGCACGTCTCCTACGAGCTCCGCTCGCCGCTGACCAACATCATCGGCTTCACGCAGCTCATCGCCGACGAGGGCATCGGGCCGCTCAACGCCCGGCAGCGCGAGTACGTCGGCTACGTGATGACGTCGAGCTCGGCGCTCCTCGCCCTCATCAACGACATCCTCGACCTTGCGACGATCGACGCCGGCATCATGGCGCTGGCGCTCGCCGAGGTCGACGTGAAGAAGTCGGTGGAAGCGTCGATCGAGGGCATCCGCGACCGGCTCGTCGAATCGCGGATCAGCCTCGAAACGGACATTCCCGCCGACGTCGGCGGCATCGTCGCGGACGAAAAGCGGCTCCGCCAGATCCTCTACAATCTCCTCTCGAACGCGGTGACCTTCTCGCCCGCCGGCGGCCGCATCGGCGTCTCGGCGCGGCGGATCGGCCGGAACGTCGTCCTCGAGGTCGCGGACGAAGGCGTCGGCATCCCCGACGATTTCATCGGTCTCGTCTTCGACCGCTTCGAATCCCGCCCCGGCGGTGCGATCCGGGGCGGCGCCGGCCTTGGCCTTGCGATCGTGAAAAGCTTCGTGGAACTCCACGGCGGCTCGGTCGCCATCCGCTCCGAGCCGGGCAAGGGCACGCTGGTCCGCGTCACGCTGCCCGTCCGGCCCGAACCGCCCGATCCGATGGGCATGGCGGCGGAGTAGTTTCGTGGCGAAGCTCCCGCTGCTGGTGGCGCTCCCCGACGAGGCGGCGTCGGCCGCGCTGGCGCGGCGCCTCGCGCCGCTCCTCCGCGCCGGCGACGTCGTCGCGCTCAGCGGCCTCATCGGCGCCGGGAAAACCACCTTCGCGCGCGCCCTCATCCGCGCCCTCGCCGGCGACGCGGCGCTCGAGGTGCCGAGCCCCACCTTCACGCTCGTCCAGCCCTATCCCGAGGCGCGCATCCCGGTCGCCCATTTCGACCTCTACCGCCTCGGCGACGGCGCGGAACTCGACGAACTCGGCTTCGACGACGCCGCGGCCGGCGGCATTGCCCTAGTCGAATGGCCGGAACGCGCGCCGGCCCGTTTTGCGACCGCGCTGTCCGTGGCGCTCGCGCCCGACGGGGACGGGCGCGTCGCCACCATCACGGGCGACGAGGAATGGGCCGCGCGTCTCGCCGGGGCGCGGGTGTGAAGCGTCGGAGGTTCCGAGAGGGCTGGACGTGAGGGGGTATCGCCTCCCGTCGTGACCGCGCGCCCCCCTCTCGCTGCCTGCGCCGGGACGGAGCGGAGGCCGGGCCGGGCCTTTCGGACACCTCACTCGAGGGCCGCAGCCGCGTATCGCCGCAACGCGCCTTGCGCGGCGGGAACCGGTTGGCCACACTGTTGGCTGCCCGATCTTGCGGCATCCGCCGCGGAACCTCCATGACGCCCGAGACGCCGCAGAAGAAGGTCTTCATCCGCACCCATGGGTGCCAGATGAACGTGTACGATTCCGGGCGGATGGCCGACGTGCTGGCGCGCGACTACGCCACCACCGACACGCCGGACGACGCCGACCTCATCCTCCTCAACACCTGTCACATCCGCGAAAAGGCGTCCGAGAAAGTCTACACCGAGCTCGGTCTCCTCCGGCAGTTCAAGGACAGGGGCGCCGCCGAAGGGCGGACGGTGACGATCGGCGTCACGGGATGCGTGGCGCAGGCCGAGGGCGAGGAGATCGCGCGGCGGGCGCGGACCGTCGATCTCGTCGTCGGCCCGCAGTCCTATCAGCGCCTGCCGGAGATCGTCCGCGCCGCAAGCGGCAGGCGTGCGCCGGTCGAGGCGGACTTCGCGGCCGAGGAGAAATTCGCCGCGCTGAGGGAGACGCCGCCGCGGAAGCGGGGCGAGGTCGCAGCGTTCCTGACGGTGCAGGAGGGGTGCGACAAGTTCTGTACCTTCTGCGTCGTCCCCTACACCCGCGGCGCGGAATACTCCCGCCCGGCGCCCGACCTCATCGTCGAGGCGACCCGGCTCGCCGAAGCCGGCGTGCGCGAACTCACCCTCCTCGGCCAGAACGTCAACGCCTGGCACGGCGAGGGTCCCGACGGATCGCCATGGGGCCTTGCGAGGCTCCTGTTCCGGCTCGCCGAAATCCCCGGCATCCTCCGGCTCCGCTACACCACCAGCCACCCGCGCGACATGGACGACGCGCTGATCGCGGCGCATCGCGACCTGCCGCAGCTGATGCCGTATCTGCACCTTCCCGTGCAGGCGGGGTCGGACCGCATCCTCCGCGCCATGAACCGGAAGCACGGCGTTTCCGACTATCTCCACCTCGTCGACCGCATCCGCGCCGCCCGGCCGGACATGGCGCTTTCCGGCGATTTCATCGTCGGCTTCCCCGGCGAGACCGAGGCCGATTTCGCGGAAACGCTGCGGCTCGTCGAAACCGTCACATACGCGTCGGCGTTCACGTTCAAATACAGTCCGCGGCCCGGCACGCCGGCTGCATCGCTGGAGCAGGTGCCGGAGGACGTGAAGAACGAGCGCCTCTACCGCCTGCAGGCGCTGATCGCGGCGCAGCAGGCGGCGTTCAACCGGTCGAGGCTCGGAATGGAAATGGACGTCCTCTTCGACCGGCCCGGCAAGCGGCCGGGGCAGATCGCCGGGCGCTCGCCCTGGCAGCAGACCGTTCACGTCCCGGCGACGCCCGACATCATCGGCAGCGTCCGCCGCGTCGCGATCGACACCATCGGAACCAACACCCTGTCCGGCGTCCTCGCGGACGCACGGGTTTTCGAGGAGGCCGTTTGACCCCGACGCGCTCCCGTCCGACGCCTGCGCCGATCGAGCTTCGGCCGGACGCAACCCAGATCAACGTCGCCTTCGACAACAACCGCCTCGCCGTCGCGCTCTTCGGCGAGTTCGACCAGAACCTTGCGATGATCGAGCAGCGGTTCGGCGTCGAAGCCGTCGCCCGCGGCAACCAGGTCCATATCCGCGGCCTGCCGCACGACTGCGCCAAGGCGCGGCTCGCGCTCGACATGCTCTACACCCGCCTCGAACAGGGGCACGACATCGAGCCGGGCGACGTCGACGGCGCGATCCGGATGGCCGAGGCCGCCGACGCCCAGCTGAACCTGCCGACGCTCGAGCCGAAGAGCCGCCTGTCGATGGCGCAGATCGCGACGCGGCGAAAGGTGGTGATGGCGCGCTCGCTGGCGCAGGATGCCTACATCCGCGCCATGGATTCGGCCGAGCTCGTCTTCGGCATCGGCCCCGCCGGCACCGGCAAGACCTATCTCGCCGTCGCTTATGCCGCCGCGATGCTCGAAAACGGCCAGGTGGCGCGGCTGATCCTGTCGCGGCCGGCCGTCGAGGCGGGCGAGCGGCTCGGCTTCCTGCCCGGCGACATGAAGGAGAAGGTCGATCCCTATCTCCGCCCGCTCTACGACGCACTCTACGACATGATCCCGGCCGAGAAGGTCGAGCGCGGCCTTGCCTCGGGCGCGATCGAGGTGGCGCCGCTCGCCTTCATGCGCGGGCGGACGCTCGCAAACGCCGCGATCATCCTCGACGAGGCACAGAACACCACGCCGATGCAGATGAAGATGTTCCTCACCCGCCTCGGCGAGGGGTCGAAAATGTTCGTCACCGGCGACCCGACGCAGGTCGACCTGCCGGAGAAGCAGAGTTCCGGACTCGCCGAAGCGCTCGACCTCCTGCGCGACGTGCCGGAAATCCGCCAGGTGCGCTTCAGCGACGCCGACGTCGTCCGCCACCCGCTGGTGGCGCGCATCGTCCGCGCCTATGACGCGCGCGACCGGAAGGCCCGCGGCGGCGATGGCTAGCTCGGCCGGCGGGGGCGCGGACATCGCGATCGCCATCGAGGGCGGCGACTGGCCGGACGAGGCGGCGCTCGAGAAGCTCGTGACCGCCGCCGCGCGGGCGGTCGAGGTCGACCTCGGCGAGGACTTCGCGGAGCGCGAACTGTCGCTCCTCTTCACGGACGACGCCGAGATCGGGCGCCTCAATGCCGACTGGCGCGGCAAGCCCAAACCCACGAACGTTCTGTCCTTTCCGGCGGCGTCCATCCCCGGAATGGAGCGGCCGCCGCTCGGCGACATCGCCTTCGGCTACGGCGTCGTCCGCCGCGAGGCCGACGAGGCGGGCTTGACCTTGGGCGACCATATCTCCCATCTTTTCGTCCACGGCCTCCTGCATCTCCTCGGGCACGACCATGAGGTGGCGGCGGAAGCCGAAGCGATGGAGCGGCGCGAGGTCGCCATCCTCGCGCGGCTCGGTATCGCGGACCCCTATGCGGGCAGCGAGCCGGAGCCCCATTGAACAGGCGGCACCGAGGTCATGAACGATCGCAAAGACACGCCCCCGGCCGGCATGGAGCCGGCCCCGGAGCCCCTCCCTAGTCCGCCGCCGGTTGCCCGGCCGGAGGAGGCCGAGCGCCCGGCGGAAACCTGGCTGGACCGGCTGCGCGCGGCGGTGGGGCTGCGGAACGCGACGGCCCGCGAGGAGCTCGAGGAGGCGCTGGAGGAGGCGAGCACCGACGACGCGTTCACGCCCGAGGAACGGGCAATGCTCTCGAACGTCCTCGGCCTGCGCGAGATCCGCGTTGCCGACGTGATGGTGCCCCGCGCCGACGTCGAAGCGGTGGACGTCGAAGCGACGCTCGCCGAACTGATGTCGGAATTCCGCGAGAGCGGCCATTCCCGCATGCCGGTCTACCGCGACTCGCTCGACGAGCCGGTCGGCATGGTCCACATCAAGGATCTCATGCTCCACCTCGCCAAGACGGCCGCGGTGCCCTCGCGGCACGGGGCGCCGGCGACGGTCGACCTTCGCCGCGTCGATCTCAGCCAGACGGTGGGCGAGGCGGGGCTCGTCCGCAACGTCCTGTTCGTTCCGGCGTCGATGCCGGTCGCCAAGCTCCTCACCACGATGCAGACCTCGCGGATGCAGATGGCGCTCGTCATCGACGAGTTCGGCGGCACCGATGGCGTCGTCTCGATCGAGGACGTCGTCGAGACGATCGTCGGCGACATCGAGGACGAGCACGACGAGGTCGAGCCGGAGATCACGGCCGACGCCGACGGCTGGTTCGTCGCCGATGGCGGCGCGAGCGTCGAGGACGTCGCCAGGGCGACCGGCGGCGATCTCGGGAAGGACCGCGACGAGGACGAGGTCGAGACGATCGGCGGTCTCGTCTTCAGCCTCCTCGGCCGCATTCCGGTCAAGGGCGAGACGGTGATCGTGCCGGGCGGCTACGAGGTGCGCATCCTCGATGCCGACCAGCGCCGCATCCGCCGCCTCCGCATCAGGCGCAATGCCCCCGCGGCAGCGCCGGCGGTCCCGGAAGCGCCGGACGCCGAGACGCGCGCCGCTTCGCGCGCTTGACGCCAGCCGAATAGTCCCGCAATCCGGGCGCCAGGGTCGAGGTCGCTTCCGATTCGCGGGGCCGGGCGAGCATGAGCCGACTGGCCGATTCCATCATCCTCCTCTGGGGCTGGCGGCGGCTGCTTCTTGCGATCGTGGCGGGTGCCGTCACCGCGCTCGCGCTCGCCCCGTTCGATCTCTTTCCCCTCCCGCTCCTCACGATCCCGATCCTCGTCTGGCTGATCGACGGCTCGGCGCCCCCGGTGGGAACCCGCTTCATCCGCCGGCTCCTGCCGGCCTTCGGCGTCGGCTGGGGGTTCGGCTTCGGCTATTTCCTCGCCGGCCTGTGGTGGATCGGCGTCTCCTTCCTCGTCGACGGCGACACCTTCGCCTGGCTGATGCCGGTCGCCGTCGTCGTCTTCCCGGCGCTTCTCGGCCTCCTCTGGGGGCTCGCCACGGCGGTCGCGCGGGTGTTCTGGAGCGACGGCTGGCCGCGCGTGATCGTTTTCGCGCTCGCGATGACCGCGGTCGAATGGCTGCGCGGCCACATGCTCACGGGTTTCCCGTGGAACGCCTTCGGCTACGCGCTGATGCCGGACCCGGTGCTGATGCAGTCGACGGCCGTCGTCGGCGTCTGGGGCATCACGCTCCTCGCCTTCCTCGTCTTCGCCGCGCCCGTCCTTCTCGTCCGGACCGGCGAGCGCGGGCGCGTGGGGGTGCTCGCCGCGATCGTGCTCCTTCTCGTCGCCGATGCCGGATACGGCGTCCTTCGCCTTCGGAATGCCTCGGCCGAGACCGTCGCGGGCGTCCGGCTCCGCATCGTCCAGCCCAACATCGACCAGCGCACCAAGGAGAACCCGGCGCGCTGGGACGAGAGCTTCCGGGAGACGCTGGTCCTCAGCGACGGGCCGGCGGCCGAGCCGGTGACGCACGTGATCTGGCCCGAGACCGCCATTCCCTACATCCTCACCGAATCGCCGCAGGAGCTCGCCGCGATCGCGGGGCTTCTCGATCCCGGACAGGTGCTCGTCGTCGGCGCGCCGCGGGCCGATCAGCCCGACGAGAACGGCGACCGCGCCGTGTTCAATTCGATCCTCGTCATCGGCGACGGCGGCGTGATCGAGGATTCCTACGACAAGGTGCACCTCGTCCCGTTCGGCGAATACCTGCCGCTGCAAAACCTCCTCGAGGGGATCGGCATCCGGCAGCTGATCTCGCTTCCGGGCGGGTTCGAGGCGGGGGTGCAGCGGCGGACACTCGTCGCCGGAGCGGCGCCGCCGCTCGCGCCGCTGATCTGCTACGAGGCGATCTTCCCGCGCGAAGTGGTGCCCGACGGTGAGCGGCCGGGCTGGATCCTCAACGTCACCAACGACGCCTGGTTCGGCGACACGCCGGGGCCGCGGCAGCATCTTCGCCAGGCGATCGTCCGGGCGGTCGAAGAGGGCCTGCCGCTGGTGCGCGCCGCCAACACCGGCATCTCGGCCATCGTCGATCCGTATGGCCGGATCGTCGCCAGCCTCGATCTCGACACGTCCGGCGTCATTGACGGTGATCTGCCCGCGGCGTTACCTCCTACAACCTATGCACGCTACGGAGACATCATTCCGGCGGCGATTGCCATCGTGCTCGCGATCTTCGCGGGAATAGGTAGAATGACGCAGGCTCGGCGGCCGGATTGACACCCCGTCCCGGCTGCTCTTTAAGCCGCGCGTTCCCCCGGAGGCTCGGGAGGACAGCGGCGTCGCGGAGCACTTCCAGATGAGTCTAGCTATGGCAGGCACCAAGAAGCCCAACCCGATCGATATTCATGTCGGGGGTCGGGTCCGACTCCGGCGGATGATGCTCGGCATGAGCCAGGAGAAACTTGGCGAGCAGCTTGGGATCACCTTTCAGCAGATCCAGAAATACGAGAAGGGTACGAACCGCATCGGCGCAAGCCGGCTGCAGAACATCGCGGCCGTTCTCTCCGTGCCCGTCGGCTTCTTCTTCGACGGGGCTCCCGGTCCGGGCGAGATCGCCGCTCCCGATTCCAAGAGCGGCAGCTACGTCGTCGACTTCCTGTCGAGCTCGGAAGGCCTCCAGCTGAACCGGGCTTTCGTCCGCATCTCCGACGCACGCGTGCGCCGCCGGGTGGTCGACCTCGTGCGCGCCCTTGCCGGCGACATGACGGACGCCTAAAGCGACGGCGACCGATTGACGCTGCTGGCGCCCATGGCCCTCGGGGCGCCGGTTCATCCGCTGCGTTCCGCCGACCTCTCAACCTGAGCGAGTGCCGTCTTGCGATCCTCCTACATCTTCACCAGCGAGTCCGTTTCGGAAGGTCATCCGGACAAGGTCTGCGACCGGATCTCCGATACGATCGTCGATGCCTTCCTCGGCGCGATGCCCGAGGCCCGCGTCGCCTGCGAGACGCTGGCCACCACCAACCGGGTGGTGATCGCCGGCGAAGTCCGCGGTCCGAATGAGATCGCCGAGAACCCCGAATACATCACCGAGCTGACCCGCGGCGCGATCCGCGACATCGGCTACGAGCAGGCCGGCTTCGACTGGCGCACCGCCGACATCGAGGTCCTCCTCCACGGCCAGTCGGCCGACATCGCCCAGGGTGTCGACGCATCCGGCAACAAGGACGAGGGCGCCGGCGACCAGGGCATCATGTTCGGCTATGCCTGCAAGGAAACGCCGGAATACATGCCGGCGCCGATCTACTACGCCCACCGCATCCTGCACGATCTCGCGAAGGCACGGCATTCGGGCAAGGCGCCGGAACTGCAGCCGGACGCGAAGAGCCAGGTTACCATCCAGTACCGCGACGGCAGGCCGGTCGGCGTCACCGCAATCGTCGTGTCGCACCAGCACACCTTCGACATGTCGTCCGAGGACATGAGGCGGGTGATCGAGCCCTACGTCATCGCCGCCCTGCCGGAGGGCTGGGTGTCGAAGGACACCGTCTGGCACGTCAATCCGACCGGGAAATTCCTCATCGGCGGCCCCGACGGCGACGCCGGCCTCACCGGCCGAAAGATCATCGTCGACACCTATGGCGGCGCGGCGCCGCATGGCGGCGGCGCCTTCTCCGGGAAAGACCCCACCAAGGTCGACCGCTCGGCCGCCTATGCCGCACGCTACCTCGCCAAGAACGTCGTCGCCGGCGGGTTCGCCGAACGCTGCACGATCCAGCTCGCCTACGCCATCGGCGTCTCCGAGCCGGTGTCGGTCTATGTCGACCTCCACGGCACCGGCACCGTTGCCGAGGACCGCGTCGAGAACGCGATCCGCGACGTGATGCGCCTCACCCCGCGCGGCATCCGCGAGAAGCTCCAGCTCAACCGGCCGATCTACGCGCGGACGTCGTCTTATGGCCATTTCGGCCGGACGCCCGACGCCGACGGCGGCTTCTCGTGGGAGAAGACCGACCTCGTCGCCGACCTCCGGACCGCGCTCGGCCGAGCGTGATCCGTTCGAGCCGGATCGCGCTCGTCGCCTGTTTCCTTGATGGAGCATGATCCTGTCGAAGAACCGGCATCCATTTCTTCGGATCGCGCTCTAGACATGGAGGAGGCGAAGCGGCGCCTGCACGGGCGGCGGAAAGGCCGCCCGCTCAGCCCGACACGCGCCGCGCTCGTCGCCGATCTCGGCGCGGCCCTCATGCTCGACCTGTCGCAGCCGGCGCCGGCGGATACCGCCGCGCTCTTTCCCGTGCCCGTCCGCGAGGTGCGGTTCGAGGTCGGCTGCGGCGGCGGCGAGCACCTCATCCATGAAGCCCTCGCGGCGCCCGATGTCGGCTTCATCGGCGTCGAGCCGTTCGAGGAAGCGTTCGGGAAGATCGTCGCCGGCATCGATGCCGCGGGGCTGAAGAACGTCCGCCTCTTCGCCGACGACGCCGCTCTCGTCTTCGACTGGCTGCCGGCGGGATCGCTCGGCCGGGTGGACGTCCTCTACCCCGATCCATGGCCGAAACGCCGCCACTGGAAGCGGCGCTTCGTGTCGGACGAAAACCTCGACCGCATGGCGCGGCTGCTGCGTCCCGGCGGCACCTTTCGCTGCGCCTCGGACATCCCGGCCTACATCGACTGGACCCTCCAGCGGACGACGCCGCGCAGCGATTTCCGCTGGACCGCCGAGCGCGCCGACGACTGGCGAAAGCCGTGGGCCGGCTGGCCGGGCACGCGCTACGAGGGCAAGGCGCTCGAGGCCGGACGCGTGCCGGCCTATCTGGTGTTCGATCGGATCTGAAGTCGGCACCCAACCGTAGGGCCGAGCTCCGTTTTCTCGAGCCTCCCCCTTGGGAGGTTCTGGAACAGGTCCCACAACGCGCAGAGCTGCAGCCAGGCGGGCGTCGAGCGGTTCGGCGGCGGCGGGCTGCTCTACTGCTTCGCGGTCACGCCGTGGCGCGCGGTGGCGCGGCGCGCGCCCGCGCCGCCATTCCCCGGAGGGGAGCGCGGTCCTATAAGGCGGCATGTCCGAAGCCGCCGCCAGGAAGGTCGAATCGGCCGGCGGCCTCCGGAAAGTCGGCCTGTCGGCGCTGAAACTCGCGAACTTCCGGAACTATGCCGCGCTGGCGCTCCGTCTCGGGCCGGAGCCGGTCGTCCTCACCGGCCCGAACGGCGCGGGGAAGACGAACCTCCTCGAGGCGGTGTCGTTCCTGTCGCCCGGCCGCGGCCTTCGGCGGGCGAGACTCACCGATGTCGCGCGCCATGCCGGCGACGGCAGCTGGGCGGTCGCGGCGACCCTTTTCGGGCCCGACGGCGAGACCGAAATCGGGACCGGGATCGCGCTTTCCGCCGACGGGCCGGAACGGCAGCGCTCGGTCCGTGTGAACCGCGCGCCGGCGCCCTCGAGCCAGGCGCTCCTCGACCTCTGCCGCGTCGTCTGGCTCACGCCGGCGATGGACGGCCTCTTCACCGGCGCCGCCTCCGACCGGCGGCGCTTCCTCGACCGCCTCGTCCTCGCGCTCGATCCGCTGCACGGCGAGCGCGTCAACGCCTATGACCGCGCGATGCGGAGCCGGAACCGCCTGTTCGAGGAGGGCCGCACCGACGCGCGCTGGTTTGCGGCGATCGAGGCGCAGATGGCGGAACTCGCCGTCGCCATCGCGGCGGCGCGAAGCGAGTGCGTCGCGCTCCTCCGCGGGGCCATCGCCGCCCAGCCGGCCGACGGGCCGTTCCCGGCCGCGGCGATCTCCATCGACGGCACGGTGGAGGCGCTCCTCGCCACAACGACGGCGACCGAAGCCGAAGACCGCGTCCGCGACGACCTCGCCTCGGGCCGACCCGCCGACCGCGCCGCCGGCCGGTCGCGCTCCGGACCGCACCTCTCCGACCTCGTCGTGATCCACGGCCCGAAGGCCGCGCCGGCCGCGGAGTGCTCGACGGGGGAGCAGAAGGCGCTCCTCATCGGCATCGTCCTCGCCCATGCGCGTCTCACCTCGCAGCTCACCGGCGACACGCCGATCATCCTCCTCGACGAAGTCGCCGCCCACCTCGACACCGCCCGGCGCGCCGCTCTGTTCGGCATCCTCCTCGACCTCGGCGCGCAGGTGTGGATGACGGGGACGGAGCCGGCGCCCTTCGAGACGCTTCTCGGAGAGGCGCAGTTCTTCCGCGTCGAGGATGCGACGGTGGCGCCGTCGCGGCGCGAGGGCGTTTCGTGAGCCCGCAACGAGCCGCAACGACAGGGCGGCCCGTCGTCTTCCTCACGGCCTTCGCGCCGGAGAACCCGACGCTGCAACGCCTTCGGCGCCTCGTCCGGCGGCACAGGCCGGAGACGGCGGACCTCACCGACGACCCGCGCGAGGCCGATGTCGTCCTCTACGTCGAGAGCGGCTACGCCGGTCTTCGCGAGGCGTTCCGCGCCCATTCGGCCGGGGGCAAAGCCGTGCGGGTGATGTTTTCGGAGACCGACTGGCCGTTTCCGTTCCTGCCGGGGCTGTTCCCGTCGCTGACCCGACCCCGGCCCTGGGCGGCGAGCTGGGCGTACCTCCTGCCGCCCGGCGATGCCGCTCCCGCCACGCCCCGGCATGATCCGCCGCACCTCTTCTCGTTCCTCGGCCGCGTCGCCACGCACCCCGTCCGGCAGCGGATCGCGGCGCTCGACGGGCCGGACACGCCCTGCCTCGACGTCGCCGATGCTCCCGGCCGGTTCCCGGACTGGGACTATCGGCGCTCGTTCGAAGAGCTCGTCCTCGCCAGCCGGTTCGTCCTCTGCCCGCGCGGGATCGGCAGCGCGTCGATCCGCATCTTCGAGGCGATGCGGCTCGGGCGCGTCCCGGTCATCGTCAGCGACGCATGGCAGGAGCCGCCGATCGGCGACTGGAGCGCCTTCTCGATCCGCGTGCCCGAGGCGCGGATCGCCGACATCCCGTTCCTCTGCCGCAACCTCGCAGACGCGTCCGCGGAAATGGGGGCGGCGGCCGGGCGCGCCTTCCGCCGGTTCTTCGCGCCGGAGCAGTTTTTCGACGCCGCGCTCGCACGGCTTCTGGCGCTCAGCGACCGGGCGCGCGGCGGGCCCGCGATGAGCCTTTCGGCAGTGTCGCTCCGCGAGTTCCGCGAGCCGGTGAACGCCCTTCGGCGCAGGATCGCGTCGGTCGCGCCGCGATAGAGCGTGATCCGTTGAAGTCGGATCACGCTCGTCGCCTGCTTCCTTGATGGAGCATGATCTTTTTCGAAGAACCGGCAGTCACTTCTTCGGATCATGCTCCAGGTCTCCTCAACGGCAGAAACCCTCGGTTTTCTGCCGCCGCGCACCCCCGCCGAAACGGGGCCGAATTCGCCCTTTCGGCGAGCAATTCCCCCCGCGATGCCCTATATAGAATGAGTGATTCCAGAAGCGCCGCCGATCGGCGGGATTCTGCCGTTTCCCGCCCCTTCCGATCCGGCGCTTCCACCCGTCCGAAAACAGCCGCAAGAGCCCGCATGACCGACCCGAAGCCGGCCTCCCCCGTCACGAACGCCTACGACGCGGATTCCATCAAGGTCCTGAAGGGCCTCGATGCCGTGCGGAAGCGGCCGGGCATGTACATCGGCGACACCGACGACGGGTCGGGCCTCCACCACATGATCTACGAGGTCGTCGACAACTCGATCGACGAAGTGCTGGCCGGCCACGCCGACGAGGTGCTGATCACGCTGAACCCGGACGGCTCGGTCACGGTTCGCGACAACGGCCGCGGCATCCCGACCGGCATCCACCGCAGCGAGGGCGTCTCGGCGGCCGAGGTCATCATGACCCAGCTCCACGCCGGCGGAAAATTCGGCGAGGAGAACGGCGGCTACAAGGTTTCCGGCGGCCTCCACGGCGTCGGCGTCTCTGTGGTGAACGCGCTCTCGTCGCGGCTCGACCTCACCATCTGGCAGAAGGGCCACATCCACCAGATGAGTTTTGCCCATGGCGATCCGGTGGCGCCGCTGAAGGTGGTGGGCGACTGGTCGGGCCGCTCGGGCACCGAGGTGACGTTCCTCCCCTCGCCGCAGACGTTCACGAAGACCGAGTTCGACTACGCCACGATCGAGCATCGCCTCCGTGAGCTCGCCTTCCTCAATTCGGGCGTCCGCATCGTCCTCATGGACAAGCGCGGCGTCGAGCCGAAGACCGAGACGCTCCACTACGAGGGCGGGCTCGAGGAATTCGTGCGCTGGCTCGACCGGGCAAAGAAACCGCTGATGCCGCAGCCGATCTACATGCGCGCCGAGCGGTCGGGGATCACGGTCGAGGTGGCGATGTGGTGGAACGATTCCTACCACGAGAACGTCCTCGCCTTCACCAACAACATCCCGCAGCGCGACGGCGGCACGCACCTTGCCGGCTTCCGCGGCGCGCTCACCCGCCAGGTCACCGGCTATGCCGAGCAGCAGATCGCGGCCAAGCGCGACAAGGTCGCCCTCACCGGCGACGATTGCCGCGAGGGCCTCACCGCGGTCCTGTCGGTGAAAGTGCCGGACCCTAAATTCTCGTCGCAGACGAAGGACAAGCTCGTCTCGTCCGAAGTGCGCCCCGTCGTCGAGGGCGCGCTCAACGAGGCGCTGGCGCAATGGCTCGAGGAGAACCCCGGCGTCGCGAAAACCATCGTCGGCAAGGTCGTCGAGGCCGCCACGGCGCGCGAGGCGGCGCGGAAGGCGCGCGACCTCACGCGCCGGAAGGGCGCGCTCGACATGGCGTCGCTGCCCGGAAAACTCGCCGACTGCCAGGAGCGCGACGCCTCCAAGGCCGAGATCTTCATCGTCGAGGGCGATTCCGCCGGCGGCTCGGCCAAGCAGGGCCGCCACCGCGAGAACCAGGCCGTCCTGCCGCTCCGCGGAAAAATCCTCAACGTCGAGCGGGCCCGCATCGACCGGATGCTGTCGAGCGCCGAGATCGGCACGCTCATCACCGCGCTCGGCACGGGGATCACCGTCGGCGAGGAGAAGTTCGACCTCTCCAAACTCCGCTACCACAAGATCATCATCATGACGGACGCCGACGTCGACGGCGCTCACATCAGGACGCTGCTGCTGACGTTCTTCTACCGCCAGATGCGCGAACTCCTCGAAGCGGGGCACGTCTTCATCGCCCAGCCGCCGCTCTACAAGGTCAAGCGCGGCTCATCGGAGCAGTACCTCAAGAACGAGGCGGCGCTGCAGGAATTCCTCGTCGCCTCGGGCGTCGAAGGCGGCACGCTCCGCCTCGCCAGCGACGAGGTCATCGGCGGCGCCGATCTCCTGTCGGTGGTCGAGGATGCGCGCGCCTTCGCCGGCATCCTCGAGGGCCTCCCGCAGCGCTACAGCCGCGACCTCGTCGAGCAGGCGGCGCTCGTGGGCGCGCTCGACACGACGATCTACGGCGATCTCGTCCGCGAGGCCGAGACCGCGAACGTCCTCGCCGCCCGGCTCGACGCGGTCGCCGACGAGACCGAACGCGGCTGGACGGGCAGTCCAATGAATGGCGGCCTCGTCTTCGAGCGGACCGTCCGCGGTGTCACCGAGCGCGCGATCCTTGATTCCGCCCTCATCGATTCCGCCGATGCCCGCCGCCTGACGGCCCGCGCCGAGCGCCTCGGCGAGGTGTTTTCGGGCGCCGCCGCCTTCACCCGGAAGGACGCGACGGTGGTGGTCCACGGGCCCCGTTCGCTGATGGAGGCAGTGTTTGCCGCCGGCCGGAAGGGCGTCTCGATGCAGCGCTACAAGGGCCTCGGCGAAATGAACGCCGAGCAGCTCTGGGAAACCACCCTCGACCCCGAGGCGCGCTCGCTCCTCCAGGTGAAGCTCCGCGACGGCGACGACGCGGATTCCCTCTTCGCCCAGCTGATGGGCGAAGACGTCGAACCGCGGCGGGACTTCATCCAGACGAACGCGCTGAGCGTCGCGAATCTCGACGTGTGAGACGCGCGGCGCGCCCGTCGTGCCACGCGATCGCCGTCCTGCCGGACCTTCTCCCGACCGACCACGCCCCGACCACCGCCCGTCGCACTGGAGCCCCCCATGACCTCCCCGCAGCCGGCGTCCCCCGTTCCGATCCCGTACGACGAGAACGCGATCACCGTCCTCGAAGGCCCTGCCGGCGTGCGGAAGGCACCAGGCATGTATATCGGGGACGTCACCGACGGGTCGGGCCTCCATCACATGATCTACGAGGTCCTCGACAACGCGATGGACGAGGCGCTCGCCGGCCATGCCGACGAGGTGCACGTTTCGCTGAATGCCGATGGCTCGGTCACCGTCCGCGACAACGGCCGCGGCATTCCCGTCGGCATCCATCCCGCCAAAGGCGTCTCGGCCGCCGAGGTCGTCATGACCAACCTCCATGCCGGGGGAAAGTTCGGCCAAGGCGGCTACGCGGCTTCGGGCGGACTTCACGGCGTCGGCGTCTCGGTCGTGAACGCCCTCTCCTCCCGCCTTGCTCTGACGATCCGGCGCGACGGCCACGTCCACCGCATGAGCTTCACCGACGGCGCGCCCGATGCGCCGCTGGCGATCGTCGGCGCGTGGACCGGACGGTCGGGAACCGAGGTGACCTTCCTGCCGTCGCCGCAGATCTTCTCGGCCACCCGGTTCGACCACGCGACGATCGCGCGCCGCCTCCGCGACATCGCATTCCTCAATCCCGGTGTCGGGATCGTCCTCGTGGACGAACGGGGCGCCGAGCCCGTGTCCGAAGTACTGCGCCACGAAGGCGGCCCCGCCGCCTTCGTCCGCTGGCTCGATCGGGATAGGGAGCCGCTCTTCGCCAACCCGATCACCGCGCGGGCGGAGCACGCCGGCATCGCGGTCGATGCCGCGCTGTGGTGGAACGGATCGGAAGGCGAAGAGGTCCTCGCCTTCACCAACAACGTGGTCCAGAAGGCCGGCGGCACCCACGTCACCGGTTTCCGGAATGCTCTGACGCGCCAGGTCCTCGCCCATTTGGCGCGTGAGACGACGGCGAAGCGGAACGCGGCCGCGATCAGCGGCGAGGATTGCCGCGAGGGCCTGACGGCAGTGGTGTCGGTGCGTATGCCCGGCCAGAAATTCTCTGCCCAGACCAAGGACCGCCTCGATTCGCAGGAGGTGCGACCGGTCGTCGAGAGTGCGCTCAACGCGGCGCTCTCGCGGTGGTTCGAGGAGCACCCGGCGGATGCGGCCATGGTGGTCCAGAAGGTCTCCACGGCGGCGAAGGCGCGGGAGGCGGCGCGGCGGGCGCGAGAAACCATCCGCAAGGATGCGCTGTCGGTGAGCACGCTTCCCGGCAAGCTCGCCGACTGCCAGGAGCGCGATCCGGCGAAGTCTGAGCTGTTCATCGTCGAGGGGGATTCCGCCGGCGGCTCGGCCAAGGCCGGCCGCGACCGCGCCAACCAGGCGGTGCTGCCGCTCCGCGGCAAGGTGCT
>JADLGL010000013.1 GCA_020849325.1 Bauldia sp. | reverse complement strand
TGCCGTCGAGTTCGGAATTGGCGATGGCCTGCGCGATCGACCAGGCGTCGCGGTCGGTGACGACGTCGCGGATGCCGTCGCAGGCGAAGGAGAACTGGCAGGCGTTCCGCATGTGCTGGTTCTGGTATACGACGCCGCACACGGTGCCGGGATAGGCGGGGTTCCGCAGCCGGTTGATCACTACCTGCGCCACGGCGATCTGGCCGCGGATCGGCTCGCCGCGCGCCTCGAAATACACCGCTTCGGCAAGGCAGCGGCGCTCGGCATTGCTGCGGGCGCTGTCGGGGATCGGGTTCGCGGCCCAGGCGTGGTCGTTCACCGGGTCCGGCATCGGGATGTCGAAGGCTGGCTTGGCGAGCGGCCGGATCAGCGCGTCGAAGGCATCGAAGGCGGCCGCGTTCGTATCCACCGGGGCGTAGGCGAGCGGTGTGGCCGGGTCGGCGGCGGCGACGATGGGGGCGGTCGCGACCATGACCGGCTCCGCCGCCGGCGCCGGCTCGGCGTCACCGCGTCCGGTCGGAGCGGGCTCGGCGGCCGGGGCGGGCACGGCAAAGGCGAACATCACATGGGCCGCGGCCGGCGGAGCATCGATGAACACATCGGCGGCAGTCAGCCGCGGCTGGACGCCGACGACGCGCGGGGCGAGGGCGGCCAGTACAAAGTCGCCTTTGCCGGTGCGGTCGATCTGCTCCGTGGGGGGCGCAATGCCGGCGGTGACGATGGGATCGACACCCGGCCCGACATCGGCGGTCATGGCGCCGCCGGTCAGCGCGATGGGCGTCGTCGACAGGAAGAAGAGGCCGAGCGCCACCGCGGTGCGGGCGAAGAAACGCAGCTCCGTCTGGCCACGCGGCCGCGCTCTGTACACGCCCCACTCCACGCTAACGCAACACGAACGCGACCCGGCCAGACACGCCGGATCTTCATCAGTTTGAACTGGTTAACCTTGAAGCCGGGTTAACGCCCGCACACCCGGACTCCGCTCATCCCCCAGACTCCGCTCATCCCGCGGAGGAGCGTGTGAGGAAATACAGCGATCCCGACGGGAGGACAGCTGCCCTCTTTCGTCACCTCCCCCCTTGTGGCCCCCTTGTGGGGGAGGCCGGGAGGGGGACTTGCGGCGTGCGCGCTCGGGCATGGCCGAATTGGCTGGCAGGCCGAAAGTCCCCACCCCAACCCTCCCCACGAGGGGGAGGGAGAACGAAGGCCGAGACCAGCCTCTTTTCTTCCGCGGGGATGAGCGGTGATGGAGGAGGGCATCGCGCGAGCTACCGCGCCCCGCCCTCCCGCCTGTCCGCGGTGATCGCCGCCTGCGCGGCGGCGAGCCGGGCGATCGGCACGCGGAAGGGCGAGGACGAGACGTAGTCGAGCCCGACCTCGGCGAAGAACGCGATCGATGCCGGATCGCCGCCGTGCTCGCCGCAGGCGCCGAGGACGAGGTCGGGTCGCGCGGCGCGGCCGCGCTCGGCGGCGATGCGGACGAGTTCGCCCACGCCGTCGCGGTCGATGGTGACGAACGGGTCGCGCGCGAGGATGCCGGCGCGGGCGTAGCGGCCGAGGAAGGCGGCGGAATCGTCGCGCGATATGCCGAGCGTCGTCTGGGTCAGGTCGTTGGTGCCGAACGAGAAGAACGCGGCGGAGCGCGCGATCTCGCCGGCCCGGAGCGCCGCGCGCGGCAGCTCGATCATCGTGCCGACCGTGTAGCGGGGCGCCGAGCCCCGCTCCGCCGCGATGGCTTCGGCGACCCTCGAGATGCAGGCGAGGACCGCGTCGAGTTCCGCCCGGTCGAGGACGAGCGGCACCATGATCTCCGGCGCCACCCCGCCGCCGGCGTCGAGCGCCGCCTCGAGGATGGCGCGCGTCTGCATCTCGATGATTTCCGGGTAGGTGATCGCGACGCGGACGCCTCGGTGGCCGAGCATCGGGTTGAACTCCGACAGCCCCTCGATGCGGTTGCGAAGGTGCTCGGGCGCCATGCCCATGGCCGCTGCCAGCGCGTCGATCTCGTCGTCCTGGCGCGGCAGGAATTCGTGGAGGGGCGGGTCGACAAGGCGGACGGTCACCGGCCGGCCGCGCATGATGCGGAAGAGCGCGAGGAAGTCCTGGCGCTGCACCGGCAGCAGCCGCTCCAGCGCCTTCCGCCGGTCCTCGCGCGTCTCGGCGAGAATCATTTCGAGCATGATCGGCCGCCGTTCGGGCGCGAAGAACATCTGCTCGCTGCGGCAGAGGCCGATGCCTTCGGCGCCGAAGCGGAGCGCCGCCTCGGCGTCCTCCGGCGTCTCGGCATTGGCGCGCGTCCCCATCCGCCGCCGCTGGTCGGCCCAGGCGAGAAGCATGGTGAATTCGGGCGAGAGGTCGGCGTGGCGGGTCGGCACCTCGCCGGCCAGCACCTCGCCGGTCGACCCGTCGACGGTGATGACGTCGCCGGCGCGGAACGTGCGGCCGCGGGCGAGGAGGACCTGCTGCCGCGTGTCGATCCGGATCTCCGATGCGCCGGTGATGCAGGGTTTCCCCATGCCGCGCGCCACCATCGCGGCGTGGCTCGTCAGGCCGCCGCGCGCCGTCAGGATCGCCTGCGCGCCATGCATGCCGTGGACGTCCTCGGGGCTCGTGTCGGTGCGGACGAGAATGACGCGCCGGCCGAGTTTCGGCGCCGCCTCCGCCTCCTCGGCCGAAAACACGATCTCGCCCGATGCCGCGCCCGGCGAAGCCGGGAGGCCGACCGCGAGGACGTCGCGCGTCGCCCGCGGATCGATCGTCGGGTGCAGCAGTTCGTCGAGCGAGGCGGGATCGACGCGCAGCAGCGCGTCGTCGCGCGTGATGAGGCCTTCGAGCGCCATCTCTACCGCCACGCGCACGCCGGCCCCGGCCGATCGCCGCGCGGGCTGCGTCTGGAGGAGATGGAGCTTCCCGTCCTCGACCGTGAATTCCAGCTCCTGCATGTCCCCGAGGCGCCGCTCGAGGAGCGAGGCGGCGGCGATCAGCTCGGAAAAGACGTCCGGCAGGCGGCGGGCGAGCGAATCGCGCGTTCCGATGGCGTCGAGAATCGGCACGCGGTCGGCGGCCCGCGCCGCGACGTCATAGCCCTGCGCGTCGAACAGGAACTCGCCCGACAGGGCCTTCCGGCCGGACTGCGGGTCGCGCGTGAGGACGAAACCGGTACCGGACGACGGGCCGGTGTTGCCGAACACCATCGCCTGGACCGTGACCGCGATGCCCCATTCGTCGGGGATGGCATGGAGCGCGCGGTGCGCCCGCGCGCCCGGACCGTCCCATGAGGCGAGGACGGCGCGGACGGCGGCGCGGAGCTGGGCGGCCGGATCGGCCGGGAAAGCCGACCCGGTCTCTTCCGCGACGACGGCGAGCAGCGACCGGCACAGCGCGCGGAGCTCCGCCGGCGTGCCCGCCGGCTCCGTCACCCGGTCCTCGAAGACCGCGGCGTCGACGCCGAGCACACGGTCGGAGAAGGCGTGGATGAAGCGGCGGAACGTGTCGAAGGCGAAGCGCGGATCGTTCCGCGCGAGGCCGGCCGCCACCTTCTCGTTGAGGCCGACATTGAGGATCGTGTCGAGGAGCCCCGGCATCGACCCGCGTGTGCCACCGCGCACGGCGAGGAGGAGCGGGCGGTCGGGGTCGCCGAGGCGCCGGCCGGTCGCGCCTTCGAGGCTCTCGATCGCGTCGGCGAGCACCGCGTCGATGCCCTCGGGATCGCCATTGGCGTCGCGCGGGCGCCGGCCGAACTCGGTGGTGAGGATGAAGCCCGGCGGCACCGGGAGGCCGAGCGCCGCCATCGCCGCGAGCCCGGCGCCCTTGGCGCCGAGACGCTCGGGCGTCGGCGGCGCATCGTCGCCGCCGAAGCCGAAGCGCCGCACCAGGTCCCGTGTCGCCGCGGTGCGCCGCGCCGGTGTCCGCCGCTTCTGGATCTTCACGTCCGCGACCCGAGCCGGACGCCCGCGCCGGGCCGTTCGAGAAGGACGTTCCGCCGGAACCGGAAGCGCGCGGCGGGGCGCCCGCCGGTGGCGACGCTGGTGGTGCCGGTCGCCTCGACGAGGCCGCCGGCATCGACGACGCGCCGAAAGTTCTGCTTGTGCACGTGGCGCCCCGCGATGGCTTCGACCGTCTGCTGCAGTTCGGTCAGCGTAAACTCCGGCGGCAGAAGTTCGAAGACCACGGGCCGGTATTTCAGCTTCGAGCGGAGCCGCGAGATCGCCGTGGCGAGGATGCGGCGGTGGTCGTGGCGCATCGGCGCGCCCAGCACCGGCAGCGTCGCCCCGGCCGGCACGCGCCCGTCGCGCTGCGCTTCGACCACGAGTCCGGCCTCGTAGAGGAGCTCGTATCGGTCGAGGACGCGCTCCTCGTCCCACGGCACGTCGCCGGTGCCGAAGGCGAGGCGGAGGCGCTCGCGCCGGCCGAGCGCGCGGCCGGGCGGCGCGGCGAGGGGATCGGCCGTGCTCCAGGCGCGGAGCGCGGGGAGGATGGCGTCGTCGAGGATCGGCGGCCGGTCCTCGCGGAAATCCTCCCACGGGAAGAAATCGTACCACGGCCGCCAGTGGCCGCCGGTTCCCTCCGGCGCGTCGTGGCCGTCGGCGATACGGGTGAGGGCGAGGTAGCCGACCGATGCGACGTGATCGGCGTCGCCGCGGCGCGCCTGCCGGCCGCGATCGCCGAACGTGTAGAGCTGCTCGACATAGCCGAGCGAGAGGCCCGTCTGGTCCTCGACGAAGGAGCGGAGGCCGATTTCGAGCGTCCGGTGGCGGAGCGGGTCGAACGGCCCGAGCGGCAGGCCGTCGACCTCCTCGCCGTCGCTCCCCGGCTGGCGCACGGCGAATATCTTCGGCGTCGTCCCGTCGACCGCGACGATCACGGCGGAAAGGCCGATCTCGATCGACGTCCGGACGGCCATTTCAGGCGCGGAGCGGCAGCGAGAACGGGGTGGAGTCGACGCCGGCGACGCCCTCGCCGATCCCGGCGATCGCCGCCGACATCCGGCCGCCGCGGCCGAGCATCCGGTCGGCGATGGAAACCATCAGCGGGTTGGGGAATGCGGTGGGCGACGAGCGGCGAAGGCAAGCCGCGATCTCGGCCTCGTCGCGATCGGGGCTCGACGCACACACGGTGATGAACGCCGCCGCCGTGGAGCGGCTGATGCCGGCATAGCAGTGGACGAGGAGCGGCCGCATCCGGTCCCAGTCCTCGCGGACGAAGTCGAGGAGCGTGCGGATGTGGTGCTCGGCCGGAAGCCGCACGCCCGGACCGGCGATGGTCATGTCGTGGAAGCCGAGGAAGAGGTGCCGGTCGGCGGGAATCACCGACGGGCGCCGCACCGGCGTGCCGACGTCGACGATGGTGACGAGATGGCTCGCGCCGGACGCCGTGGCGGTGGATTCGAGGAGCGGCAGCGAGCAGACATGGACGGACGGCATGGGAGGACTCTAGCCGCCCGGAGCGGCCGGGTCACCGCTCTCGCGGTGCGCCGCGGCCCGCAGCGTCTCGAAAACCGCGAGGAACCGCGCTTCGGCTTCGTCCGTCGGCCACGGATCGAGCTCGAGTCCGTCGGCGCTGATCCCCGGCCTGCCGAAGAATTTTTGCGCCTCGGCCTGCGCGAACCCGGCAAGCCGCGTCGCTTCGTGGAAGGCGGCGACGCGGTCGGCCGCCTTGATCGCCGCCGTCGCCGACGCCGGCAGCGTGGCGGGCAGCTCGAACCGGCGGTGGATCGCGGCGAGGAGCCGGTGCTCCACCGTCTTGTAGTCGCCGCCGATCACCGCCTTGAAGGGCGAGATCATGTCGCCGATCACGTATTCCGGGGCGTCGTGGAGGAGGGCCGCGAACCGCCCGCGTGGACCGATTTCGCGCGCGGTGAGCTCGACGATGCGGACCACGAGGATCGAGTGCTGCGCCACCGAGAACGGGTAGTGCCCGCGCGTCTGCCCGTTCCACCGCGCGACGCGCGCGAGCCCGTGCGCGATGTCCTCGATCTCGATGTCGAGCGGCGACGGATCGAGAAGATCGAGCCTGCGGCCAGACAGCATCCGCTGCCACGCGCGGGGTGGGTCCGGGGTGGGTTTACGGGGGCGCATGCTTCCCCGCCATGCGAGCGGCTGGAATGCGGACAGGGTGCCTGCGGGCGGCGTCGCCACCCATTTTCGGCCGCCCAGCCAATTCGGCCGTGCCCGGCACACGGGCCGCAAGTCCCCCTCCCGGCCTCCCCCGCAAGGGGGGAGGTGAAGAAAGGGGGGCAGCCGCAACGTCGGGACCGCCGTGTTTCCTCAGACGCTCCTTCGCCGGGATGACGAAAAGGGGTGGGGCGCGAAGCATGCGTGGCTAGCTTGCCGGCGCGTCGGGCCACGTGAAGCGGGCCCAGGCGGGGAGAGCCGGGGTCAAACGAACGCCCGCCGCGGTGATCGGCTGACCCACCCGCATGGCATCCGCCGCGCGGTCGATCCGCAGCATGGCCAGTCCCGCCACGCCGTCGGCCGAGCCGAGCGTCCCGATCTCCACCTCGCCCGCCATGACGGGCGTTCCCGCGGGCGGCAGCGGCGCGTCGGCCGAGACGCGGACGATCCGCCGCCGCGCGGTGCCGCGGTGCTCCATGCGGGCGACGATCTCCTGGCCGGTGTAGCAGCCTTTCGTGAAATCGACGCCGCCGAGCTGGTCCATGTCGGCGTCGTGGGGGAACGCGTCGCCGAAGGCGAAATCGGTCCCGCCGTCGGGCACGCCGAGCGCGATGCGGTGCGCGGCGTAGGCTGCGGGCGATGCGCGGCCTTCGTCGGGGAGCGCATCGGCCGCGGCAACGATGAGGCGGAGGCCGAGTTCGGGCAGCCGCGGATCGATCGCCGCGACGGCGCCGGCCGGCGCGATCGCCGTGTTTCCCCAGGCTGCGATCACGCGGAGTGCGTCCGATCGGTCCGCGATCGTGACGGCGGCGCGGAGCTTGTAGAAGCCGAGCCGTTTCGTGAGCTCCGCCGCCCTGTCGCGGGCGACGTCGAGGAGGAAGCAGTCCCCGCCGGCGTCATGCACGATGAAGTCGAAGAGGATCTTTCCCTGCGGCGTCAGGAGGCCGCCATAGCCGGCCGTGCCGGGGGCGATCCGCGTCACGTCCGTCGTCAGGAGGTTGTGCAGGAAGTGGCGCGCGTCGGGGCCTTTCACCTCGACGACGCCACGCTCCGGCAGCTCCGTCCACGACAATGGCATGTGCGGTCCGCTACGAGCCGGCCACCCGGAGATAGGGCGCCGCGCCGCTGCCGGCCGGCCGCCGCGCGGCCGACATGCCGCGGCCGAGCCGCGCCTCGATCGGCCGCTGGCTCGCCCACTCCGCCACCGCATCGATGTCGTAGAAGCGCGTCGCCTCCATCAGCATCCGGCACTCCGTCCAGATGTCGCCGTCGACGAGCGGCATGAAAAGGTCGTGGACGTTGTCGACGCCGAGATAGGTCCGCACGCCCGCTTCGCGGAGCTTCGGATAGGGCGCGATCGAATTGTGGAGCGGCGCCTCCATGCCGAGCATCTTCATCGACAGCGCCGCCGACGGGCAGATGACGATGCCGAGGTCGGCTTCCTTCACCTTCTCGATGATGCGGTCCTGCTCGCGCTCGTGTTTTGCCGAGAGCGAGATCGCGTGGATGCCGAAGACGCGGCCCTGCATGCCGTGCTCGATCACCTTTTCGGCGAGGAGTTCCGTCTCGTTCTCGAGCGGATTGTTCTCCTGATCGATGTGGACGTCGACCGGTTTGCCGAGGCGCTTGGCGAGGTCGAGCACCACGTCGAGATGCGCTTCCGGCCGCGGCCGGTCGCGCGAGGGGAGGCCGCCGCAATAGTCGGCCATCGTGCAGGCTTCGTGGTAGCGCTCGAACGTCGCCGGATCGAGGACGCCCTCGAGCGGCTGGATGCCGATCTCGAACTGGATCCTGTCGGCGTAACGGGCCTTCACCTCGACCGCGGCGCGGATCGGCAGGAGGCCGACGATCGAGTCGGCGTCCACCATCGTCCGGCAGTAGGTGACGCCCTGCGCGATCATAGCCTCGAGGCCGCGGCTGATGCGCTCGACGAGCGTGTCGTGCGTGTAGCTCTGCTTGAGGTAGCGGTAGAGCTCCCACTTCTTCTGCATGTCGACCTGCGACAGCTGAAGGTTCTCGCGGGTGATCAGATACGCCTTGTCGAAATGGGCGTGGTGGTTGGCGAAGCCGCCATGCTGGCGGACGATGTCGAGGAAGTGGAGCCGGAGGTTCCACGGCTCGGACGGGTCGGCGATCTTGTACTGGTACGTGCCGCGCTCGACGTCCTTCAGAACCTGCCGGAGCGTTGCGATTGCGACGTCGGCGTCGGTGATGAGCGGAATGCCGTTCTCGATCGACAGCCGGCGGATCGTCCGTGCGTCGGAGCCTTCGTCGTAGTCCTGGTCTCCCGTCAGGATGTTCACGACGAGGTCGAACCGGTTGTCCTTGAGGAAGGTGAGGATGTTCGGCGGCGCTTCGTCGGCGATCTTGTTGATCGCCGTCGCCTTCACGCCGTTCGCGCTGAGGAAGCGATGGGTGCCGGGGGTGGCGTAGATGTCGGCGTCGAGGCCGTGCAGCTCCCGGATCGTCGGGAGCATGCGTTCCTTGTCCTCGATCTTGCCTGCCGAAATGAGGATCGTCTTCCGCCGCTGCCGTGCGAGCAGCTTCAGATTGAACGCAAGGAGTTCGAGTGAGACCGCATCCGTCATGTCGTCGACCTCTCGTGGTGTGAGGGATCGGCCCGCGCCTGTCGGACCTGCCAACAGGTAGGCGCTATGGACGACGATGGATAGACCCGCGGCGCGGTGATCACCCGCTTTTTCCGCGGCCGTCCGCCGCGGAAGCGAAATAGCGCAACGGGCAGAACGGCTTGCGGGAGGCTACTGCAGCGTCCGGTTCAGCGTGAACTCGCGGTTCCGGATCCGGGCCTCGAGGTTCGACGCCAGCTCGGCGACCGCCTCCTCGCCATACGACATGATGAGGTCGGACAGCGCGGCAAAGAGCGCCGCGTGGGCGAGCACGTCCGATTCGACGCCCTCGGCGACCGCGTCGTCCCAAGCCTGCGTGAGATAGGCGAGCGCGACCTTCTTCTGCTCGGCGATCGGAACAGTGGTCTCGTTCTCGGCTTCGTTCATGGTCGATCTCCCGGGCCGCGGATCGCAAGCCGCGTGAATCTAACATGAATCAGCGGCAGCACCATTTAACCGTGAACTGCCGGTTAACGGAACG
Source organism: Bauldia sp. (assembly GCA_020849325.1). Lineage (GTDB taxonomy): Bacteria > Pseudomonadota > Alphaproteobacteria > Rhizobiales > Kaistiaceae > JADLGL01. The sequence continues at coordinate 13,343 of JADLGL010000013.1, read as the reverse complement.
CTAAAAAGCCGGCCTATTGCGTTAATGCCTCACTAACTCAACCACCGGCAGGTGGCGGCACCGCATTCGGGGGAGTCTGCGGCACCGGTGTGCCGTACTGAACAGCGATGTCGGCCGCAAGCGCCGCGCCGTCGGCACGGTAAAGGACGATGGCCTCGCGGGCGGCCGGCGTGCACTGGCGGTGGACGGCGGCGAAGCTGGAAAAGCCGAGGTTGAAACGGTCGACCAGCTGCGCCCGGAACGCCGCTTCGGGCGCCTCGGCATCGAGGAGCGCCGTCATCTGTCCGCGGTAGGGCGACGGGCCGGGATCGCACAGCCCGGCGAGGTAGTGGAGCGAGCCGAGGATTTCGGCGAGGCGGCCGAGCTGCTCCGCGTATGGCTTGTCCTGCGCCGCGGCCGGCCCTGCGACAGCGAGAGTTGCGGCGACGAGAAGGGCGGCGGTGCGGCTCCGTCTCATGGTGCGCGCGCGAGAAGGGCCCGCGTCTGCGGCGTCAGGAGAAGCGATTCGGCTTCGCCGGCAGTGAAGAACGCCGCGTCAGCGGCGTCGTCGCCGGCCGCGAGCGTCCCGCTTTCGCGCGTCGCAGCGTAGGTCACGACGACGAAGTGCGTTTCGGCCGCCGGCCCGGCTTCGGGCTCGAGTATCTCGGAAGCCCCTGCTTCCGCGCCGATGGCGACGACGAGGCCGGTCTCTTCGAGGCATTCGCGGCGGGCGGCGTCGCGCAGCGTTTCGCCGAACTCGACGCGGCCGCCCGGCAGGCTCCAGTGCCCCGCATAGGGCTCGTTGGCCCGAAGGACGAGGAGGACGCGCCCGGCATCGTGGAGGAGCACGCTCACTCCGAGCCGCGGGTATCGCCGTTCGGCGCCCGCCAAGGTCGGGCTAGCGCTGGTGCGCTTCGCCCGTTCCCGCGCCGGGAGGCAGCGTCTCCCCCTCGTCGCGCCCGGACCCGGGGGCCCGTTGCGGCGACATGGACTGCATCATCTGCAGTTCGGGGTTGGCGATGGCGCGGTACTGGCCGAGCAGCGCGCTCTCGCGCTTCAGGGCCTCGCGGGAGCGGAACGGTCGGTCGATTGGGGTCTTGGTAGCCACGGACATGTCTTCGGCGAATCGCCGCCACGGATTGGCGGGTACCCCCAATATGGGGGCGCCACCGTTACTCCCCGGTATAGGGGCGTGACAAGGCGCGGCTCCCATGCTGCCGCGGAATGTCACGCCCGATTTGCCCCGGCGCACGCCAGAGCCGTCGCCGGCGCTACCAGCCGCAGCTGCGCGCCGAGAAGTCGTCCCACACCACGAGCGGCTCGTCGGCGAACATGCAGCCGAACCGGGTTGCGGTGCCGCGCGGGCCGTTCGGGCCGGCAAAGCCCTGGAAGAGGGCGGTGCAGGTCGCCTGCGTCCAGTCCTGCGGCACGACCATCATGTAGTTCTCCGCCGGCTGCGTGTTGGCCGCGAGCGGCCCCCAGGTGACGCTGCCGGCGCAGATCTTCACGCCGCCCGTCTCGGCATTGGCGAAGACCGCGTCGCCGGTCGCGCCGATCGGCCCGGCCGGACCCATCATGCCCGCGGCGCCGGCGGGACCCGCCGGACCGGCGGGGCCTGCCGGACCGGCCGCTCCGCGATCGCCCGTTGCGCCGGCCGCACCAGCGGCGCCCGCGGCACCCGCAGGCCCCGCTGGCCCGCGCTCACCCTGCGGACCCGCCGGACCGGCCGCACCCGCGGGACCGACGGCACCCGCCGCGCCCGCAGGACCTGCAGCGCCCGCCGGACCCACTGCGCCGGCCGGGCCAGCCGGCCCGGCCGCGCCGGCGGGACCCGCCGCGCCGCGTGCGCCCGTTGCGCCGCGTTCCCCCTGCGGACCGGGAGCGCCTGCAGCGCCCGCCGCACCCGCCTCGCCGGCGGGGCCGGCCGGGCCCGCGGCACCCGCCGGACCGACCGGGCCGGGCACGCCCTGCGTTCCCTGGAGACCGGTCGCGCCGTCGCCGCCCTTGGCCCCGGCGTCGCCCGCCGGGCCCACTGGCCCGCAGCTCGCGATCACCACGCCGTCCCGCCGCTCGGCCCCGGCCACGAGGTCGACGATGCAGGTCGGCGGCAGGTAGGAGACTTCGAACCGGAACGTGCCGCGGCTGTCGACCGCAGCGGTGAAGTCCGTGCCGGCAATGGCGACCGTCTGGTTCGCCACGTCGGTGCGGCCGGCGATGACGAGCTGACCACCCGTGATCGCCGCCTGGTTGATGCTGATTTCCGCGAGTGCGGACGAACTCCCCGCCACCGCGAGAATCGCGGCAAGGCCAATGCGGGCGCGCGTCATGGTTTCCTCCCCCAAAATCGCTCGGCCGCCCGCCCCCTCAGGCGAGCGTTCCACTGTTAACGATCAAGTGGCGTTGGAACAATGACGGCGGCGGCAGCGCGAGCCGGTTCTCCCGGCCAATGCGCGCCGGACACGGCGCCCGGCGGGAATGGCCGGCGGTCTCTCGCCTCCGCGTTGTGGACGGCAGCATCGAGCGGCGCTTGCCGCGGCCTTGCCGAGCGACTTCGGGCAAACCGCTCCTGTGGTGTCGGCACCATCCGCGCCGTCTCGTCGACCGGAATCGCGGGCGATCGAAAGCCTCTTGCGCCCAGGCGATCGCCCGACGCTGTTGGTTGCGCCACCGGACAACTTGTCGTGTCGCCCGCGGAACGCTAACTTCCGCCCCGTTCGAGATTTCGCTCTGCCTTGTCGATCGCTCTGCCCGAGCCTTTTTCAAGTCACCGCCGAGTTCGAAGAGCCGGTCCGAATGTTTCGGCCGGCAGCTCACCTCCGGGTGACGAGAGAAAATGGAGGCCATCATGGCAACGGGTACCGTCAAGTTCTTCAACACGCAGAAGGGTTTCGGCTTCATCGCTCCGATCGGCGGCGGGCCGGACGTTTTCGTCCACGTGACCGCCGTCGAGCGGGCCGGGATGCGCACCCTCGTCGAGGGTCAGAAGGTGAGCTACGAGGTCGTCATGGAGCGCGGCAAGCCCGCGGCCGGCAACCTCGCGCCCGCCTAGACCCGTCGCTTCTGCCAGCGATCTCGAAGGCCGCGCTATGCGCGGCCTTTTTCGTTTTTTTGGAATCGCCGGCAGGAGCGTGAGGCTCGCCTCGGGTTCGCGCCGGAAACGCGATTCGGCATCAGGCAGCGCATTGCGATGCCCCGGCTCACGACGGCACGGCGTTGATGACGGCGGGCGTTGGTGCGGCGCGGGCGATACGGCACCGCGGCGCGGCGGGCTCGGGATACCCGCGATTACCGAGAGCAGCGAATGGTCGGAGTGGCAGGATTTGAACCTGCGGCCCCCACGTCCCGAACGTGGTGCGCTACCAGGCTGCGCTACACTCCGCCGCTCGGTGGGCGCCTTATAGCCATGGGCCTTGCGGGCCGCAACGCCCGAAAACGACCTTTCGTCGTCCGTGCCGAAATGGCGCGACCCGACCTGCGCCTCCCACGCCCCGAACGCGGCGCGCTTCCGGCGCATCCGCCTGCGATTGCCCGGCGGAACCGCAGCCGTTAGGAAGGCGCGGCGCCCGTCCGGCGAGACAGGGCGCGTTGCGATGGGGCGTGGCCAAGCGGTAAGGCAACGGGTTTTGGTCCCGTGATCCCAGGTTCGAATCCTGGCGCCCCAGCCACATGTCCGTATCAGGGCGTCTCATAGTCGCCTGACAGGCGATAAAGACTAGGATTATCAACCGTTTTTGCGTCAGCGCGTCTCAGCTAGGCGCTGTGCGTCTCAGCGGATTGTTGGTAGGTTGTTGGTACAGGCGGCCTCACACCAACAGGGATAGGCGAAGGAAATCGCGTCCCCATGACGGGCACAGCCAAGTCACCCCGATCCTCTAATGCTGCGGCTTTCGCCAAGCGGATTGACAAGGCGCTGAGTGGCTACCCGCAGGCCCCCTCCGGTCACGGCCGGCTGGCGTGGCTTCATGAGCGTCTTGCCGCGGAGGGTGTCAAGCTTTCCCGACAAGCGGTGAGCGCGTGGTTCTCCGGACGATCTATTCCAGTACCGTCCGTGATGCGGGTTCTAGCGAGGGTGCTCAACGTCGACTACCCGTGGCTGGCGCTCGGTGAGAGGCCGACTTCCACGACACAGGAAGTCAGCAAGCGCAGTTTCGTGCGCGAAGGCGTCGTGAGTTATGTCGGCGGCTTCATTCAGATCGGCGGCGGACAGGTGGCACCTGGTGCGGACCCGGACGGCGGTGAGGACATCCTTGCCATCATCAAGGGGCAGCATCTCTCGATCGAAGTAAAGCTGGCGCGGGAACTTTCCGAGGACCGCTACTCTGTCGACGTGTTCAAGGTTGCTCCTCGACATATCGCCTTGGCGGCTGTGGTGAGCGAGACGGGTCATCCGGCAATTCTGATGCTCACGGCGGACGCGGTGTCCGCGCATGGGAAGTGGCGCGGAGGATTCTTCGAGTTCAACTTCACCAAGGCCGGCAAGAAATTTACAATAGGCGAGACCGCTATCCCCGTCGTCAATAGCGTTGGCGATTTGATCAAATAAGGGTCGCGTGTCGTCTCATGTTGTCTCACGTCGTCTCATTCTATTGTTGGAATTCCGTTGGATGACGGATGTCTGAGTTATTTTAACAGATTGATTCTATTAACTGAATGCGTCTTAGTGTGGCTGCTGGCGCCCCAGCCAATTTCGATGGCGGCAACGACACAGCCGCGTCGGCCCGCTCCGCCGCAACGCCATTTCCGGCTGCCGACCTACCCCCGCACCAGAAACAGCGCCGCGAGTGGCGGCAGGGTGAGGCTGATCGACTGGGCCTGGCCGTGGGCTTCCACCGGCTCGGCATGCACGCCGCCGCCATTGCCGATATTGCCGCCGCCATAGATCGCGGCATCCGTGTTGAGCGCCTCGCGATAGAAGCCGCCCGCCGGCACGCCGATACGGTAGCCGTGCCGCGGCACCGGCGTGAAATTGCACACGACCACGACCTCCGCGCCGCCGTCGCCGCGGCGCAGCCAGGCGATCACGCTGTTCTCGGCGTCGTCGCCGACGAGCCACTGGAAGCCCGAGGCCTCGCAGTCGCGCTGGTGGAGGGCCGGCAGGCCGCGGTAGATGCCGTTGAGGTCGGCGACCAGCTTCTGGACGCCCCTGTGGAGCGGCTCCTCGGCCTGGTGCCAGTCGAGGCTCTGCCGGTAGTTCCATTCGCCCTGCTGGCCGAACTCGCTCCCCATGAACAGGAGCTTCTTGCCGGGGTGCCCCCACATGAAGCCGTAATAGGCCCTGAGATTGGCGAAGCGCTGCCAGTGGTCGCCCGGCATGCGGCCGAGGATCGAGCCTTTCCCGTGCACCACCTCGTCATGGCTCAGCGGCAGGACGAAATTCTCGGAGAAGGCGTAGAGGAGGCCGAACGAGAGGTCGTTGTGGTGGTAGCGCCGGTGGACCGGGTCCTCCTTGATGTAGCGGAGGGTGTCGTGCATCCAGCCCATGTTCCACTTGAAGCCGAAGCCGAGCCCGCCGTCATAGGTGGGGTGTGACACGCCGCCGAAGGCCGTCGATTCCTCGGCGACGGTGATGATCCCCGGCGCGTTGGCGTAGGTCGCCTCGTTGACGCGGCGGAGGAACGAGATCGCCTCGAGGTTCTCGCGCCCGCCAAACTGGTTCGGCACCCACTCGCCGTGCTTGCGCGAGTAGTCGAGGTAGAGCATCGACGCCACCGCATCGACGCGGAGCCCGTCGAGCCGGTAGCGCTCGAGCCAGAAGCGCGCGTTCGCGGTCAGGAACGCCGCGACCTCCGCCCGGCCGAAATTGTAGATCGCCGTGCCCCAGTCCTGATGGAAACCCTGGCGCGGGTCGGCGTGCTCGTAGAGGTGGGTCCCGTCGAAAAAAGCGAGCCCGTGCGCGTCGATCGGAAAATGGCCGGGCACCCAGTCGAGGAGGATGCCGATGCCCGCTTCGTGCGCGGCATCGACGAACGCCATGAAATCTTCCGGCGTGCCGAACCGGCTCGTCGGCGCGAACAGCGACACCGGCTGGTAGCCCCACGATCCGTCGAACGGATGCTCGGTGATCGGAAGGAGCTCGATGTGGGTGAACCCCATTTCGAGGACGTAGGGGATGAGTTTCGCGGCAAGCTCGCGATAGGTCAGCGGCCGGCCGCCTTCCTCGGGCACCCGCATCCATGAGCCGAGATGCACCTCGTAGATCGAGATCGGCTCCTTCCGCGGATCGCCCATGATCCGCGCCGAAGCCGACCGCGGCGTCACCGGGAAGTCGGGCAGGTCGGCGACGATCGATGCCGTTGCCGGCGGGATTTCGGCGGCGAAGGCGAACGGGTCCGATTTCAGGGGGAGGAGGGCGCCCGCCGGCGTCCTGATCTCGTATTTGTAGCGCCGGCCGGCGGTGACGCCGGGGATGAACAGCTCCCAGACCCCGGCCTCGTGGCGGAGCCGCATCGGGTGGCGGCGTCCGTCCCAGCCGTTGAAATCGCCCACCACCGAGACGCGCTGCGCGTTCGGCGCCCATACGGCGAAGCGAAAACCCTTCACGCCGTCGAGCGTGACCGAATGCGTGCCGAGGATGTGATACGGCCGGTCCGAGCCGACGTCGCGGAGCGCGGCGAGCTCGTCGCCGGTGATCGACGAGCCGAAGGCGTAAGGGTCGTGCTCGACCGTCGATCCCGCGGCGCTGTCGACCGCGAGGCAATAGGCGGGCTTCCCGTCGGATCTGATCGTCGCGATGAAGAAGCCCGCCGGATGGGCGCGGAACATCGGCGACAGCGAGCGCTTGCCGTCGCGGCTGATGACCACGGCACGGCTTGCCTGCGGGAGGAAGGCGCGGATTTCCCATTGGCCGGGCGCAATCTCATGCGCGCCGAGCACGCTGAACGGATCGCCGTGCCGGGCGCTGACGATGGCGTCGATGACGTCGGCGCGGAGGACGGCCGACGGCCGCGTCAGCCTGCCGCCCGGCGGCGCGAGGGCTGCCGCCCCGGCGTCGGCAGCCGCCGCAGTCGCCGCGGCCGAAGCTGCAGTGTTCACCACCGCGCCCGCAGCTCCCGCCTCGCCGGCCTTCGCCGACGCCGAACGCCGTGCCGAAGCCGAAGCGCCCGCAGCCGAAGCGACCACGGCCGGGTCGGCGCCGGCCGCCGCCTTCGACGAGGCCGCGGTCTTCGCCTTCCCGCGCGGGCGTTCGCTGCTGGCTTGGTCGCGCGGGGTTTTTCCGGCCATCGGGTCAGGCTTTCGTTTCGAGGATCTCGATTACACCCCGAGCCGGCGTGCCGATCCAGTCCGGGCGGTTGTTGGCCTCATACACGATCTCGTAGAGCGCGCGCGTGAGGAGGTGGAACCGGAGGAGACGCAGGCGGTCGGCGGCGTCGGCCACCCAGGCGCCGGTCCCCGCGGTCGCAGCCTCGTAGGCCGCCATGAAGGCAGCTTCGACCGCCTTCCGCCAGTTGGCCGAATAGTCAGCCGCGGCGCCAGCCTTGTCGGCGAAGCGCTGCGCGATCGACTGCGTCGCGGTATCCGCGGCGTAGGCGAACGAGCGCAGCATCCCCGCAACGTCGCGGAGCGGCGTGTCCTTGGTCCGCCGCGCCTCGGTCGATTTGCCGGGCTCGCCCTCGAAATCGACGACGACCACGTCGTCCTTGGCGATCAGCACCTGGCCGAGATGAAGGTCGCCATGGACGCGCGTCCGGAGCGCGTCCGCCGGCGTCGCCGCAAGCGAACCGAGAAGCGCCACGACGTCGCCCCGTCGTGAACGGAGCGCATCCGCGGCGTCGTTGCTCCCCGCCGGAACGTTGGCGAGCGCCGCGAACGCCTGGTCGGCGATGGCGGTCGAAGCCGCGAGCTGGGCCGTCATGTGATCCGCCCCGATCGGTTCGGGCGCGAAGAACGGCTCGTCGGTCGGGCGCGCGAGGGCGGCGTGCAGTTCGCCGATCCGCTTGCCGATGATCGAAGCGTAGCCGAGGAAGCGGTTCTGCGATTCGGTGGTGACTTCGGCGGGCGTTGCCACGACCTCGAGATCGAGGTCGCGCTTCAACTCGTCGATGGCGAGCGTCGCCGCATCGCCCTGGTTCGGCACGAAGGCCTGAAGGAATGCGAGCGCGGTCGGCGTCCCGTCGGCGGCGATCAGCTCCACCGAGCCCAGCGCTGCGGGCGTGTTGGCGAAGTGCGCGATTTCGGTGAGGTAGCGGCCCATTTCGATGTCGGGATGGATTCCCGGCCGCAGCACGCGGAAGAGCTTCAGCATCATCGTCTTGCCGAGCGCGATCGACGTGTTGCTCTGCTCGCCCGCGAGCCGCTTCACCTCGCTGGCGTCGGCCGCGACGTGCTCCGGCAGCGCCTGCGTCGCCTTGAACCGGATCGCGCCCCCCGCCGCGGTCGGCAGCGTGACGTCGTCCCGGATCGCCGCGACCACCGACAGCGCGAAATCGGGCGCCTCCGCCGCGCCATAGAGGAGACCGGTCCGCGCGCCGCGCCGGGCGCGGGCGATGGCGTAGGGGAGGAGGGCGTCGTCCTCGGTGTCTCTGTAGGCGGCCGGCACGAAATAGGTCTGCTTCGCCCCGCCGCGGAGCGTCACGGCGACGGTGGGCAGGATGTAGCCTTCCGAGCCCGTCCCGTTCTCGAGGATGGCGAAATCGTCGAGCGCCGTGCTCGCGATCCGGTCCTTCTTGCCGGCGAACCAGCGCTGCGCCGCGATGTGGCCGGGTGCGATGGTTTTTTCGAACGCCGTCCGCTCGCGGCCGGTGAGCACCGACGACAGCCGGTTCGAGAGCACCAGCGTGAACAGCTCCGGCGCGATCGGGGTCGCGGTCCGGGCGGCGGCCGGGCTCAGCGAGAACCAGTAGAAGCCGTAGGCGGAGAGCGTCAGCTGGTATGTCGCCTCGCCGACCACGGGGAACGTTTCGCCGCCGGTCATCTCGGTCGGCACCATGCCCTTGAACTCGGAGAGGTCCAGTTCGACCGCCTGCGGCGCGCGCGAGACGTTGGCCACGCACAGCACCCGCTCGTCGCCGAGCTCGCGCACATAGGCGAGCACTTTTCGGTTGTTCGGCAGCAGGAAGCGGAGCGTGCCGCGGCCGAAGACCTTGAGGTTGCGGCGGATCGAGAGCATCCGGCGCTCCCACGAGAGGAGCGAGGACGGCGTCCGCTGCTGGGCTTCGACGTTGACCGAATCGAAGCCGTAGATCGGGTCCTGGATCGCCGGCAGGAACAGCCGCGCCGGATCGGCCTTCGAGAAGCCGCCCGACCGGTCCGGCGACCACTGCATCGGCGTCCGGACGCCGTCGCGGTCGCCGAGATAGATGTTGTCGCCCATGCCGATCTCGTCGCCGTAATAGAGGATCGGCGTTCCCGGCATCGAGAGGACGAGCGAGTTGAGGAGCTCGATCTTGCGGCGGTCGTTCTCCAGCAGCGGCGCGAGACGCCGCCGGATGCCGAGATTGATGCGGGCGCGCCGCTCGGCGGCGTAGAAACTCCAGAGGTAGTCGCGCTCCTTCGACGTCACCATTTCGAGCGTCAGCTCGTCGTGGTTGCGGAGGAACACCGCCCACTGCGTCCCCTCGGGGATTTCCGGCGTCTGGCGGAGGATGTCGGTGATCGGGTGCCGGTCTTCCTGGGCCAGCGCCATGTACATCCGCGGCATCAGCGGGAAGTGGAACGCCATGTGGCACTCGTCGCCATTGCCGAAATATTCCGCCGTGTCCTCGGGCCACTGATTGGCCTCGGCGAGGAGCATGCGGTCGGTGTAGCGGGCGTCGAGCGCGGCTCTGATCTTCTTGATGACAGCGTGCGTCTCGGGGATGTTCTCGTTGTTCGTCCCGTCGCGCTCGACGAGGTAGGGGATGGCGTCGAGCCGGAGGCCGTCGACCCCCATGTCGAGCCAGAAATACATCGTGTCGATGACCGCCTCGAGCACCTTCGGGTTGTCGAAATTGAGGTCGGGCTGGTGGCTGTAGAAGCGGTGCCAGAAATAGGCTTTCGCTTCCGGATCCCACGTCCAGTTCGACTTCTCGGTGTCGAGGAAGATGATGCGCGTCTCTTCGTACTTCTTGTCGGTGTCCGACCAGACGTAGAAGTCCCGCGCCGCCGAGCCCCGCTTCGCCTTCCGCGCCTTCTGGAACCAGGGGTGCTGGTCCGAGGTGTGGTTGATGACGAGCTCGGTGATGACGCGGATGTCGCGCTTGTGCGCCTCTTTGATGAACTGCCGGAAGTCCGCCATCGTCCCGTAGGACGGGTTGATGCCGCGATAGTCGGCGATGTCGTAGCCGTCGTCGCGCAGCGGCGAGGGGTAGAAGGGCATCAGCCAGATCGCCGAAACGCCGAGATCCTTGATGTAGTCGAGGCGCTGGATCAGCCCCTGGAAATCGCCGATCCCGTCATTGTTCGAGTCGAAATACGATTTCACGTGGACCTGATAGATGATCGCGTCGCGATACCAATCGGTCTGAGTGCGGTCGATCATGCGAACCTTTTGGGCTGTCGGGAGAGATGATGGCGATGGATGTGGTCGAGTGCGTCGGGACTGAGGCGTTCCAGGCGGTATGGCCGGTCATGCGACAGCTGCGCAACATGCTTTCGGAAAATCAGTTTCTGGCGCGGGTGAAGGCCGCGCAAGGCGAAGGCTATCGCCTCTGCGCCGCCATCCACGACGGCCGGCCGGTCGGAGCGATCGGCTGGCGGATCGTGCACGACCTCGCATCAGGGCGCTCCCTGTATATCGACGATCTCGTGGCGGATGAAGCCGCCCGCGGCACGGGCGTGGGCCGTCGGTTGATGGAATTCGCGCGGGCCGAGGCCGTGCGGCAGTCGTGCAACAATCCTCCGCCTCAACAGCGGCTTCCACCGGAAAAGGGGCGCACGCCTTCTACGAAGCCATTGGCCTGCCGCAGCGGGGATACGCCTTCGGCGAGGATGTGCCGTTCCGGGGGTAGCCATTCCCGACAGCGCCTTCTTCGTCTTCCCCGGGCTTGACCCGGGGACCCATGATGACGCGCCACATGCGCCGAGCGATGCGGCCGCAGCGTCATCGATCGCGCGTGGTGAGGAGCATCACGGGTTGCCGGGTAAGCCCGGCAAAGACGAAGGAGGGGGCGGGACAGATCTCCCGTGACGCCGACTACCGCCCGACGACAAGGCCCGCCAATTCGCCGTTCAGCACGTTCAGGTCCACCGGCCCCGAGATGCCATCGACCGTGCCGGCATTGTGGTACTGCCAGACGATCCAGTCGGGCGTGTCGGGCTCCCACGCGATCGAGCGACGCCACAGCTGCCGCGCGGGGATCGCGTCGCCGTAGTCGGCGAGAAACGCCTCGGTGGCGTAGTAGACAACCTCGCGCCCGAAGCGGGCCTCGACCGGGGCGAGGAAAGCCTGAAGCTCCACCGCGAGTTCGGCTTCCGTCGGCCGGTAATCGCAGTTGCCGGCATATTCGAGATCGACGACCGGCGGCAGGTCGGTTGCCTCATCGGGAACGGTGGCGAGAAAGTTCGCCGCCTGGTCCGCGCCGGGACGGCAGAACGTGAAGAAGTGATACGCCCCGACCGCCAGCCCCGCCTCGCGTGCGCCTTCGAGATTGCGAGCGAATTCGGTGTCGAGGTGATCGCCGCCCTCGGTCGCCTTCATGAAGACGAACGCCACGTCATCGGCCGCGACCCGCTGCCAGTCGATCGTCCCCTGATGGTGCGAGACATCGATGCCGCGCACCGGATAGCGGGTGCGGTCGGGCTCATAGTTCCGGTAGGTGATGTAGCCGCCTGCGGTGCCGGCGACGAGGAGGACGACGACCGGGAGGGCGTAGCGGAGGAAGCGCAAGGAGGGGCTCATCAGGGAAGGCGAGCGGAACGTCGGGAGGCGTTGTGGCAGGAGGATGGCGCCCCGCCCCGTCAGGACTCCGCGTCGAGATCGAACTCGAACATCACAAACACCCCCTCGGTCAGCGGCTTGGGCTTCGCGTGTCGGTAAAGCTCCAGCGCCGCCTCGTTGTCCGTCTCCGTCCCCACCCACGCCTCGCCGCAGCCGTGCTCGCGGCCCCAGGCGATCATCTCCGCCATCACGCGCCGCGCGATCCGCTGCCGCCGCCAGCCCGACGCCGTGCCGACCTCGTCGATGTAAAGCTCCGTCACTTTGTCCGGGTGCCGATGGATCACCGCCGCGCACTGCCCGACGACGAGCCCGTCGGCGAGGGCGAGGACCATCAGGTGGCTCGGCTCGGCGAGATACGCCGCGATGCGGTCGGGGCGGACGGGTTCGTCGAAAACGTCCGGGTCGACACGATCGAAGACGGTGGCGTCGTCAGGGCCGAGGCGGCGGATGAGGATGTCGGTCATCCTCCACCGGTAGCGGACCAGGGCAAGTCTGACCATCCGACCCGCTTTCCCTTGCGTCGGCGAACTAAAGCGTGCAAGGCGTCGAGATGATCGACAGGTTGGAAGACGAGACGCCTTCATGGGAAAGCGTCGAGCTCGTTGACGAGTATTGGGACGGACCGCTTCGGGGCGTCGTGCAGTATCGCGGGCACTTGCACGCGTTCGACCGCGAGTTCAGTGACGAGCAAGACAACTTTACGGACTTCTATCGGTTGCGTGCGGTCGACCCCGAGGTCCTGTTGTGGGCCACCGAGCGCGAGGCCATTTTCCAGCGGTTCCTTGCCGTGCACGATCGCGGCGAGATCGGGCGGGAGGGCTGGGGCGCGCTGCCCAACGAAAAGACGAGGTTCAACGAATTGAAGGAACGCCTCGCGGCCTCCATTCGCGTCGGACCGGACGAGGGAATCGCGTTGTTCGGCGATTTCCGGCGCGTTGGCTGGACGCACGACGCGTTCGTCGTCCGATGGTTCGATGGAAGCAGCAGCCGACTCGCCTTCCCACCGATCGTGGGGGAGCGTCTGAATACGCCGTCGTACCACCTCCGCCATGCTACTTTTGCGATCAGCTCGTTACTGGCGGCGACCCGAAGTTTATTCGACGCGAGCGTCATCGCAGTCGTCGATGAGACGATCGCCGCCTGCGGCAGACTGAATCCCTACGATTTTCGAACAGGAGCGCCTTCCCGACAGGAGTGGATCGACTTCCACACGCGAAATGACGAGGCGGGATGGATCGTCCACGCGGCGGTCGACCGCTTTGCCCAAGGCGGCGAGGTCGCCGATCTGGTCACCTCGATCCGATCCGCGCTTGAGCTCCTCAATCGTCGCCCGGACGGATGGCTCGGCCGGTCGGATCACCCCACACCAACGATCATTACCGGCTAGCTGTCGAAGCTATGAAGGTTGTTCATCCGGAGTAGGGCTGCGAGGTTGGGGTTGCGAGACCAACCAACCCGAGACCGGAGCTCCGGATGAACAGTCATAAGAATGCTCGCATGACCACGCTGG
>JADLGL010000012.1 GCA_020849325.1 Bauldia sp. | reverse complement strand
CGATCATCAGCTCGGCGACGTCGGCGAGCAATTCGTCCTTGCCGGGGTAGTGGCGGAAGAACGTCGCGTAGCCGATGCCGGCGCGCCGGGTGATGTCGGCCACCGTCACGCCAGCGAAATCGCGCTCCGACGCGAGCGCGAGCACGGCCTCCGCGAGCGCCGCCCGCGTCCTCCTGATCCGCTCGTCGACCATCGATCCTCCGCCCGCCCGACTTGGGCGGCATCGCCATGGAATAGTCAAATCTGCCACGCCATATGTGATACACACTGGCTCATAATTCGTGATACAGAATGGCTCACAGGCGGATTCGGTCATGACGGCGACGATGGTACTCGGCGAAGGGGACGCGGCGGCGACCGGCTGTCCCGTCCATGCGGGCAACCGCGGCGACGAGCGGAAGGCGGTGCCGCCGGCCGCGGGCGAGACCGGAGCAGCGCGGGTCGTGGTGGACTTCGCCGAGGCGCGGCGGGTGCTGCGCTCGGGCGAGGCGACGCGCCAGGCGGGGTTCGGCTTCGAGCTGGTCCAGCGGTTCATGCCGAAGGCGAACCGGCCGGTGCTGTTCGAGGACGGGCCGGCGCACCAGAAGCAGCGGAGCGCGATCGCCCGCTTCTTCGCGCCGAAAGTGGTGAAGACGCGCTACCGGGCGCTGATCGAGGATCGTGCGGACGAACTGATCGCGGAGTTCCGCAAGAATGGCCGGGCGAGACTCGACGCGATCAGCTTCGAGCTTGCGGTCGCGGTGGCGGCGGAGATCGTCGGGCTGACGTCGAGCGACCGGCGCGGCCTGTCGCGGCGGCTGGAGCGCTTCCTGTCGATCCGGCTCGACCGGAAGGCCGGCCGGATGCGGACCCTTTTCAGCGTCGTCCGCTCGCAGGCTTTTCTCCTCGCCTTCCATTTCCGCGATGTCCGGCCGGCGGTGCGCGAGCGGCGTACGACGCCGCGCGAGGACGTGATCTCGCACCTTCTCTCGGAAGGCTACGCGCCCCGCGAGATCCTCATGGAGTGCGTCACCTATGGCGCCGCCGGCATGGCGACGACGCGCGAATTCATCGTGATGGCGGCCTGGCACCTCCTCGAGGAGCCCGGCCTCCGCATCCGTTTCCTGACCGCAGACGAAGCGGGACGGATCGCGATCCTCGAGGAAATCCTCCGCCTCGAACCGGTGGTCGGGACGATCTGGCGGCGGACGACCGCGCCGCTCGACGGTGCGGAAGCAACGCCCGCCGGCACGCTGATCGCCGTCGACGTCCGCGCCGCCAATACGGGCGCGGCCGCCGGCGCGTGTCCGCACGCGATCGACCCCGACCGGAAACCCGCGGACGACCGCGCCTCGGGCGCGATGCTGTCGTTCGGCGACGGGGTCCATCGCTGCCCCGGCGCGTCGGTGGCGCTCCTCGAATCCGCGGTTTTCCTCGATCGCCTGCTGCGCGTTCCCGGCCTCCGCCTGACGCGCCCGCCGGGCGTCAGCTTCAACGACCTCGTCGCGAGCTACGAGCTCCGCGACGCGGTCATCGAATGCGAGCGGGACTAGAGCCTAGTTCCTTGATGGAGCATGATCTTTTTCGAAGAACCGGCGTCCACTTCTTCGGATCATGCTCTGCCCCCCGCTCGAGCATCCTCCCTCCGGCAACGAGGGAGGTTGGGGACCCGCCTCCCGCCGCATCGGTCGGCGGGTCCCCATTCCCTTTCCGCGCGGTGGCGACGGCTTGCCTGCACCCAGCGAATGGTTTTCGCGTGCTCGAAAGCCGGGACCCGGCCTGCGAGGGGAAGTAGCAAGCTGCCGGGCCGGTTCAGGCGACACGCCGTTGCGATCGTCCGCGCCTGACCGCGGTCAGCCGATCCCCGCCGCCAGGGGCAAAAGGCGCGCAAAGCGGTCCGCCCATTCCGCCTGCCCCGCCGGCTCGGTGATGAGGTCCTGCCGGATCTCGATGGCGACGTGGAGGAGGCCGCGCCGTTCGCCGTGGACGGGCACGGCGTAGTCCGTCTCGTCGCTGACGCTGTAGGGCTCGTTGTCGCCGACGACGAGCCCGGGCTCGCGCTGCAGGAGCTTCAGGAGCGGATGCGCCAGCGCCGTGTGGCGGTAGAGGAGGCCGGCGTGCCAGGGGCGGCGCTCGCCCCTGTAGACGGGCGTGAAGGAATGCATCGCCACGAGGATCGCCGGCCGCCCGGCCGCGGCGCGGGCGTCGAGTTCGGCGGCGATCCGGTCGTGATAGGGACGAAAGATCTCGCGCTCCCGCGCGGCGCGGGCAGCCGCCGAAAGGCCGGCATTGCCGGGAATCGGCGTCAGCTCCGAGACGACCGGGATCGAGCTCGGCGCACCCGGCGGGCGGTTGCAGTCGATGACGAGCCGCGACCAAGTCTGCGCGATCAGCGGCGCATCGAGCCGGGCGGCGAGGTCGAGCGACGTGCCGAGAATGCCGATGTCCCAGGCGATGTGGCGAAACGTTTCGGCATCGGCGAGGCCGAGCTGGCCGAGCGCCTTCGGGAAGGCCCGGCCGGCATGGTCGGCGACGAGGAGGAACGGCGACCGGCCGCTGGGGTTGTGGACCGTCACCGGCGGCGGCTCGTCGGCCGCGAGGAGCGTTTCGGTCATCGTCGTCCTCTGCCGGCCGCGGCGCATTGTCCGGCCGAATGGGGCTCGTCCCCGCCGCCGAGAGGATGCAAGCTCCGGGCAAATCGGAGGCGCCAGTGCCGATCTACACCATCCGGCATGAGACCATCTATCGCTACCGCCGCCCGGTGGCGTTTGGCGAGCACCGCATGATGCTGCGCCCGCGCAGCGATTCCGATCAGCGCGTCCTCGATTTCCGGCTCGACGTGACGCCGGCGCCGGTGGACTTTCGGGAGGCGCATGACGGCATCGGCAACACCGTGACGACCGCGCGCTTCGACCGGGCGGCCGTCTCGGATAGCCTTCGCTTCGTCAGCCGCGTCACGGTCGCCCAGACGCCGGCGCGCCTTCCCGCCCACACTGCGCCGGTTCTGCCGACGCGCGCCGAAGAGAGCGCGGCGCGGACGTCGCTCGAGGGCTGGGCGCGCCTCTTCGCCGGCCACGGCAGCGAGTCGGCCATTGCGGTCGCGATGAACCGGGCCATCGACCGGGGTTTCCGCCACGCGCCGCGCCACGAAAAGGGCGTCCAGCCGCCGATGGAAACGCTCGCCCTCGGCTCCGGCACCTGCCGGGATTTCGCCGTGCTGATGATCGCCGCCCTCGCCCGGCACGGCATAAGGGCGCGCTTCGTCTCGGGCTATCTGTACCTGCCCGACGACCCGCCGGAGCGGACGCGCGGCGGGAACACCCATGCCTGGGTGGAAGCCGATGTCGACGGCCGGAGGGTCGACTTCGACCCCTCGCACGGGACGGCGGGCAATGCCGGCCTCATCCGCGTTGCCGTGGTGGCTCGCCCCGCCGACGCGGCGCCGCTGGCGGGCACCTGGTTCGGCGAGGCGGCGGATTCGCTGGCGATGGAGGTGTCGGTGAAAGTGCGCGAGGATCACGTTGCGGCAGCCTGACTGAAAGCGCTTCCCGGCCGCAGAAGCGGCGCGGGAACAGCGCGGCGGGCCGCGTCATTCTCCGTGGCGTGGCTCGCTCCTTGCAGCCATGATCGGGACGGCCGACATCCGGCGGCGAGCGAGGCAGCGATGAAGATCAGGGCGGGCTACGAGATCGCCTATGACTGCCCGCAGCCGACGCCGATGATCCTCGAGCTCAGCGTCCACCCTTCCCGGACGGCGGACCTCGTCACCTGGGACCGGATGAAGATCGATCCGCCGGTGCCGGCGACGACCTATCACGACGGGTTCGGCAATTTCTGCCACGTCATCCGCGCGCCGGCAGGGCGGATCACGCTGTCGTCCGATTTCATCGTCAGCGACAGCGGCCGGCCGGACGAGGTCGCGCCGGAGGCGCCGCAGGTCTCCCTCGACCGGCTGCCGGTCGACACGCTCGTCTACCTGATGGGGAGCCGCTACTGCGAGACCGACCGGTTCATGGACCTTGCCTGGTCCCTCTTCGGCGCGGTGCCGAAGGGCTGGCCGCTGGTGCAGGCGATCGTCGACTACGTCCACCACCGCATCGCTTTCGGCTACGCCTTCGCCAGCCCGACCAAGACGGCGTGGATGGCGCACGAGGAGCGCCGCGGCGTCTGCCGCGATTTCGCCCACCTCGCGGTGACGCTCTGCCGCTGCATGAACGTGCCGGCGCGCTACTGCACCGGCTATCTCGGCGACATCGGCGTGCCGAAAGACCCGGCACCGATGGACTTTTCGGCGTGGTTCGAGGCGTGGCTGGGCGGGCGCTGGTACACGTTCGACGCACGCCACAACCGACCGCGGATCGGGCGCATCCTGATGGCGCGGGGGCGCGACGCCACCGATGTCGCCATCACCACCTCGTTCGGGCCGAACACACTCGCAGCCTTCACGGTGATCACCGACGAGGTGCCTGAAGATTAGGCTTTCCGCCTCGACCGATCCGGACCAGATTGCATGCAATCCGGCCGTCGGGGGGTGCCGTGAAAGTCCTGCTCGTCGCCGACATCCACTACGACCTGCGAAAATTCGACTGGGTCGTGGACGCGGCAAGTCATGTCGACGTCGTCGTTCTCGCCGGCGACCATCTCGAAATCGCCTCGATGGTGGCGCGCCCGGCGCAGGCGATCGTGGTGCAGCAGTATTTCCAGACCATCCGGGCGAAAAGACCGCTCCTCGTCTGCTCGGGCAATCACGACCTCGACGGCGAGGACCGGAACGGCGAACTCGCCGCCCGCTGGATCGCCTCGGCGCGCTTCATGGGCATCCCGACCGACGGCGATTCCGAGCTGATCGGCGACACGCTCTTCACGCTCTGCCCGTGGTGGGGCGGCGAGAAGGGCCAGGCCGCCGTCGGCGAGCAGCTCGCGCGCGACGCCGCGCGCCGGCCGGCGCGCTGGGTGTGGGTCTACCACGCGCCGCCCGAGGGCTCGCCGACGAGCTGGAGCGGCAGCCGCTCCTACGGCGACAAGGTTTTGCGGGCGTGGATCGAGCAGCACCAGCCGGATCTGGTCCTCTCCGGCCACATCCACCAGTCGCCCTTCGTGCCGAACGGCTCGTGGGCCGACCGCATCGGCCGGACGTGGAACTTCAACGCCGGCCACCAGGTGGGGCCCATCCCGTCGCACGTCGTCCTCGATCTCGACGGGAACCGCGCCTACTGGCTGTCGCTGACGGGCGAGGAGGCCGCGCAGCTCGACCAGCCGCTGGTGCGGCCGCTGCCCAGGATCAGCGATCCTCCGGAGTGGCTTCTGACCATGGGTCGCCTGGCAGCTCGGCGATTGGGCTGAAGCTGCGCGCCTGCTGGTGGCTCATCGATTCCAGCACCTTGTCGACCATCGACAGATGGTTGTTCTGGTCGGCGAACTGGCGCTTGAGGTCCACGAGGTAGGAGTTCGCGTTCTGGAGCCGCCGCGCGAGGAGCTGCGCGATCGGGATGATGAGCCGCGGCCGCTGCTGCAGGAGCGTCAGCGCATCGTCGATGATCTTTACCGTGACCGGCGACGCGGCGCGGACGTTCGCCGTGTGGGCGATGTTTAGGAGCAGCGACATCTCGCCGAAAATCGCGCCGGGCTCGTCGACGAAGGCGATCGTGACGTCATCGCGGAAAACCTCGACCGTCCCCTCGACCAGCACATAGAGCCGCCCGGTGTTGTCGCCCACCGAGAGCAGCGGCTCGCCGGCATCGAACCGGTAGTCGGGGAAGTCGGAAGCGAGTTCCAGCATGTTCTGCATGGCGGGCGGGGCTCCTCGTGGGCTCCATGGAGACTGGCCGGTTCCTGCGTCCCGAGGCAAGCGCCGTGGCGCATGGCGGAAGGCCGGGAGTTGAGGGGCCTCGCCTTCTCCAGCCGGCTCGTGCTCGCGAAAGCCTCGAACCACCTCGCGACAGAATCCTTTTCACGCCCCGTCCTGCCCGAGTTGCGAGCACCAAACCCTGAACCTCCCCCTTGCGGGGAGGTCAAAGCACGCCGACTTTGTCGGCGGGCTTTGGGAGGGGGTCAGCGTGGGACATCGGCCGATCGAACCCGGGAGCCGGTCACTCGCCAAGGCAATGCGACGGCGGATGACGAACGCCGAATTCCGTCTCTGGAACAGGCTCCGCAGCGGAGGCATCGATGGCTTGCGCTTCCGACGCCAGGTTCCGATCGGCCCGTTCATTGCCGACTTCGTGTGCCTCGAACGGCGACTTATCGTGGAGGTCGATGGCGACCAGCACTTTCACCACAAGGGGATGGTTGCGGATCTCGGTCGAACAGCGTGGCTGGAGTCGAGCGGCTTTCGTGTCATGAGGTTCCACAACCTCGACGTTGTCCGCGAAATTGAAGGGGTTTGCGAAGCCATCCTCGCGGCGGCTCAGCGACCCCCTCCCGAAACCGGCAAGCCGGTTTCGACCTCCCCGCAGGGGGGAGGTTCAAGCAGGTCTGGCTCAGAGGACGGCCGCTGATGCCCAGCGCGCATCCTCTACGAATGGCGAACTATTCGTGCGTCGGCGTGGCAAATCTCTCGCGCGACGCATTTGCGTCACCGCCGCTACCCCCTCCGAAGGCAGCGGCGCTTCGCTTGCTGCCTTCCGCCTCCCCGCAAGGGGGAGGCTCAAATGAAGGGACACGGCGGCCTTCCCACGAACCTCCCAGGCGGCCGATGGCCGTCGGCCCAGCGCTAGGCCGCGATCCAGATCGCATAGAGGACGCTACCGGGCCGATCTACGGCCAGGGATACTCCGCCGCCACCAGCCCCTGCGCCGCGAGTCGTTCCACGATCGCACGGCGGAAGCCGACCACGTCCGCCACGGGGATCGCCCGGCGCATCGTCACCTCTTCCTCGGTGAAGGGGACGAAATCCGCCGGCAGCGAGGCGCCGGCCCAGGTGACCATCACGTAATTCATCACCTCGGCGATCTCGCGGTCCGAGAGGCTCGCGCCGACGACGCCGGGGACGTGGAAGAGGTAGGTGCGGCCGTCCTCGTCGCCGGCGAAGACGCCCACGAGGTCGGGGAAGGTCGGGATGCCGGCGGCGGGGGCGCCGAGGCCGGTGACGCCGTGGCAGCCCGAGCAGCGGAGGATGAAATTGGTGTGCGGCTCGCGCTCGACGATGGCGCCGGGCTGCGGGCCGGCGACGATGTTGGCGCCCGACTGCCGCACTACGCCCGGCACCGGCGGATGCGCGGCAGCCGTCGCCGCGATGGCCGCGGCGGCGAGGGCAATCACGAGAGGCGTCAGGCGAAGTCGCATCGAACCTTGCAGTCTTGCTCCCGCCATCCATCCGACGAGATCTTGAAGTCATCGCCCCCTCGCCCCGCTTCAGCGGGGAGAGGGTTGGGGTGAGGGGCAGCGGCCTCTCGATTCACAACGGAACGAGAAACCCCCTCACCATTCTCGCTAGGTTCGGCTTCGCCTCACCAAGCTGCGAAGTCCTCTCCCCGCCCGGCGGGGAGAGGGGAAGCGTGCGGCCAGGGTGGAGCCAAGGCCGTGGCAACGAAGTCTAGGCGAGGCCAACCACCACGGCGACGGTGCAGTGATAGCCTTTCGTTTCGTTGGCCATGCACCAGTTGATGTCGTTGTAGAGGCCCATGCGGTAGCCGGGGCGTTCGCCCTGCGAGGTGAAGCAGAAGGTGGGGTTGGCGCAGCCGCCGCCGCCGCAACAATCGTTGTAGGACACCAGGTAGTCGCGGTCGTCATTGGGGTTGCGGCAAGTGCCGACCCACGACACCGTCGAGGCCTCCGAGCCGGGCGGGCACTGGGTGAGCGTGCCGCCGCACTCGGAGCAGAGGTAGCCGTCGAGGGCGCAGTAGCGCCAGTAATCGCAGGCGGCGATGTCGCCGTCTTCACCGGCCGGCGTCTGCGCCATCGCCTTGCCGAAGGTGCGGTCGAACGGCAGCATCGGCGCGAGCACCGTGCCCATCATCGCCGTGCCGAGCGTCGCAAGCACGTTGCGGCGACCCACCGCCATCGCCGTCCGGCGCACCGCCTTCTCGGAGGCGCCATCCATCCAGGAGAGGAAACGATCGATCATTCTGGCACTCCGTGGTTCAGCTATTGGTGGGTTTCAGCTGCTCGATGAAGGTCTGGATCGACTCCACACCGAGCTCTTTCGCGTTGAAGAGGCTCTCGAACTGCTCACGGTTGTTGACGAGCCCCTTCGAGCGGATCACGCCGGCCTCGTCGATCAGCACCGCAAAGGGAAGGCGCGAAACGCGGAACGTGATGCCAAGATCGCTCGACAGGACGTAGGGGAACGCGCCGAGCTGCGCCCGCGCGATGAACTCGCGGTGCTTCTGCTCCTCGCCGTCCGAAGCGAGGACGATGTCGAGCCAGCGGCCCTCGCTCGATGCGATCGATTTCACGATCGGCAGGAGTTTCTTGCACACCGGACAGGTCGGCGAGAGGAAGAAGACGAGCCGGCTCTTCGGCGCTTCGCCACCGAGCGAGACGATGCCGCCATTGAGGTTTTGCAGGGTGAAGCGCGGCGAAGCATCGCCGATCTTCGGGCCCGCATCGTTGACGAGCGCGCCCATCGGGGAGATGCGCTCGAAGAGGACGCCCGTCTGCCGCGCCATCGCGAAGAGGGCGACGATGAGGCCGAGGACGACGATCCAGAGGACGACGACGGCGAAGATCAGTCCGGTCATGGTGCTGTTCCCTTCCGGTTCGCTAGCGGCGGAGCATGCGGGCGCGGATGCCGTTGGAAATCACCTGCTCCGCGAGGAGGAAGGCGACCCAAAGCATGAAGCCGAGGGCGACCGCCGCCGCGGCATCGCCGAACGACAGTTGCAGCCTGCCGGCCGCGACGAGGACGAGCGCGGCGATGGCCGCGAGCACGGCGTTGCGGACGAGGAGCGCAGGCGACAGCAGCGTCGGCGCGCCGCCGCAGCCGCATTCCACCCGCGTGCGGCCGCGGAGGATGTTGATGCCCATCGCGAGCGCGTAGGTGCCGAGAAGGAGAATCGCGAGCACGGCGCCCATCGCCTGCGTCGCGGGCACGAGGAGGAGGAGCGGGATCGCCACCTCCGCCGCGACGAGACCGGTGGAGACCGCCTTCACCTGCGCCTCCGGCACCAGGCGGTAATCCGCGACGAAACCGGTGAACCCGGTGAAGTCGGCGAGCTTGTGCCAGGCGGCGCGGGCGAAGACGAGCGCCGTGAACGCCGCCGCCGTCGCCGACAGGAGCGAGGAGACCTCGTTCATTGCCGCACCGCCAGAACCTGGCCGCCGGGAACGTCCACCGCCCCCATCTCGGTGAGGACCACGCCGAACGGGGCGGTGAGGTCGATGTCGTAGACGTGCACCATGTAGTCGTGCTCGCTGAAGCCGTAGAGCACCGGCCGGTCGGCGGCCGTGACCTCGAGCGACACGAAGCCGTGCACCTCCGGCTGGAGCCGGTAGAGCAGCCGCTCGCCCGCCATGTCGACCACCCAGATCTCCGTGCTGCCGTCCTTGTGGCTGCCGTCATAGGGATCGCCGTGGACGGCGACGAAGAGGACGTCGTTCGCGGCATTGTAGGCCGAGACCTGATAGCCGCCCGGCGCGAACGGCCACTCGAAATCGTCGGCGAAGGAGAAGGCGCCGAGGAGCTCCGGCGCCGTCCCCGCATCGGACACGCGATAGACGCTGCCGCCAAACGAGACGAACAGGAGCTCGTCGCCCGCGCCGCGCTCGGCGTGCACGAACAGCGGATCGGCGTCCGCGTCGAACACCGCCGTCGCCTCCTGCGAGACCAATTCCGTCCCGGCATCGTTCATCACGAAGGTCCGCGCCGTGCCGTCGCCGCAGAGCATCGTCCATTTGAGGCCAGTGGTCGCGGGGTAGATCTCCCAGCAGCCCGGCGTCGGCACCTCGGCCGTCACCGCGCCGGCGACGAGATCGACGATGGTGACGGACGCTGCGGGCGTCGCGTTCATGACGAGGGCGAACCGCTCGTCGGCGGAGAGCTGCAGGAGATGCTCGTAGGGGCCGACCATCGCGATCTTCGGCGGCAGCACCACCTCCATCGTCGGCGTCATGGTGGCGACGTCGAACGCCTGCAGCACCATCGTCGTGTCGCCATAGGTCAGGCGGGTGAGGTAGGTCGACGTGGTATAGGCGGTTAGGCCGTCGGCGGAGAGGACGCTCTGGGCCATCATGCCGGTGCCCATGCCGCCCTTGTAGGTGAGGTCGGTCGCGTCGAAGACCTGGAGGGTCGAAGCGCCGTCCCAGCTCTGGCCCATCAGGAAGAGATTCGGGCCCGGATCGATCGTCTCCTTGACGCCGACGGTCTCGAACGGAATCGGCGGCGGCGGTTCCTGCGAGAGAGCCGGCACCACCGGCAAGGCACAGGTCGTGCTCAGGAGGATTGCCAGGAGCTTCTTCATACGGGTCTCTCCGGGTGGGGTGGCTTCAGCAAGCATCGCGAAAACGGACGGGCTATTCAGGACGCCGACCCGAATCTGCATATCAGACAGGCAGGAGTCGGACGTGCCCGAAAGTTGGGCCGCCATGGTGCAGAAATGGACACCGGACGAATTCTCGGACCAGCGTGACGATTTTCCTGACGCCGCGGCACAACTGCTTGGGCGTTGGCTGGAAGGGGAGTACAACCGGCTCGGTCGCTGCCGTTTTGCTGGTTCATCGAAAAGCTTCATCCGCGCGGCATCCTGATCCAGCGCGAAAAGTCCGACGCCGGCGTCGAGGAGACTCCGGTGCGTCGCTCCCGCGGCGCTCCGGCGGTCCTTCGCCGACGCGGCCGGCCTCAGCCGTTTCCGCCATCGCGATGACAGAGGGTTCTGGCGTCCCGGCCGGTTCTCGGCCTATGATCCCCGGCAGTTCCGCGAATACCCCTCGGCGGCGCGCTCGCGGCGCGCCGGCGGGCGGATTTATTTCCGGACGCCTCTAGCGGCAGCGCGCCCGCGGCCCTATGTTGTGCGCGTTCGAGATACTGGCTCTGCCTTGTCGATCGCTCGCAGAGAGCCTTTTCCAAGTCACCGCTGAGTTCGAGACGCCGATGCGAATGTTTCGCACCGGCAATTCACCTGCCCGGTGATGGAAAAGGAGGCCACAATGGCCGTTGGTACCGTAAAGTTCTTCAATACCCAGAAGGGTTTTGGCTTCATCGCCCCCGTCAGCGGCGGCAATGACGTGTTCGTTCACGTCACCGCCGTCGAGCGCGCGGGCATGCGCACGCTCGTGGAAGGCCAGAAGGTCAGCTACGAGGTCGTGACCGAGCGCGGCAAGCTTGCCGCGTCGAACCTCGCGCCGGCCTAGCCGGACGCTCCGGCCGGCTCGTCCGGCCACTGCTCCCCGGCTGCGCGGCAACGCGCAGCCATCGCGTCCGAAGGGGGCCGACACTATGGATGCCAAGCGCCACTTCAATCCCGGCGACCGGGTGACGGTCAGCGCGGTCGGTGCGGGTGCCCGGCTCCGCGGTCCGTTCCGGGTCGTGTCGGTGCTGCCGCCCGAGGGCGGCGATACCCGCTACCGGATCAAGAGCGACCTCGAGCAGTACGAGCGGGTGGTCGGCGAGAGCCGCCTGGTTCCCGCCAAGTAAGCCTGCGACACCGCCTCGACCTCCGACAGGACGGAACCGATGGATGACAAGACCCGCGCCAGCGCCGATGCGCGATTCCGCAAGGCGTTGCGCGCTGCCGACGGTCCGGCGCTCGACCCGCAGGAGTCGGAAGCCCGCTCGGCGGCGGCGCTGACGGCGAAGCTCAAGGCGCTCCGCCTCGAACGGGACGCCGCCGAAGCAGCGTCCGGGCAATCCGCCAGGCGGGCGCCCGTCCGCAAGGCCGTGGCCCGGAAGGGCGTCGGCAGCTACTAGAGCGCGATCCGTTGAAGCCGGATCACTCTCGTCGCTTTCTTCCTCGATGGAGCATGATCCTTTCGAAGAACCGGGAGCCGCTTCTTCGGATCTTGCTCTGGACAATTCCGGCGGCTTCGTTGACAACGCGCCGTTCCCATACCTCGATACGAAGGGAGAGCCCGTGCAGGTTCTCGTACGCGACAACAATGTCGACCAGGCGCTCCGGGCGCTGAAGCGGAAGCTCCAGCGCGAAGGGCTGTTTCGCGAGCTGAAGCGCCGGCAGGGCTATGAGAAGCCGTCCGAGCGCAAGACGCGCGAGAAGGGCGAGGCGATCCGCCGTATGCGAAAAGCCGCCCGCAAGCAGGCCATCCGCGACGGCCTCGTCGCCGCCCCGAAGAAGCGCGTCCCCGAGCGCGGCGCGCCGCGCGGTCCGGGCGCCGGGGCCTCGGCCTTCTAAGGCCGGCCCCGTCGGGCCCTGCCTTCGCCCGCCCCCCGGCCTGTTCCCCTCGCCCGTCGGGGAGAGGCGAATGGGCGGTCGCTCCCGGAACGATCCGGTTGCGTCGAACCATTAGAGGCGGACTTTTCCGTGCTCGCCGACGGCGGGCGCGGCGCCGGTGACGGCCGCGGTCAGCATGATCGCCGCGGCGACCAGCTTGTTCGGACCTTCCCAGATCTCGGCCTTCTCGGGCGTGACCGTGAGGAGGCG
Organism: Bauldia sp.; assembly: GCA_020849325.1. Lineage (GTDB taxonomy): Bacteria > Pseudomonadota > Alphaproteobacteria > Rhizobiales > Kaistiaceae > JADLGL01. The sequence goes on along the minus strand of JADLGL010000012.1, from coordinate 22,012 downwards.
GATGTCGGGGTCGTCCTCGGACGACCACCACGCTTTGGCGAATGGCGTCCACAACTCCCGTATCCTGGCGCGATCGTTCGAAACCGAGGCCGTCCCGGCGATGGTGACGTAGTCGCCCTTCCCGGTGTCGGCGAAGGCCAGCGTCACCTCGGGATTCCGCTCGATCTCGGCGTTCTTCGAGCCCGACACGTCGACGAGGAAGTAGATGGCGTCCTCGGCGCGCTTCGGGATGGCCGACAGCGGCCGGACGTGCGGGCGCGCCCCGTTCTGCGTGGCGAGCAGCGCGGTGCGGATCGATTCCGCCAAATGCCAGACGCGGTCGGCGAGCTCCGCCGGCGTCCTGCCGTGATCTTCTTCCCTGGCCATCGCTCTCTCCCGAAGGTTCCGTTCGGCGTGTGAACGCGCGGCAGGCCGGGACGTTGCCGATCGACTTTCCGGAGAGGCGGTGATCCGCAACCGCGGGTGGGCCGTAGCGGCCCGTTTGCCTGCGCGCTGCCCGCCGGTCCTGACGAAAGTGGCGCGCGGCGTGCTAGTGTCAGGCAGCTCCGCCGGCAACCGCCGGAGGAGTCCTGGGGGCACGGGCAGCGCGATGCTGCCGTCCGAGAAAAGGAAAGGCGGCTGGAAATGAAGAAGATCCTGGCTTTGGCGGCGGCGGCAACCCTCGCGGGCTGCGTCGTCGTTCCCGGTGGCGGCTTCCCCAACCCGAACGGACCGCCGACCTACGGCACGGCGACCGTCAATCCCGGCTTCACCCGCACGGTGCAGGTGCAGGCCGGCGGCTCGATCCCTGCCGCATCGGTCGGCAATTGCCGCGGCTACGTGGCGAGCAACCCCGACTTCAACGTCCAGTTCAATACGCTGTTCGGCCTCCTGCCGCTCGCCATCTCGGTGAACGCTGCGACCGACACGACCCTCCTCGTCCAGACGCCGAGCGGCCAGTGGCTCTGCGACGACGATTCCGGCGGCAACCTCAACCCGCGCATCCAGATCAACAGCCCGGTCGCGGGCGTCTACAAGGTCTGGGTCGGCAACTACTCCGGCGCCCCCGGCTTCTTCCCGCCGGCCATGCTGCGCTTCAACTAGAGCATGATCCGAAGAGGTGGCCGTCGGTTCTTCGAAAGAGATCATGCTCCATCAAGGAAGAAAGCGACGAGCGTGATCCGACTTCAACGGATCACGCTTTAGGTGTAGGGCCATTTGGCTGGCGATTCGGCCCGGCGGGGGACACCCGCCGGGCTTTTCTGCGCCGGCGTGCGGAAAAGGGCCGTCAGCGATCGGCCGAGCCGGCCGACGGAAGCCCCGCGGTCGACCTGATCTTGTCGCGTGCTGCCGAGGCGAGGAAGGCCGACCGGGTGACGCCCAGCGCCGTCGCCGCCTCATCGATGTCCGCGAGCAGTCCGTCGTCGACCGAGATGTTCACGCGGGCCAGTTTCCCGCGGGCGCGGAGCAGAGGCACCGACACCAGAATGGCGCCACCTGCGATCGCGCGCTTCACGCGCTCGTCCGATAGGATTTCCTCGGCCGAGCGGACCGGCAGCGAGCGCCCCGCCTCGAACTCGTCAGCGGCCCAGTCGGCGAGTGCGTCGGCGCCATTGGAGAGCGCCTCGTCCAGCGTTTCACCCATCGCGGTGCACCCCCGTGCGTCGGGGAACACCACGCCGTGGGAGCCGTCCTCGGCGCGATCGACCAGTGCCACGAACCTCATTCACATGCTCCACGGGATGTAGCGCCAGCGCATCGGACGACGTTCATCCGCCTTTCGTCCAGCCGGCCGCTTCGGCGATCTCTTCCGCAACGCCGGGCGAAACAACACGATGACGGGGCACGATGATCGCTCGCTGGCCGTCCTTCCGGTACTTGTCGTGCCTAGTGCCGCCGACGAGAATCCAGCCCTCTCGCTCAAGGCGCGCCCTGATCTTTCTCGTGTTGGTCTCGTGCTGCACCGCGAGCACTCGTACTGTGTATCTATATACACATTCATGCTGCCGATCTCAAGGAGCATGGGGGTCGCCATCCCGGACTTCCGGGCGTGGGAACGACTTGCGGAATGCGCCCCGGCGGCTACCGGTACCCCGCCGCCTGCAGCTCGAACAGCTCGGCGTACCGCCCGCCTGCCGCCAGCAGCTCCTCGTGCGTGCCGGACGCTTCCACCGTGCCGTCGGCCATCACGAGGATGCGGTCGGCCATGCGGACCGAGGAGAAGCGGTGCGAGATCAGCACCACGGTCCGCCCTTCCGAGAGCTCCTTGAAGCGCTCGAACACCTCGAACTCGGAGCGGGCGTCGAGGGCGGCGGTCGGCTCGTCGAGGATCAGCACCGCGGCGTCGCGCATGTAGGCGCGGGCGATCGCGATCTTCTGCCATTCGCCGCCGGAGAGATCGACGCCGCCGCGGAAACGGCGGCCGATCATCTGGTCGTAGCCGCCGGGCAGTTTCCGGACGACGTCGTCGGCGAGGCTGCGGCGGGCGGCGGTCTCGACGCGGGCACGGTCGTCGCGGGCGTCGATGCGGCCGATGGCGATGTTGTCCGCGGCGGAGAGGTGATAGCGGACGAAATCCTGGAAAATGACGCCGACATTGGCCCGGAGGGCGTCGAGGTCGTATTCGCGGAGGTCGTGGCCGTCGAGGAGGATGCGGCCTTCGTCGGGGTCGTAGAGCCGCGCGAGGAGTTTCACGAGCGTCGTCTTGCCGGCGCCGTTCTCGCCCACGAGCGCCAGGACCTCGCCGGCGTGGAGCGTGAAATCGAGGTGGCGCACCGCCCAGCGCTCGGCGCCGGGGTAGATGAAGCCGACGTCCTCGAACACGAAGCCGGCGGCGATCTTCGCCGGGAAAGGCCGCGCCGCCGCAGGCGCAACCACCTCGGGCGTGATGTCGAAGAACGAGAAGAGATCCTGGAGGAACAGCGCCTGGCCGGCGATCTCGGAGAACGACGACAGGAACTGCTCGAGGAGGCCGCGGAGGCGGAGGAAGGAACCGGCGAGGAAGGTGAGGTCGCCGATCGTGAACCGGCCGGAGAGCGTCTGCCAGGCGAGATAGGCGTAGGCGACGTAGTAGCCGATGGTGCCGATGGCGGTGAGCGCCCCGCCCCAGCTCGCACGGCGGATCGCGAGCTTCCGGTTGGCGGCGTAGATGCTGGTCGCCAGCGCGCGGTAGCGCTCGACTAGGAAGGGCGCGATCGAGAAGATCTTCACTTCCTTCGCGGTCTCGACCGAAGCGCCGGTCTGCCGGATGTAATCGAGCTCGCGCCGCTGCGCCGCCCGCTCATAGGCGAGGAGGTAGCCTTTGGCGTTGAAGTGGAGTTCGCCGAGGAAGGACGGCACGAGCGCCACGAGGAGGAGAAGGATCAGCCACGGCGACAGGAGGATGATGCCGGCGGCGAAGCTGAGGACGGTGACGAGGCTCTGCGCCTGGCCGAGGAGCTGGCCGATCAGGGCGCTCCGGCCCATGGTCTGGCGACGGGCGCGGTCGAGCTGGTCCTGGAACTCGCTGTCCTCGAAATCCTCGAGGTCGAGCCTCGCGGCATGCTCCATCAGCCTGACGGAGGTGACGTTGGCGAACTGCTCGGAGAGGAGGCCGTCGACCAGCGACACGACGCGGCCGAGGACGTCCGACACCACCGCGAGGCCGAACTCGACGAGGAGGAGGACGACGAGGCGGTCGAGCAGCCCGCTGCTGATCCAGCCGGAGAAATCGCCCGGCCGGTCCGGCAGCTGGGCGAGCATCACCACCTCGTCGATGATGAGCTTCGCCATCCACAGCGTCGCCACCGGCAGGACGGCCCGGAAGAGGCGGAGGACGACCGCCGCGACCGTCAGCGTCCGGTTGGTCTGCCAGACCATCCTGATGAACGGCGGCACGTTGCGGAGCGCGCCCATGCGGGCCCGGAGTCCCTGGGCCTGCGGCGGCAGGGATGCGCCACCACCGGGTCGGGTCGGGCGCGGATTGTCGGCCATGGTCATGCGGGGGATTCTAGCCGCTCGTCAGCTCGCGGCCATCAGGATGCCGAGGATCGCGACATAGGTGAGCTGATGCGCCAGCTGGTCGATGCCGAGGGCGAGCGACTGGTCGGCCGCGTTGAGCTTGTGGCGGCGGCCGACCTGCTCCTTGGTCCAGTCGATGTGGTAGTGGAGGATGAACTCGCCCACGACGATCCCGGCGCCGATCCAGAAGCCGGGCGGCATGATCATGATCGCGGGGATCGAGCCGACCGCGTGGAGACCGGCATGGATGATGCCGGCCGGGTGCCCGTACACGCCCTTGAACTGGAAGAAGCTGTACGGCCGCTGCAGCACGAAATCGAAGATGAAGTGCTTGATCTGCAGGGCAACGAGCACCGCAAGGATCGCCACCTCTTCATGCGTCAAGATCGGTCTCCCGCCCGGGCCCGACAACCGGCCGAAGCCGGCCCCGGATAACGATCGCCGCCGTGCATTGCGGCAGCGTCATCAGCGGCACCACTGCCACATGCCGCGCCGCGCGGAAAGCATCCGGGGCATCGTGCGCCCGAAAGCCTTTCGGAACAATGATCCGGAGCACAGGGGAACTGGTGCAGATCTCCGGGTGGTCGGGAGCGCGGTCGGTCATGCCCCCTTCCGGCGCACGGCGATCATGGAAGGGTCCTCTCCTCCCTCGAGGCTCGACAACCACCGGGTTTTGAACCCAATCTCCGGTTGAGCCTCCTCCTTGCGGGGAGGCTCAAGACAACCGAATTCTCCCACCGCTTCGGCAGCTCACTCCGTCAGGCCGTGCCCCGCATCGGCGGCGGGGGCGTCGATGATGTAGTCGCCGTGGCGTTTCCGGATCATGCCGTAGAAATTGGCGAGGAGCGGATCGGGGAAGGTGATGAGGGCGATGCAGCGGTCGATCGCGCCGTCGAAATCGCCGCCGCAGCGGATGGTGGCGAGAAGGTCGGCATGCGCCTTCTGGAGCGCCGCGAAGGCCGGCGTCGCGGCAAGGTCGGCGTCGCCGACGAGGATGTGGATCGCCTCGCGCTTCGCCTTGCCCTTCAGCGCGATCGAGCCGGCTTCGAGGAAGGCGAGCTCGGCGGCGCCGGCGCGCGTCGCCTCGACGGCGCAGATGTCGTAGCCGATCGTCTTGCAGGCGCCCTCGACGCGCGAGGCGACGTTCACGGTGTCGCCGATGCAGGAATAGTCGAAGCGCGTCTCGAGGCCCATATTGCCGACCAGCGCCTCGCCCGTCGAAATGCCGATGCGGATGTAGATGTCCTTCATCGCGTGCCCTTCGGCCTTCAGTCCGAAGGCATCGGCGGCGTTGAGCTCGACCAGCGTCCGGCGCATCTGCAGCGCCGCCCGGCAGGCATGGAGCGGATGGCGCGGCACCTCGACCGGCGCGTTCCAGAAGGCCATCACGGCATCGCCGATGAACTTGTCGATCGTCCCCAGCTCGGCGGTGATGCGGTTGCCGAGCGCATCGAACAGCGTGTTGAGGAGGGTCACCAGCTTGTGCGGCACAAAACCCTCGGAAAGGGTCGTGAAATCGCGGATGTCGGAGAACATGATCGACAGTTCGCGCGTCTCGCCGCCGAGGGCGAGCTGGCCGCTGTTCTTCTCGATCTGCGCCAGCAGCGCCGGCGCGACGTAGAAGCCGAACGCGTTCCTGATCTTCCGCTTGTCGGCGTCGGTGATGGTGAAGCGGAAGAAGATCATCGCCGAGTAGACGATGAAGGTGCCGAGGAGCGGAAAGCTCGGATCGACGAGGACGCCGCCATTGTCGAAGCCGAGGAGCGAGCCGTCGCGGAACGCGAGCCAGGAGCCCGCGGCGACCACGACGCCGAGGACGGCGCCGAGGGCGAGGCAGACGAGCGGGCCGAAGAACTGGGTCGCGAGGATGATCGCAAGGCCCATCAGCAGGAAGGCGAGGAGTTCGAGGCCGCCCACCCAGTCGGCGCGGGCGAGGAACGTGCCCGAAAGGATCTGCTGGATGGCCTGCGCGTGAATCTCGACGCCCGGCATGTTGGTGCCGAGCGCGGTGCCGCGGATGTCGAGGAGGCCGGTCGCGGAGGTGCCGATGAGGACGATGTTGCCGGCGATGAGATTCTGGAGCGCGCCGGGGTCGGGGCCGAGGACGTCGCGCGCGGAGACGTAGAGGTCGTCGGGCGTCACCTGGTAGTAGAGCCAGAGATCGCCCACCGGCGTCGTCGGGATGTCGTAGATGCCGTAGGGGCTGGCGATGCGGACGCGCTGGATCGTGCCGAAGCCGGCGGGATCGGCGAAGGCGATCAGGCTTTGGCTTTGGAGGGCGACGCGAAGGGCTTCGAGGGCGAGCGTGGGGTAGAGAGCGACCCGAGGGTCCCCCGCCGCGTCCGTGTACGAGCCCTTCCACAGGAGTGGCAGGCGCCGGATCGCGCCGACGGTACCGCCCGGCTCGAGGCTCACGCTGCCGAGCCCGGAGGTCGCCGCAGCCAGGATCGGCAATGGCCTCGCCGCGCCCGGGATCATCGGCACGCGGGCATCGTCGAGGCTCAGCCCTCCCCCAAGGACGATGCCTCCTCCTTCCCTCGGGGCGCCGGGCGACGATCCCGAGCGCGAGACGACGCCGAAGCCGAGCACCGACGGCGCGTTGGCGAGGGCGTTCGCAAAGACCTCGTCATAATCCGGCAGCGGGCCGGCAATGGTCAGGTCGATCTGGCCGGGGAGGTCGGCTTCGATCGCTTCGGCAAGCCGCGCCGGCGACAGGCGGTCGGGCTCCGGGAAGAGCACGTCGAACACGACCGCGGCAGCGCCCAGCTGCGTCAGCCGCGTCGTCAGCTCGGCAAGGACGTTCCGCGGCCACGGCCACTGGCCGATCTCGGCGAGCGAGGCCTCGTCGACGTCGATGATCCGCACCGGGAGGTCGACGCCCTCGCGCGGCGCGAGCCGCTGGTACCAGTCGAAGGTGAGGTCGCGGAGCGACTGGACCGGATACGGGTCGGCGATGCGGACCCAGGAGAGGAGCAGCACGATGACGAGCCCGAAGAGGCTCGGGATTATCCGGCGCCTCCACATCCGCCTTCAGCCCCCCTGAGGCCCGCGCGGCGATCCCGCGCGGGCGGATTACCGGCGAACGCTACTTGGTCTCGTAGCAGTATTCGATGATCCAGTTCGGCACCGGCAGGTCGTAGTCGTTCTCGTAGAGCGCCATGCAGATGGCCCAGATGCCCGACCCGCCGCCCTTGCCCTTCGAGGGCGGGCCGCTGCTGCCGGAGCCGCTCGGGCTGCCGGACGACGGGCTGGGCGGCGGACTGGCGCCGCCGGCGTTCGCGAACAGGCATTCGCGGGGATCGTCGACCTGGAACGGATCGAGGAGACGCCACTGCCCCGTCGCATACATGAACTGCTGGCGGCTGATGGCGAAGCGCGGCCGCTGCTGCGTGACGATTTCGGCCAGCGTGTTGCCCATCACGCCGACCTGGCAGCGGGCCTCGAGGTCGACGCAGACGCCGGCCAGATTGCAGAAGAAAACCTCGCCCTGATAGACGATGATGTAGACGAGGGCCTGTTCGTCATCGACGGTGACGTCGAGCTGCGTGCCGCGCATGCCGATCGTGCCGGTCGGCGTGTTGATGTGGTAGTTCGACGGCGGGCTGGTGCCCGAAATGAAGCGGAACGTGCCGCCGAGCGCGTTGACCGTCAGGTTGCCGACCGTATTCGGGTTCTGCAGGAGATAGGTCTCGATCACGAGCGTCGAGCTCGGGCCGACGACCATGCGCGTATCGTCGGCGAAGAGGATCTGCACTTCGCCCGTGGCGTCGGTCGCGATCGTCTGGCCCTGGAAGAGCGTGGCGCCGTCGACGAGCGTGACGCGCGTGCCGCCGAGCTCGCCCTCGGCGGTGGGGCGCACCGCGAGGGCCGTGCCGAGGGGGTCGCCCTGTGCCGCCGCCGGTGCCGCGGCCACGATCGCCGCCACCGCCGCGAGCGTTGCGGCAACTGCCGCCCGCCGCAGCACCACGAGCCGCGCGGCGAGGCCGCACACGAGAACCTCTGGAGCCGTCATGTCCGATGCCCTGCCGAACCGCCACCGGCCTTCGGCCGTTCCCGCGCAGCGCCGGCGACCGCCGCCGGCCGCTGGCGCGGCATCCGGAGCCGCCGCCGCGGCGGGCAGCTTATCGCCATTGCCCGACGATTGACCATACACGGCAGCCCGCCGGAACTGCCTGCTTTCCAGGCACACAGGCGACAGAGTGACTGCAATGAAGGCAGTCGCCCCGCCAGGCTGACGCCGAAAAGCAATCGGCCCGATCCTCGCGGACCGGGCCGACCAAAAGCGGGCTCCCGGAACGCCCTAGCAGTTCACGAGCAGCGGGTTCGACGTCGGCGTGGCCGTCGGCTGGCCGTTCGGCAGGAGGTAAATCGGCTGGCCGTACTGGTTCACCGCCTGGCAGACGCCCTGCGGCTGGCCGGCCGCCTGGGTGAGCGACGAAACCACGAAACCACCGGCGCCGCCGATCAGCGTGCCGAGGGCGATCGCCTGCGGGCTACCGCCCAGCGCAGCAACGAGGACGCCGCCGATGGCAGCGCCGGCGCCCGTTCCAACGGCGGTCGGCGAGCAACCCGCGAGCGCAATACCGGCGGCGGCCACGCCCGCAATGAGAAGCTTGTTCATCGTCTAGCCCTTTCCACTCGTTTTCTTTGATCCGTTCCCGCGACGAGGTCGCGCCTTCCAACGCACCTCGCGCTAAACGGTTCCGCACCCTTTGGGTCCCGGACGGGTCCCACCGGCGCCTATACTACAGCGGCTCCGACCCCAATCAAAGAGAGGACGAGCAGAACGAGGAAGACGATCAGGAAGATTGCGAAGAGGACGCGCGCCACGAAGGCGGCCCCTGCCGCGACGCCGGTAAAGCCGAGAGCACCGGCGACCAGCGCCACGATGAGCGCGATGATGGCCCAGGTCAGCATTGGATGAGCTTCTTTCGGTTGTTTCCCTCGGTTCCATAACGGACCGGCCGGTCACTTTGTTCCGCCAAGAAGAAGGGCCGGAGGACATGTCGCGAGGACCACTTCACTCGCGCCTGTGTTCCCCTCGCCCCGTTCGGGGAGAGGGCTTCTGAACCGAAGGTTCCCCCGGACCTGATCCGGGGGAAGAAGGGCCTCTCCCACACGGGGAGAGGCAAGATGAGCGGGCCTCCGGAAACGATCCGAAGGCGTCAACCGCTAGCGGGCGGTTGCGGCCGCACCGGCATTGGCGGCGAGCGCGGCGGTGATGTCCGCCTTGAGCTCGTCGTCATTGCTCTGGACCTGGATGCCGGCGTCGGTATGGATGACCGCCGAGGTGCGAAGCGCGATCTGGTCGACGCCTTCCACCCAGCCGTCGGTCGTATCGACGACGAGGACCGCCGTGCCGTCGGCGTCAGCCATCACCGCCGTGACGATGCCGATCTCGACATCGTCCTCGGTCCAGACCGTGGCGTTGACGAGGGCGTCCACGGCGAAGTCGGTCGTGACATCGGTGGCGGCATCGGTGCGGAGCATGACGTTGGTCATGGCCTCGACGGCCGCCCCGGCACCGGCATTGCCACCGGCCGCCGCACCGCCGCCGGCGGCAGCGCCCGCGTTGGCATCGACGCCCGCGCCGACGCCGAGATTGATGCCGGCATCGTCGTCACCGCCGATCGTGACGGTCACGCCGAGGTCCCCGCCGACGCCGATCTGCAGCGCGTTGGCGGCCGGGATCGCAAGGGCAGTCGAGGCGAGCAGCGTCGCCGCTATGAGAACGGATTTCATGGAGGCACTCCTGAGGCTGATGAGTGTTGGCCCCACCCGCGGCATCAACGTGGGCCATGCATCGCGGTTCCGGCCAATCGTCACAAAAACGCATGGCTGCCCGGTCTTGCGGGGGCAAATCGCCGTGTCCATCTTCGGACACAATCCCGCGCTGCCCCTGGCGGCGCCTCGATTTCCGGAGACCCGAAATGTCGATCCGTCCCGTCCGATCCGTCTCGCTCGCCCAGCCGACCCGCGAAGGTGCGGGCGTCTCGCTCCACCGCGCCTTCGGCTTCGGCAAGACCGAGGAGTTCGACCCGTTCCTCCTCTTCGACGATTTCCGCAACGACCGTCCGGCCGACTATCTCGCCGGCTTCCCCTGGCATCCGCATCGCGGCATCGAGACGATCACCTATGTTCTCTCGGGGAACGTCGAGCACGGCGACAGCCTCGGCAACCGAGGCACGCTCGGCGCGGGCGACGTCCAGTGGATGACGGCCGGTTCCGGCATCATGCACCAGGAGATGCCGCACGGTGACGCCGAAGGCCGGATGCACGGTTTCCAGCTGTGGGCGAACCTGCCTTCGTCGCTGAAGATGACCGCGCCGCGCTACCAGGACATTCCGGCGGCGGAGATCGCCGAGGTGGTCGAGGACGACGGCACGCGCATCCGCGTCATCGTCGGCGCCGCGTTCGGCAAGCGCGGTCCGGTCGACGGTATCGCGGCCGACCCGATCTACCTCGACATCTCCGTCCCGCCCGGCGTCCGCAAGGTGCTGCCGGTCGAGACCTCGCGGCACGCATTCGCCTACGTCTTCGCCGGCTCGGGAACGTTCCGCGACGCGCGTCGAAGCCGTTCGGCGTCCTCACCGAACGCGGCACGCCGGACGACGAGGTCCTGGTCCGCGAAACCACCGGCAACCGGTCGCTGGTGCTGTTCGATTCCGGCGACGAGGTGACGGTGCAGGCCGGCGACGAGGGCATCCGCTTCCTCCTCATTTCCGGCCAGCCCCTGAAGGAGCCCGTCGCCTGGTACGGCCCGATCGTGATGAACACGCGGGAGGAGCTGCAGACGGCGATGAACGAGCTGCGGTCGGGCACCTTCATCAAGCAGCGCGGGCCGCGGGTTTAGAGCATGATCCGAAGAAGTGGCTGCCGGTTCTTCGAAAAAGATCATGCTCCATCAAGGAACAAGGCTAGAGCCTGATCCGACTTCAACGGATCATGCTCTAGCCCGCGGCCGATTCGCGCCGGACCCTATCGGACGAGGCGGAACACGCCCGCACCGGCCTCGCGGACGTAGTCGACCCGCGCGCCGTCCCAGTGGTAGTCGAGATGACGGCCCTGGACGACGTTGCGGGCGAGGTCCGGAAAGAACAGCCCTGCGCAGAAGCCGTCGGGATCGCGCACGCTCGGATAGATCACGCCATCGGAGCCCTGCTGCCGGAGCGCGGCACCCAGCGGCTGCGAGACGCGATAGTCCTCCGGATCGAGCACCGCGGCGAAGGCGGCATCGCCGCGGAGATCGTGGAGGCGCCCGTCGACGTCGAGGACCAGCTCGCGGAACTGCGAGGTCCAGCCCGGACGCTCGCGCGTCGCGGCCATGAACCGCGCATGGTGATGCGCGGTCTCGAAAAGGGCGGTCTCGAACCGGTCGGCGACGTAGAGGACGCCGAACGCACCGGCCGAGAACCGGCTGGGCCGGTCGGGACCGACATGCGTGAACGGCGCCATCAGGAACGATGCGCCGGGTCCCGCCACGCGGCGGGCCGGCGGGACGAGGTCGAGCGTGCCGATGCTCTCCACCAGCCGCGGATTGGTCTTCTGCTCGGCGGCGATCAGGAGCGGCCAGTCCTCCGGATCGGCGATGTCCTCGAAGAGATCGATCGGCGGATGAACGCTGCGGATGATCCGCCGCGCCGCGTCCCAGCGAACACTGGCGAGCGGGATCGAGGCGGGATGGATCAAATGCCGCCGCGCTCGGCGTCGAGCAGGCGGCGCACCCGCATGATGTCGGTCAGCTCGCCACCGAGCATGATGTCGAGCGCGGATCGTCCGGCGAAGGCGTCGTTGGCCGCCTTCACCCAGGCGTAGCCGCGCGACGGCTCGCGGAACACGATGCGGAGCGCCTTGTGGATGCCGAGGAGGTTCGAGAGCCGCGCCCTGCCGTCGCGCCCGATCCGCCCGATGCCGCCCGCCTTCCACCGGGCGAGGGTCCGCCCCGGCAGGTCGAGGATCGTCGCGGCCTCGACGTCGCTGACGCCCCACAACCGGAACAGGTTCATCACCGCCCGGAACGCCGCCCCGGCTTCGGCGTCGGAGATCGGCGCGGCCTGGAACGGCGGGGCATCGTCAATGATCGGGAGAAGGGCCGGCATGGCTGGTTCCATTCGTCATATGGCATAATATCGATGTTGTCATGCCATTTGACAAGTCGGGAGCGGCGGCCGGTGGCGAATGCCCGTTCGCCATGCCAATGAACCGTATCGGGCGGGCGGAGAGCGGCACATGATCCGGGTCGGCATCGGCGGATGGACGTTCGCGCCGTGGCGGGACAATTTCTACCCGAAGGGCCTGCCGCACGCGAAGGAACTCGCCTTCGCCGGCCAGCACGTCACCACCATCGAGGTCAACGGCACGTTCTATCGCGCCCAGTCGCCGGCGAGTTTTGCCAGATGGCGGGAGGAGACGCCGCCGGGTTTCGTGTTCTCGATCAAGGGCCACCGCGGCGTCGTCGCGAAGGCGAAGCTGAACGAGACCGCCGAACAGCTCGCCTGGTTCCTCGACAGCGGCATGCTCGAGCTCGGCGACAAGCTCGGCCCGTTCCTCTGGCAGATGCCGCATACGAAGAAGTTCAATGCCGACGAGATCGCCGGCTTCTTCGCGCTCCTGCCGCGCGAGGCGGGCGGACGGCCGCTCCTCCACGCTTTCGAGCCGCGGCACGAGACGTTCTCGACGCCTGAGTTCATCGATGTCGCACGCGCGGCGAACGTTGCGATCGTCTACGCCGACAACCCGAAATACCCTGCGATCGCCGACCTTTCCGGGCCGTTCGTCTATGCCCGGCTGCAGAACGCCGCCGCGGAGGAGGCGACCGGCTATCCGCCGGCGGCGCTCGACTCCTGGGCGGAGCGCGCCAATGCGTGGCGCGACGGACGGCCGGCGGCGGATCTTCCGCTCCTCGCCGCGGCCGGGGCGGGCGGCGAGCGGCCGGTGTTCGTCTACATGATCAACGGCGCCAAGGAGCGCGCGCCGCATGCGGCGATGGCGCTGATCGAGCGGGTGGGACGGCCGTAACCATGCTTCGTGACGATGGATTCACCGGCCGGGCGTAAGCCGCCGGCATGGGCGACACGTCGGCAAAGCCGGAGACCGCGCCGGTCGAGCGCCGGCACCTCCACCGCAACCGCGTCCTCAAGGGCGCGCTGGTCGTGTTCGGCAACCACGACCGGGTCATCGACTGCGCCATCCGCAATCTCTCCGACGAAGGCGCGAAGGTGACCCTCGGCTCCACGATCGGCATCCCCGACACGTTCGAGCTGATGATCCCGGCCGAACACCGCATCGCCCCGGCCCGCGCCATCTGGCGCACCGAACGCGAGCTCGGCATCGCCTTGACGGGGCCGTTCCAGCCGACGGCCCGCCGTGGTTGACGCCAATCCGCCGCCGCGGCCCGCGACGGCATGGTTACCGGCGGCGGTGGACTCAAGATTGGAGCGACACTAGGTTCCATCTCGCGCATTCACGGGACGGACCGCATGGACTACGAGGCAATCTTCGCCGGAGCGATCGAGGCGCTGCACAAGGAGAAGCGCTACCGCACGTTCGCCGACATCGAGCGGATCGCCGGCCGTTTTCCCCGCGCCCTCCTCCGCAGCGAAGGCAAGCCGGCGCGCGAGATCGCCGTGTGGTGTTCCAACGACTATCTCGGCATGGGCCAGCACCCCGCGGTGGTGAAGGCGCTGGTCGATACCGCGACGCGGATGGGCGTCGGCGCGGGCGGGACGCGCAACATTTCCGGCACCAACCATCCGCTGGTGCAGCTCGAGGCCGAGCTCGCGGACCTCCACGAGAAGGAGGCGGCGCTCGTCTTCACGTCGGGGTTCGTGTCGAACGAGGCCGGCATCTCGACGATCGCCCGGCTCCTGCCGAACTGCCTGATCCTCTCGGACGAGCTCAACCACTCCTCGATGATCGAGGGCATCCGCCGCTCGGGCGCGGACAAGGTCATCTTCCGCCACAACGACGTGGCGCATCTCGAAGAGCTGCTCCGCGTCGCGGGGCCCGAGCGGCCGAAGCTGATCGCGTTCGAGTCGGTCTACTCGATGGACGGCGACGTGGCGCCGATCGCCGACATCGCCGAGCTCGCGGACCGCTACGGCGCCCTCACCTACATCGACGAGGTGCACGCGGTCGGCATGTACGGCCCGCGCGGCGCCGGCATCTGCGAGCGCGACGGCGTGATGGACCGGATCGACGTGATCGAGGGGACGCTCGCAAAGGCGTTCGGCGTGCTCGGCGGCTACATCGCCGGCTCGAAATCCCTGGTCGACGCGGTGCGCTCCTACGCGCCGGGCTTCATCTTCACGACCGCGTTGCCGCCGGGTCTCGCCGCTGCCGCGGTGGCCTCGATCCGGCACCTCAAGAACTCCTCGAAGGAGCGCGAGGGACAGCAGGCCGCCGTCGCCGAGACGCGCGACACGCTCATCGCGGCGGGCCTGCCGGTGATGATGAGCGACACGCACATCATCCCGATCATGGTGGGCGACCCGGAACTGTGCAAGCGCGCCAGCCAGCTCCTCCTCGACGAGCACGACATCTACATCCAGCCGATCAACTTCCCCACCGTGCCGCGCGGCACCGAACGGCTCCGCATCACGCCGACGCCGTTCCACGACCTCGCGCTGATCGACCAGCTCCGCGACGCGCTGGTGGCGGTGTGGGGGAAGCTCGGGATGAAGCTGACGCCGCCGACGGCGAAGGCGCCGAAGGCGCGCGTGCTGGCGGGCTGATCCCGTCCGGCATGGGCGCGGCAGACCACGAGTGGCTTGACGGCGACGACCTCGTACCGACTGCCATCGAGCATCGGTGCGAGGCGATGGTCAGCGATGGCCAGCTAGGGGCGCTGTACAACTACTTCGTCTATCACTTCGAATGTGGCGGCCGCTATTTCTGGGCGAGGAGCTATCTGGACGATATCGGGAGGGTCAGCGCAATATCATGCGCATTCGCTTGATTTTCGGCCGAGTATGCGCATATATACGCACATTGAAGGCGCTGGAGCGGGAATGCAGCCCGAAACGAACACGAGGCTGATCCGTGCCCGCCTCCTGCGCGAAGGATGGGAATTCGTCGGCGGCACGAAGCACGAAAAGTATCGGAAGGGCGACGACTTCATCATGGTGCCGCGTCACGTCCGGGTGTCGCCCTACGTTGCCCGACAGATCGCGAGGGCGGCCGGATGGGAGCGTGACCGCTGACGCTTCGAGCCGTGGTTTACCCGACCAGGGGTGAAGCCGGGCTGCACGAGTCCCGCGCGTCGCATGGGAGTGAGACAATGAGATTGATCGCAGTCGTGGACCGTTCCGAGGATGGGCTGTTCGGCGTGGCCTTCCCCGATGCTCCGGGTTGCGTGGCGATGGGCGCGACGGAGGACGAAGCCATTGCCAACGCGACCGACGCGCTCGCGGAATGGGCGGCGGACATGAGGTCGGTCGGGCGCTCGATGGCCGCAAGGGGGGTCGAGGCGGTGCTCACCGATCCCGACGTCAGGGAGGCAATGGCGACCGGTGGCGTGCTGGTATCGATCCCTCTCCTCGAGAACCGGGGAAAGCTGGCGCGGGCGAACATCTCGCTCGACGAGGGATTGCTCGCCTCGATCGATGCGACGGCCAAACGCCTCGGCGTCACGCGATCGGCCTTCATGGCCGCGGCGTCCCTCGAGAAGATCAAGGCGACCACCTAGGGCGAGCCTTGCCATCGGGCATGGACCACCACCCCGACCGATGGACGACGCCTATTCCCCCGCCAGCCGCAGTTCCGGCTGATGCGGGGCCTGGCCGAAGTCGAGGGCGTCGATCTTCTCGCCGCGGTTGATGATCTTCCGGGTCGACGTGGCGATCTCGTCGAAATCCTTGTTCATCATGCCGAAATGCGACTGCAGCTTTCGCACGCGGTCGTCGAGGCGGGTGACGTCGTCCATGAGGCGGATGACCTCGTCGCGGACGACGTGCGCCTGCTCCTTGATCCGCGTGTCGCGGAGCACCGCCTGGATCACCTGGATCGACAGGAGGAGGAGCGTCGGCGAGACGATGACGACGCGATTCCGGTGCGCGAACTGGACGATGTCGTCGAAGCGCTCGTGGATGTCGCCGAAGATCGACTCCGACGGCACGAACATGAACGCGGTGTCCTGCGTCTCGCCGGCGATGAAGTACCGCGTGCGGATCGCCGATATGTGACCCTGCACGTCTCTCCGGAACTGCTGCTCGGCGGCGCGCCGGAGGCCCGGCTCGTCGGCGCGCATCGCGTTCCACGCCTCGAGCGGGAATTTCGCGTCGATGACGAGGTCGGGCGCGCCGTTCGGGAAGGCGACGAGGCAGTCCGGCCGGTTGCGGTTCGAGAGCGTCGCCTGAAAGCTGTAGCTCCCCTGCGGCAGGCCGTCCTGAACGATCGCCTCCATCCGCGCCTGACCGAAGGCGCCGCGCGTCTGCTTGTTGGCGAGGACGTTCTGGAGCTGCACCACCTGGCCGGACAGCTGGGTGATGTTGGCCTGCGCCCGGTCGATGACCGCAAGGCGCTCCGACAGGCGCGTGAGGTTCTCGTGTGTCGCCTTCGAGCTCTCGTGCATCGACTGGCCGATGCGGTGGCCGAGGCCGTCGAGCCGCTCCGACACGGAGCGGTTGAGCTCCGCCTGCCGCGAGCCGAACACCTCCGCGATCGTCTGCATCCGCGCCGAAAGCTCGGCCTGGCTGCGGGCGAACTCGTTCATCTTCGCCGCGTTCTCGTCTTCGGCGCGGCGGAGCGCTTCGGCCCGCGCGGTGGCGGCGGCCTGTCCGCGCCGCGAGACGACGACGAGCGCCGCCACGAAGCCGGCGAGAACGGCACCCACGACGAGCACGGCGGCGAGCGAAATCGGCTGGCTGCCGACAGTCATGACGATGCGGTCCATCGGGTCATGCTACACGATTCGCCGCATGAGATCAAAAAGAGAACGAACGACTGCGAAACCAAGCCACGCTGCCATTCCGTTGACCGGACGCGTCGCGTTCCCTATCTGACGGGGCCATGGCTCTCCTCGACATCATCAGCATTCCGGACAGGATCCTCCGCCAGAAGAGCGCGCCGATCGAGCGGATCGACGCGGACCTCGAGCGGCTGATGGATCAGATGCTGGAGACGATGTACGCCGCGCCCGGCATCGGGCTCGCGGCCGTGCAGGTCGGCGTGCCGCGCCGGCTCGTGACGATCGACGTCGTCGCCAAGGAGAGCACCGAGGAGAGCGGGGAGACGATCAAGGACCCGATGTTCCTGATCAACCCCGAGATCCTGTGGCGCTCGGACGAGCTCGGGATCTACGAGGAAGGGTGCCTCTCGATCCCGGAATACTACGCCGAGGTCGAACGCCCCTCCCGCATCCGCTTCGCCTACACCGACCGCGCCGGCCTACGACAGGAGCGCGAGGCCGACGGGCTCCTCGCGACGTGCGTCCAGCACGAGGTCGACCACCTCGACGGAAAGCTCTTCATCGACCACATCTCGAAGCTCAAGCGGGACATGGTCATCAAGAAATTCGCGAAGGCCGCCAAGGCGGGGACGAAGCCGAACCTGTAGCCAAGGCCAGAAACCGATCATCCCCGCGAAGGCGGGGACCCATCGCGGGGAGGAAAGTCCGACCGGAGGTCGGTCCGCCCAGCGCTGCGCGCTGGTGGTTCTTGCGAAGAGGGATGGGTTCCCGCCTTCGCGGGAATGATCGGGGTTTGGGTGATGGACGACCAGAGTCTGGCGTGGCCCGCGCTGACATTGCCGAGCAGACAGCCATGACCCTTCGCATCGTCTTCATGGGCACGCCCGACTTCGCGGTGCCGACCCTCACCGAGATCGTCGCGCAGGGGCACGAGGTGGTGGCCGTCTACACGCAGCCGCCGCGGCCGGCGGGGCGCGGGATGGCGGAGCGGCCGTCGCCGGTGCAGGTGCAGGCCGAGCGGTTCGGAATTCCGGTGCGGACGCCGAAGACGCTCCGCGACCCCGAGGAGCAGGCGCGGTTCGCGGCGCTGGAAGCGGACGCCGCGGTGGTGGTCGCCTACGGACTGATCCTGCCGCAGGCGGTGCTCGACGCGCCCAAACTCGGGCCGTTCAACCTCCACGGCTCGCTCCTGCCGCGCTGGCGCGGGGCGGCGCCGATCCAGCGCGCTGTCATGGCCGGTGACGCCGAGACCGGCGTGATGGTGATGCGGATGGAGGCGGGGCTCGACACGGGGCCGGTGGCGATGGGCGAGCGGATCGCGATCCCGCCCGACATGACCGCCGGCCAGCTCCACGACCGCATGGCGCTCGTCGGCGCGGACCTCATGGTGCGGGCGCTCGCGGCGCTCGAGCGTGGCTCGCTCGGGCTGACGCCGCAGCCGGAAGCGGGGATCACCTACGCGGCGAAGATCGACAAGGCGGAGACGCGGATCGATTTCTCGCGACCCGCCGCTGAGGTGCACAACCACATCCGCGGGCTGAGCCCCTTCCCCGGCGCGTGGACGGAGATGCCGCTCGGCGGCAGGTCGGAGCGGGTGAAGGTGCTGCGTTCGGTGGTGGCGGAGGGTGCCGGGCCGGCGGGAACGCTGCTGGACGACCGCCTCACGGTGGCGACGGGCGACGGCGCGTTGCGGCTGGTTGAGCTGCAGCGCGCCGGAGGGAAGCCGGTGACGGCGGATGCGTTTCTGAGAGGCGCTTCGGTGCCTGCGGGGACGCGGCTACAATAGAGTGCGTAACCCGCTTTGAGGCGCCAAGTGCCCCAAAATGACGAAATCGTTGTAGCCGTCCTGCCGTTGATTCAATCGGCGCCGAGTCTTCCTGTGCGGGCTTGTGCCGGAGAAGTCGTTTCAGCCTCCGCCCGTTTCAACCTCTGGGCCTCATTGCAAAAGGACGAGACGCATGATGACGCATTTTGGTCGCGCCTCCTTGATTGTCAGGAGGAAGCGCTGAGGCTTTGTGTGAATGCCAGAGACGACTTTGAGAGGGGCGAAGACCAGGAGCGGATTGCGGCGTCGCTCACCCGCGCTGCGTCGCTGCTGTCGCAGAGGCCCGCCACGGGAGCGGAGCAAGCGATGCAGGAGATCGGCTGGAGCGATTTCACGAAAGTCGAGCTGCGCGTCGGCCGCGTCGTCGAGGCGCGCCCATTTCCCGAGGCGCGGAAGCCCGCGATCATCCTTCATGTCGATTTCGGGCCGGAGATCGGCGTGCGGAAATCGAGCGCCCAGATCACTGCGCTCTACACGCCGGAGACGCTCGTCGGCCGGCTCGTCGTCGCCGTCGTGAATTTCCCGCCGAAGCAGATCGGGCCGATCATGTCGGAATGCCTCGTGACAGGTTTCCACGATGCCGAGGGACGCGTCGCGCTGTGCGTGCCGGATCGTGACGTGCCGCTGGGGACGAAGCTGGCGTAGTCGGCGTCGCCCCCACATTCGTCATCCTCGCGCTTGTCCCGAGGATCCACGGCTTCCTCGTTTCTGGAAAGCCAGGCGTGGATGGTCGGGACAAGCCCGACCAGGACGATTGGGGGGCGGTTCTGGCTCAACACCGCGTCTCCACCTTCGTCACCCCCAAGATTCGTCACCCCGGCGAAAGCCGGGGTGACGAGCCTTGGGGTAGGGATCGAACGGAGACGCGACGCTGCCCCTACTCCACGAATACCGTCACCCGCGACGAGCGCCCCTCTCCGTCGATCACCGCGAGCGTCACGAACCCCGCGCCGTCCGGCGCCCAGGTCTCGGACCTTGCAAAGGCCGCGCGGCCGATGGGGAGGCCGTTGGCGAGGAAGGTGAAGGGCGGGGCGCCGTTGCGGACTTCGATGACGAGAGGCTGCGGGTTGCCGCCGGCGATGCCGAGATCGACGCGGACACCGTCGGGCGGGAAGGTGATTTCGGGCGCGGGGTTGCGAGCCACCACCGATGGCTCGGTGTGGCGGAAGCGCCGAAGCGGCTCGGGGAGTTCGGCGGTGGCGGCGATGATGGCGCCGGCGGGGGCGAGCGGGAGGGGCTCGGTGCGGCCGCCGAGGCGGTCGAAGCTCTCGAAGAGGATGGGGGCGGCGGCGCCGATGCCGGAGAGGCCGGGGATCGGCGCGCCATCGGGGCGGCCGACCCAGACGCCGACGACGTACTTGCCGTCGAAGCCGACCGCCCAGGCATCGCGGTAGCCGTAGGATGTGCCGGTCTTGTAGGCGACGCGCCCGGCCGAGCCGTTCGACGGCGGCAGGACGCCGGCGAGGATGTCGGTCACGTACCAGGCGGCGACGGGGTCGAGCACCTGGCCGCTCATGTCGGCGCGCTGCGTGGTCGTGACGCCATCGGTGAGCATCACCGCCGTGCCGCCGTTGGCGATGGCGGCATAGGCGCCGACGAGATCGCGCAGCGTGATGCCGACGCCGCCGAGGCCGATCGCAAGGCCGGGCGCCGTGAGCTGCGGAAGAGCGGGCGCTGCGCCCGAGCGCCGGAGGCGGGCGACGAGCTGGGCGGGGCCGACGGCGTCGAGGACGATCACCGCGGGGACGTTGAGCGACTGCTGCAGCGCCTCGCGGATCGTCACAGTGCCGCGGTAGAAGCCGTCGAAATTGACGGGATTGTACTCGCCGAACCCCGTCGGCCGGTCCTCGATGAGGCTTTCGGGGTGGGCGAGGCCCATCTCGAAGGCCAGCCCGTAGATGAAGGGCTTCAGCGTCGACCCCGGCGAGCGGACGGCGCGCGTCATGTCGACGAACCCCTCGCGGCCGTCGCTGAAGAGGCCGGCGGAGCCGACCGAGGCGAGGATTTCGCCGGTGCGGTGATCGGCCAGCACGATCGCGACGGAAATGCTCTGGCCGAGCGCCGCGGCGCGGTCGGCGGCGAGGCGTTCGAGGGCGAGCTGATACGTGCGATCGATCGTCAGGCGGTGCGTGTCGGCGGCCGGCCGGGACAGCACCGCGGCTTCGGCGAGGTGCGCGGCGATGATCGGGAACGGGCGGCGGCCGGTGGGCACGTCCTCGCTCCTGGCCGCCTCCGCCTCCTCCGGAACGAGGACGCCGGCGAGCACCATCCGGTCGAGGACGCGGTCGCGCGCGGCGCGGGCGGCGGCGGGGTCGCGGTCGGGCCGGCGGGCCTCGGGGGATTGCGGCAGCGCGACGAGGAGCGCCGCCTCGGCCGGCGTCAGCCGCGCGGGCTCCTTGCCGAAATAGGCGAGCGTCGCCGCGCGGATGCCTTCGAGATTGCCGCCATAGGGCGCGAGCGTGAGGTAGAGGTCGAGGATCTCGTCCTTGCTGAGCCGGTTATCGATCTCCTGCGCGAAGACGATCTGCCGGATCTTTCCGTCGAGGCTGCGCGTGTCGCCGCCATCGATGAGGCGGGCGACCTGCATGGTGATCGTCGACCCGCCCGAGACGATCGTCCGCGCCTCGGCATACTGGACCGCCGCGCGCACCATCGCGGACCAGTCGACGCCGGCATGGTCGTAGAAGCGGCGGTCCTCGTAGGCGAGGAGCATCTCGAAGAACAGCGGATCGACCTCGTCCCGCGTCACCGGCAGCCGCCAGCGGCCGTCGCCGATGGTGAAGGGGCGGAGGAGGAGGCCGTTCCGGTCGAGGACGACGGAGGAGGTCGCGACGTCCTCCGGGTGCGGGACGGGCGGCAGGGTGGCCCCGATGTCGTCGACGAGGGTGAGGACGATGATGATGGCGAACGCGAAAGCGGTGCCAGCGGACCACAGCGCGATGAAGGCCAGGGTCCAGCGGCGGCGGGATTTTTTGGCGCGGCGCCCGTCGGTGCCGGCGATGCGTTCGGGGGCTGGCGCGGTCACGGGGCGCCCCCCGCGGCCCCGATGCGACACCCCGTGTCAAACCGCTGGTTCTCCCTCCCCCTTGTGGGGAGGGTCGGGGTGGGGACTTTCGGCAGTCCAGCAAATCTGGCCGTGCCGCAGTCCGAGGCCGCAAGTCCCCCTCCCGGCCTCCCCCACAAGGGGGGAGGTGAAGGGACAGGCGGGCGGGCGGGCTTCACGTCTCGTCCGACGCTCCTGAAGATTGCGTCATGCCGCGCCCGGCAAACGCCCTCCCCCGCGCGGGGGGAGGGAAAGGTCG
>JADLGL010000011.1 GCA_020849325.1 Bauldia sp. | reverse complement strand
TCGGTTACGAATTCCGCCGACATCTCGGCAACCCACATGCCGCGGGCCTCGAAACCAAAGCCGCCCGGCAGGATCAGCCCGACTCGCGCTTCGATCCCCGGCCGCCAGTTGAAGTCGAGGTCGGACGCATCGATGACGTCGCCGGTTCCCGGCAGCGGGTAGAACGAGACCAGCGGCGCCGGATCGCTTCGACGCGTCATGTAGAGCGCGTTGACGTGGATATCGAAGACCGGGCCGGGCAATTCGACCGGCACCACCACAACCGGCGGCACGACCTCCGGAATGTCGGCGGCCACGGCGGAGGTGGACGCCAGCGCAACAAGGGATGCCGAAGTGAGCAGTCGACGCATCGCGACGCGCGACACCAAGCGAACCACGTTCATCACCACTACCCCCGATCGGCAACCGTAACGACGACGCACGCCCTTCCTAGCAGATCGACTGTCGCGCCGCTGTGCCGCACCCGCAACACCTCGCCACTGCTGGATCGTCACGAACGACGACTTCCGGAATGCGAAAAGGGCCCGTTTCCGGGCCCTTTCCATTTTCGATCGTCTCCGGATCGCTAGTCGAGCCCCGTCACGTCGAGGTCCGACGGCCAGGTCACGAGGTAGCCGTTGGTGATCGTCCGGGTCTCGCCCGGCTCGTAGTCGTACGTCCAGGCAAGAACGCCGCGGACGCCGTCGACGTCGGTCTCGGTCGGCGCGGTGGTGTCGAGCTGCTCCACCGTGATGCGCTCGTCCTCGGCCACCGGCACGCGGTCGATGACGGTGATCTCCATCGGCCTCGTGTGGAGGTTGTCGACGGTGATCTCGTAGTGCCGCTCGTCGGTGTCGATGCGGGTGAGAAGGCCGCGCTGGCCGCTCTCGCGCGAGGCGAGCGTGAAGACGACGCGGACCTGATCGTCCGGCCCGAAGCCGAGCTCGACCTCGGCGCCGGGATTGGCGAAGGCGACGCGGCCCATGCCGACATAGGAGCCGTCACGGAAGAGGTTCGCATTGCCGGCGAGAAGCGGCGCCTGCGAATCGAGCGTGAAGGCGGCGGTGAGGAACGCCTGCTCGGCGATCCGCGGCGTCGCGGTGGCGAAGAGACGGGCCTCGGCCGCGTCGGTAGCGAGCCGCACCGACCGGACGCCGCCGCCGGAGACGACCGACACCGGCCCCGGAATGATGAAGTTCGCGCGGAAATCGCCGAAATCGGCGACCGCCTGCTGCTGGATGATCGGCGCAATCATGTCCGCCGCGCCGCCGAGGGCGCGGGCCTCCAACGCCGGCGCCGGCGCCGGCACGGCAGTCGGGGCGGCGTAGCGGCCATAATCGTAGACGCGAAGGAACGCGCCGCCGAGAACGGGCGCCGCGGTCCCGCCGGACGGCCGGCTGGTCGACAGCGTCATCTGCACGTCCGTCCAGTCGTCGCCGGTCGACTGCGTGATCTCGGCCCGTCGGATGATCTCGATCGACGGCTCGGTGGTCTCGTCGCCGGTCGTCAGCATCGCGTCATAGGCCGGCGTCCAGCGCGCATTGGTGACCTGGTAGGTCGCCTCGAGCGTGCCGGTCGCCTGCGCCGTCGCGCTGACCTCGATGCGGATTTCGAGCGCCACGCGCGGCTGCGGCAGCGCCGCCGCCTGCTCGAAGAGCGCCGCGATCTGCTCGTCGATCGCCCGCGACTGCTGCTGCACCTCACGGATACCCGTGAGAACCCGCTCCATGCCCTGGCCGATCGCCTGCCACGCGGCCGCCCACTGCTCGATGCCGCCGCCATTGCCGAGATTGTCGGCGAAGCCGGCCGGGCCCTCGTTGATGAGGTTCTGGATGAAGGTGCGCTGCGCGCTCAGCGCGGTCATCTGGTCGTTGAGGACGAGCTGCTCGTTCCGCAACTCCTCGATCGCCGCCTCGATCCGCTCGCGCTCCGGATCGGTGGTGTCGTCGGCCTTCGCCTGCTGCGTTTCGACGGAACGGATCTCGAGGCCCGCATCGGCGAGGCCCTCGACGCGCACCGTGCTCGTGTCGATGCCGGGCGCGATGTTGCCGATGATGATGGTCGATACCCCGACCGGAACCGTGAAGTCCGCGTCGCGCGTCACCGACGCACCCGCGGGATACACCGTCACGGCACGGATCGGGGCCTCGACCGCGATGTCTGCCGCATGCACGAGCGCCGTCGAAGACAGGAGCCCGGCAACCGTCGCCAACGCCAAGCGTTTCATTTTGGGATCATCCTCCGCATAGCCACCCCAGCGGCGATCTAAACGCAGATTGTGACCGCGCGTGGCCGGGATGACGGTGCGATCAAGGCAAACGCCGCGAGGTCCTCACGCGCTGGACTGTTCTCCTCCAGCAATGCCCGGCGAAACTGCCTCCATCGGTCAACTTATGCTCAACCCTTTACGGACCAAAGGGGATTCGCTCCGCTTCGGCGGCACCGGCCGGCAGCGCGAGGGTGGATTCCGCCGCAATGCCGGTAGAGACTGGCGGACCGATCCGCCCACGATGGAGAGACGACATGCGATCCCGCCCGACCGCCCTCGCCCTTGCATTCGCCCTCGCCGCCGGCCCGGCCTTCGCGCAGGACGGCCTCGTCTGGATCGACGGCACGACGCCCGAGGCCGGCGCGCTGATCTACGGCCTGCCGAACAGCGACTACGTGATCCTCGCCCTTCACTGCGACCCCGTGACCTTTGCTCTCACGATCACCTTCACCCCCGACGACGATCTGCCGCCCGCCGCTTCCGCGGTGACGCTGACGCTCACCTCGGACGGCGGCAAGGTCATGCTCCCGGCGGCGCGCGTTTATCTCGAAATGCTCGACACGGACATGGTGGAGGCAGCCGTCGAGCAGCTCGATCCGACGCTCGTGACGATCCTGACCACCGGTGCGGACCTCGCGGTGGACGCCGACGGCGTCACGATGCTGCTGCCGATCCCCGACGAGGCGACCCGCTCGCCATTCCTCACCGCCTGCGCCGTGATGGGGTAGTTACCGGTCGCGGTCGGGCTCGGTCGGCGGAAGCCGTGGCGGGAATCGGCGCGGACGATGTCGCGCACCAGCCCGCTGTCGGCGACCGCCGCCACCCTCGCCATCGAATGGTCCCGCCGCCGTCCCTCGCGCGATCCGCTCATTCCGGGCAATTGCCCGCCTTCCGGCCTGTGCTACGTTCCGGCCTCCGGGAGGGAGACGACATGCTGAAGCGCACCGCGCTTGCCTTCGCCCTTCTTGCGGCGGGTGCGATCTCCCCTGCTGCCCAGACGCCGCCGGCGCAACTTCTCCTCATCGTCGATCGTTCCGGCAGCATGGCGCAGCCGGAAGGTCCGTATGAGCGCATTGCGTGGATCAAGAACGGCATCCTGTCGGCGATCAACGAGATGCCGCGCGACGCCCGGATCGCCATCATCGCCTTCGATGCGACCGCAGCAATCGTCATGCCGATGCAGGAATACGACCGCTTCGACATCCAGCGCGGCCTCGATGCCCTCGTGCCCACCGAAGGCGGCAACCTCGCCGCCGCCCTCACGCTCGGCCTCGACGTCTTCGCCGCCGAGCCGCCGGCCGACCGTATCGTCATCATCCTCACCGACGGCATCCCGCCGCCGGCCGACTTCGCGGCGATCGGCGAAGCCTACCGCGCCATCGGCGCCCGCGTCTTCCCGACGGTCCTCGGCCCGTCCGGCGACGTCTCGGTCCAGCCGCTCGCGACCGTGACCGGCGGCCGTTTCGAAGCCTTCATCCGCTTCGACCGCCTCGACGCCCTGATGCGGACCGAAGTGCTCGACTGGCGCGACGACATCGCGGCACGCGGGCCATAGCCGCAGCCAGTTCGGCGGGTTCTGAGACCGGGACTGAACGCGATCCTCGCGCAGCGAAAGTGGGAGCCGGTGGATCGACACCTTCCGATGACACCTGTCGGCGTCACACGCTCGGTGCGATCGCCCGTTTCCCTCGCGCCCGTTCGGGGAGAGGTGAAACGAGCGGTCGCGTCGGGAACGTCAGGCTGCGTCGAACGACTAGAACTCAAGCCGCTTCGCCACCACGACGCCCTCGACCGCCTGGATCGACGCCAGCACTTCGTCCGAGATCGGCTGGTCGACCTCGATCAGCGAGATCGCGTCCTCGCCCGCCGCCTGGCGGCCGAGGTTGAAGGTGGCGATGTTGACGCCGCCGGCGCCGAGCGCCGTGCCGAGCCGGCCGATGAAGCCGGGGCGGTCGCGGTTGGTGACGTAGAGCATCCGCGGGCCGAGCTCGGCCTCCATGTTGATGCCCTTGATCTGGATGATCCGCGACCGCCCGCCCGAGAAGACGGTGCCGGCAACGGAGCGCTCCTGCCGCTCGGTGGTGATGGTGAGGCGGATGTAGCCCTCATAGGCGCCTTCCTGACCGCGCCGGACCTCCTCGACCTTGATGCCGCGCTCCTTCGCCATCGTCGGCGCCGAGACCATGTTCACCGACGAGAGGAGCGGCCGGAGGATGCCGGCGAGCGCCGCCGCGGTCAGCGCCCGCGTGTTGAGCTCGGCCGCGGTCCCCTCGTATTCAATGCGGACGCCCTTGAGGCCCGTCTCGGTCAACTGGCCGGCGAACGAGCCGAGCTGGTCGGCGAGTTTCACCCACGGCGTCAGCCGCGGCGCTTCCTCGGCCGAGATCGACGGCATGTTGAGTGCGTTGGTGACGGCGCCGGTGGTGAGGTAGTCGGCCATCTGCTCGGCGATCTGGATCGCGACGTTCTCCTGCGCCTCGCCGGTCGACGCGCCGAGATGCGGCGTGCAGACGATGTTGGGGAGGCCGAAGAGGACGCTCTCCTTGGCCGGCTCATTGGTGAACACGTCGATGCCGGCGCCGCCGACCTTGCCGCTCTTCAGCGCCGCCGCGAGGTCGTCCTCGTTCACGAGGCCGCCGCGGGCGCAGTTGATGATGATGACGCCCGTCTTCATCTGCTCGATCGCCGCCGCGTCGATGATGTTCTTCGTCATGTCGGTGAGCGGCGTGTGGAGCGTGATCACGTCCGCGCGGCGGAGGAGTTCCGCAAGGTCCACCTTCTCGACGCCGATCGACTGGGCGCGCTCGGCCGACAGGAAGGGATCGAACGCGATCACCTTCATCGCAAGGCCGATGCCCCGGCTCGCGACCACCGAGCCGATGTTGCCGCAGCCGATGACGCCGAGCGTCTTCCCCTGGAGCTCGACGCCCATGAAGCGGTTCTTCTCCCACTTGCCGGCCTGGGTGGAGGCGTCGGCGGCGGGAATCTGCCGGGCGACGGCGAACATCATGGCGATCGCGTGCTCGGCCGTGGTGATCGAGTTTCCGAACGGCGTGTTCATCACGATGATGCCGCGGGCGGTCGCCTTCGGAATGTCGACGTTGTCGACGCCGATGCCGGCGCGGCCGATCACCCGCAGGTTCGGCGCCGCGTCGATGATCTTTTCGGTGACCTTCGAGGCCGAACGGATCGCAAGGCCGTCATAGTTCGGAATCGCCTTGAGGAGCGCATCCTTGTCCTTGCCGAGCTCCGGCAGGTAATCGACCTCGACGCCGCGCTGGCGGAAGATCTCGACGGCGGTTTCGGAGAGCTGGTCGGAAATGAGAACGCGGGCCATGGGATGCCTCGTATCGTGCGAAGGGCGCGCGTGCGCCAGGTGCGGTGTATGGGCCAGGGATCAGTCCTGATCTCCCCCCTGCGGGGGGAGACCGTGGAGCCAGGTTCGCGCAGCGAACCGTAGCGAAGCGCAAGGGGGGTATCGGCGTCCGCGACCCCCACCCGAACCGGCGAAGGGCCGGTTCGACCTCCCCGCAAGGGGGAGGTTCGGGATTGTGTGGATCGGCCAGCCAGTGGATGGCCGACGGAAACTAGGCCGGGACGAGCGCGGCCTTCTCGCGGGCGAACGCCCAGTCGAGCCACTCGGTGAGGATCGAAACGTCCGACGCCTCGACGGTGGACCCGGTCCAGATGCGAAGGCCCGCCGGCGCGTCGCGGTACGAGGCGAAGTCGAACGCGACCCCCTCGGTCTCGAGCGCCTTGACGATGCCCTTGGCAACCCTGGCCGGACCGTCCTTGCCGGCGGCCTTCACCGCCGGGTCGACGATCATGAGGCAGATCGACGTGTTCGACCGCGTCGCCGGATCGACCGCGAGGAAATCGACCCACGGCGTCCGCGCGACCCAGTCGGAGAGGACCTTGGCATTGGCGTCGGCGCGGGCGCGGAGCGCCGCCCCGCCGCCGATCGACTTCGCCCATTTCAGGGTGTCGATGTAATCCTCGACCGCCAGCATCGACGGCGTGTTGATCGTCTCGCCCTCGAAAATGCCTTCGATGAGCTTGCCGCCCTGGGTGAGCCGAAAGATCTTCGGGATCGGCCAGGTCGGCGTCCAGGTCAGGAGCCGCTCGACCGCGCGCGGGGACAGGATGATGACGCCATGCGCCGCCTCGCCGCCCAGCACCTTCTGCCAGGAGTAGGTGGTGACGTCGAGCTTCGCGAAATCCATCTTCTGCGCGAACGCCGCGGAGGTCGCGTCGCAGATCGTGAGGCCTTTCCGGTCGGCCGGGATCCATTCGGCGTCGGGCACGCGGACGCCCGCGGTCGTGCCGTTCCAGGCGAACACGACGTCGTTGTCGAAGTTCACCTTCGAGAGGTCGGGGAGCCGGCCGTAATCGGCGCTGACGATCGTCGTGTTGGGGAGCTTCAGCTGCTCCCTGGCGTCGACCGCCCAGCCTTCGGAGAACGATTCCCAGTAGAGGACTTCGAGACCGCGCGGGCCGAGCAGCGACCACATCGCCATCTCGACCGCGCCCGTGTCGGACGCCGGCACGATGCCGATGCGGTAATCCGCCGGCACTTCGAGGATTTCGCGGGTGAGGTCGATCGCGAGCTTCAGGCGGCTCTTGCCGAGCGCCGAGCGATGCGAGCGGCCGGTCGGCGTGCTCCTGAGCACGTCCACGGACCAGCCGGGACGTTTCGCGCAGGGACCGGAGGAGAAATTGGGAACAGCCGGGCGGCGCGCCGGCTTGGCGGGATCGGTCATACCTATCCTCTCAGATAGAAGCGCCCCGTTGGGGAGGCGTGGCCCGCGCGATGCGTTAGAGAAATGCGCCGCGGGAAGCAAGGGCCGAAAACGGCGCGGCCGGCATGCCCGGAGGCTTGCCCCTTGCGTGGCCGCCCGCGATCAGGTCGGGCGGCAGGCGGCGACCGTCAGCGCCCCCGGAGCGCCAGCGCTTCCACGATCGCGGCGTTCCCGTTGGCGTCGACGTCGAAGTCGATCGTGATCGTCCGGTCCGTAGTGCCGTCGATGGTGAAAGTCGCACGGAAGGCATGGGCGGCGCGGAAGCGGTCGAAATTGATCTCGCTGAGGAGGCGCGGCAGCATGAGGAGCTGGGCCGGCCCGCGCCACGGAAAGCGTCGTGAGGAGCGCAAGAGCGGGCAGGCAGGACGGCCCGGCGGAACGTGACGTGCGAGGACATGGACAAAACCTCACACAGCGGCCTCGGCCTCCCGGGCCGGGCTCGTGTCCCCTCTGGCGCCGACTTTCACACCCGAGCCGTCGCGGCGGCAAGCGCTCACCGTCCGCGGCGCCGCAACGTCCGTCTCAACCCTTCGCTAACCATGTTCCGGCTACCTTGCGGAGTCGCCCGACGATGCGTCCCGGCGGCGGTTCCGTGGCCTTCGTAGCGTGGAGAGTCCCCAATGTTCGGTCGACTGAAGCTTGCCCTCGTGGCGCTCATCCTGATGCCTGCTGCCGCCTTCGCCGCCGGCGACGCCCCGCGGCACGCCCCCGGCGCTTCGGCGAACCCCGCTGCGGTCGAAACCAAGATCGCCATCGCGAAGCCCGCGTCGGCCGCGGTCGTCCACCGCCACCGGTCGCCGCTGACCGTCACCCCCGCCCTGCCGACGACGATCGCGCTCTTCGTCGCGGGTCTCGGCCACGACGCCGTCCCGGTCGCCGCCGCCGGCAAGGCGTCGCCGGTCACGGCCTTCGCCGTCGGTCGTCCCGGGCTTCACCATCCGGCCTGAGGATCGCGCCCGTCCACGACGGCGGGGCCGGGGGCCTCCCGGCTCAGCCGAAGAGAAGCAGCACCAGCGCGATCGCGGCTGGCGCCGCCTGGATGAGCGCGATCCGCATCCCGACCGTCAGCCCGCCATAGACGCCGGCGACGATCACGCAGCCGAGGAAGAACACCTTCGCGGCGAACGCGGTGTCGGGCGTCGCCTCGACGAGGCCCCAGATCAGGCCGGCCGCCAGGAAGCCGTTGTAGAGGCCCTGGTTCGCCGCCAGCGTCTGCGAGGCCTTCGCCTGCTGCAGCGACTGCCCGAACACGCGGAGCCCGCGCGGCGTCGTCCAGAGAAACATCTCGAGGACGAGGATGTAGACGTGCAGGAGGGCGATGAGCCCGATGAGGATGTCGGCGGCGACGGTCACGGCGGCCCCCCGGCAGGTTGAAAGGCGAAGGCTACACCCGCCGCTCCGTTCCCGCGCTCGTCGCGACGAAAGCCCCTCGGATTTCTGCGCCGGCGCGCCTATCAAGGGCGGCCGCCAATCCGAGGACTTCATGCCCCTGACTCTTTCGCAGCTGACGCTGCCGACCTACCGCCGCATCCTCGCCTCCCTCGGCGAGATGCTCGCCAAGGCCGAGGCGCACGCCGCCGCGCACCACTACGACCCGAACGTCCTCCTCACCGAGCGGCTCTTCCCCGACATGTGGCCGTTCGCGAAGCAGGTGCAGCAGGCGACGGCGCTGATGGTCCGCGGCACCTGCCGGCTGGCGGGCGTCGCCATTCCGAGCTTCGACGATTCGCGGATCGGCTTCGACGATCTCCGCTCGCGCATCGCCGAGACCGCCGCCTTCCTCGACGGCGTCGACCCCGCCGCCCTCGATGCGGGCGAGACCCGCGAGATCACCTTCCCCGCCGGCGGCGAACAGAAGACGATGAGCGGGCTGCAGTATCTCCAGACGTTCACGCTCCCGAACGTCTGGTTCCACGCGACGACGGTCTACAACATCCTCCGCCACAATGGCGTCCCGCTGAAGAAGTCGGATTTTACGGGGCCTATCTAGCTCTGGCCTCGAGGCGGCGAGCCTTCGCTTCCGGGGCCGAGGCGTCCATCGGGATCGAACAGGCGCACGCGGTGCGGCCCATCTGTCGCCCAGCGCCACAGGATCAGGTTCGACAGGCCGGGCGGCGCGAGCCGGGCGAACGATGGCACGAGGATGCCCGCTGCCCCCTCGTCCCGGAGTCGGGCGGCGACGCGCCACGAGGCCGGCTCACGGCGGTCGGCGAGATCCATCGCCCACGGCGCCGAAAGGTCCGTCATGCCGATCCCGGCACGGCGGCGGCTCCCGCTATCTCGCAGGTCGACGATGTCGGCGCAGTCGACCTCGTATTCGACGATGGTGAGCGGCGGGATGCGGAAGGCAAAGCCCTGTGACGCTTCCCGTATCGCGCCTTCGAGCGTGAGTGCGAGATAGAGCGCCGCGTCGCCTTTGCGGTTGAACCGGCCGCCATTGACCGCGGCCCCGGCGCCCGACAGCGGCTCGTGCGCCCAACGCGGATCATGGGCGCGGAACGCCGCGCCAGCGAATCTCAAGCAAATCCGCCGAGCGCGACGTGGTCGAGATACTCGCGCACCGCGGCGGCACGTCCCTCCTTGACGAGACTCTCCGCCGTCCGGTCACCGAAAGCAGGAATGGGCTCGCCTCGATACCAGGCGAGAGCCTGACCTTCGCCGCCGGTCCACGGCACGACGCGTCGGATGATCTCAACCATTTCGCCCACCCGAATCTGCGTTCGCGGCGCGAGAGCGCGCGCTGCGCGCTGCAGTGTCTCGGGGCTCAGCCCGACCGTCTCGGCGAGTTGCGCCTTCGACAAGCCGAGACGGGCAGCGACCGCGCCAATTGCCACGGAACCATCCTGCCGGAATGGCGCGAGCACATCCCCGCCCGCCGGAGCTCCCCTGCGGGCTTTGCTGCGCGTTGTTGCGGAGACAGGTCGCGCGGACATGTGTCACCTCGAATGTCGTACCAGTACGCCATTCAATATGGCATCGGCAGCCGAGGAAAGCCACCACAAGGGAGGAGTGGAGAAAGAGGGCAGCCGTCCCGTCGGGACCGCCGTATCCTTCACTGGCCCCACCGCGGCGTACCCAAAACGCAGAAGAAACGCGGCGGACCTTGCGATCCGCCGCGCTTCTTTGATCGGGACTCGTCCCGCGTCGGGAACTACTGGCCGCCGATGCCGACCCGGAAGCCGAGCCGGAATTCATGCGCCCGGATGGGGCCATAGACGATCGGCGTGCCGCCATCGAGCGGCGTCATCGCCATGGCCGTGCCGAGGTGCACGAAGCGGTAGTTCACGTCGAGCGAGAGGCGGTCGGTGACCTTGAACTGGGTGCCGGCCATGAGGGCCCAGGCGAAGTTCCAGGTCCGCATGCCCTCCCATTCGCCGGTGGCGCCATCGGGGTTCTCGAAGTGGACGTTGGACGTCCGGAGCGTCGCAACGCCGATGCCGGCGCCGACATACGGGGTGATCGGGCCGTCGCCGCGGCCGAAATCGATGTAGCCGTTGAAGAGGAGCGACCAGACCGAGAGGTCGGCCCACTCCCACGAATACTCGTCGACCGGATCGTTGTCGCAGGCGACGCAGTAGAGGCGGCCCTCGATCTCGCCCGGCCACTCGTAGTCGAGCGTGATGTCGGCACGGAACGAGCCGAAATCACGGCCGATACCGAAGCCGACGACACCCGTGGTCGAGATGTCGGTGTCGATCATCACGCCGTTGCCCGGCACCTCATAGCCGAGGTTCGGAGCATTGAAGGTGATCGACGGCGGACGATAGTCCTTCACGCCGACATCGAGGCGGAAATACCAGTTGGTCGGCACCACGACCGGGGGCGGCGGGGTGTAATAGACGGGCGGCGGGGGAAGATCGGCGGCCATCGCCACCGCTGGCATTGCCGCCAGCGCAAGTCCCCCCAGGACGATGCTTGTCAAGACGCGGGCCATTCCGTTTCCTTTCGTTCAAAGCGCAGCAAGCGAGGGCCATCACCCGCATCGCTCTGGAAACGGAGTTTTCACTGCAATCGTTAAGACCCGATTAACCACGTCCTTTAACCACGATCATCTTGAGAGGACTTGGCAGGTCATCCCGCACTGTTGCCGGCCGGACACAGCGGCGGAACCAGGCCCGGCCGTTTGCCATTGATCAGCCACAGAAGCGCGTCAGCCTGGATGAAGTGCCGAACGCGGCATTGGGGGGCAGGCGACATGAGGAATGGAGCCGCCCGATGAACGTGATCCAGTTCGCCCCGCGACCGACGGCCGATTCCGGCCTGTTCGAGCCGCTCCGGTCGCTTGCCGGGCTTCGCCCGGGCGACGGCATCGAGCAGACGGGACCGCACGCCGCACGCCTTCTCGTCGAATTCACGGAGGCCCCGACCGATATCGACGTGCGGCGCGAGGGAAAGATGCTGCTCGTCGTCGCCGGGACCGGCGGCGGCGCCAGCGTTCTTCGCCGCTTCGACCTCGCCGAGGGCGTATCGGTCACCGCGACGCGCCGGACCTCCGGCGGCTGCGAGATCGAGTTCGTCCGCGGCGGGAGCGGCGGCCGAACGGGCGCGCGATCGGCCTGAGCAGCGCCGGAGCGCGGCCTACCGGAACGGCTGCCGGATGATCGTCCGAAGCTTCTCCGGTGCCGTCCGGCGCGGGTCGGAGAGGTAGATTTCGTGGTGCTTTCCGGAAAGCGTCCCGCCGATCCCGGCGATGTGGTCGTGCAGGGCCGAGATCGTGGGGCCCTCGTCGGCATAGCGGCCGAAATAGAGCACCTGCGCCGCCTTTCCTTCGGCGAACCGCTCCCACCGGAGCCGAGCCGCTGCCGGCAGGTCCTTCTTCGCCGCCGCCTTGGCGGTCGCGGCGGACACGCCTGCCGCCGTTACGAAATCGGGCACGGCGATCATCATCGTCCACTGCCACTTCGCCCGATCGCCGCCTGCGAACACGCCGGGGTCGTCGGACCACCAGAGGCCTTCGAGCACGCCGATGGCGAAGTCCCGCCCCTCCGCCTTCATGGCGAATTTCGTCGTATAGGCAACGCTGTACAGCGCATCGAGCGCCTCGCGATAGGCGGGCGCGGTGTTGGGGTCGCCGGCGCCGTCGACCATCAGGAAGCCGAGCGGCGGCACGTCGACGACCACCGTGCGCCCTTTCGGCGGCGCGTAGAGCGCCTTCAGCTCCTTGCCGAGGTCGACCTTGTCGGCCAAACGCTCACTCCGCCCCGGCGATTGCGTCGATGATGTCGCGCACGACCGATTCGACGACGATCCGGTCGTCACCCTCGGCCATCACGCGGATCACCGGCTCGGTGCCGGACGGACGGATCACCAGCCGCCCCGAACCGTTGAGGCGCCCCTCGCCTTCGGCGATCGCGCTCTTCACGCGGCTGTCGTCAAGGGAGGCCGGCGTCCGGCGGACGTTGCGGAGCACCTGCGGCACCGGCTCGAAGCGCCGGCAGACCTCGCTCACCGGCCGGCCGAGACGCTGGACGACGGCGAGGATCTGGAGCGCCGACACCAAACCGTCGCCGGTAGTGCAGTAATCCGACAGGATGATGTGGCCCGACTGCTCGCCGCCGACATTGTAGCCGTTCGCCCGCATGCGCTCGACGACGTAGCGGTCGCCGACCTTGGTCCGCTCGAGCCCGAGGCCGAGGCCGTTGAGGTACCGCTCGAGGCCGAGATTGGACATGATCGTGGCGACGATGCCGCCGCCGCGGAGGCGCCCGTCCTCGAGCCACGACGCCGCAACGACCGCCATCAGTTGGTCGCCGTCGACGACTTCGCCCCGCTCGTCGACGATGATGACGCGGTCGGCGTCGCCGTCGAGCGCGATGCCGATGTCGGCGCGCGCCTCGTGCACCTTCCGGCGGAGCGCGGCGACGTCGGTCGAGCCGGTCTCCTGGTTGATGTTGAAGCCGTTCGGCTCGCAGCCGATCTTCACCACCTCGGCGCCGAGCTCCCACAGCGCGTCCGGCGCCACCTTGTAGCCGGCGCCATTGGCGCAATCGATGACGACGCGAAGGCCGGTGAGGTCGAGCGTCCGCGGCAGCGTGCGTTTCGCGAACTCGACGTAGCGGTCGTGGACGCCCTCGATGCGGCGGGCGCGGCCGAGCTCGGCGGACTTCGCGAGCCGCGAGGTGAGATCCTGCGCGACGAGCGCTTCGATCTCGCGCTCGGTGTCGTCGGAAAGCTTGTAGCCGTCCGGGCCGAACAGCTTGATGCCGTTGTCGGCATAGGGGTTGTGCGAGGCCGAGATCATGATCCCGAGGTCGGCGCGGAGCGACCGGGTCAGCATCGCCACGCCCGGCGTCGGGATCGGGCCGAGGAGGAACACGTCCATCCCGGCCGCGGTGCAGCCCGCGACGAGCGCCGGCTCGATCATGTAGCCGGAGAGGCGCGTGTCCTTGCCGATGACCACGCGCCGCCGCTCGAACCGGTCGGATTTCCGGAACACGAGGCCGGCGGCGATGCCCACCTGGAGCGCGATCTGCGGCGTGATCGGGTCGGAGTTCGCAAGGCCCCTGATCCCGTCGGTGCCGAAGAGTTTCCGCGTCATGAAATGCCCTGAAACGTTGAGGTGTGCTCGCTCATTCCACGTCCTCGTGGCATTTTCAGCCACGATCGGTTCAAGAATGATGATCGATTGTTGCAGCGCTGCTGCTGAATCGGGAGCCGAAGCCTTGGCCAGCATAGCAGAAGCCGGCGCGCTGCTGCGAGAGATCGCCCTCTCCTATCCCGAGACGATCGAGGATCACCCCTGGGGCCACGACGCCTACAAGGTGCGCGGCAGGATGTTCCTCTCCGTCTCGCACCACGAGGGGACGCTCTACGTCACGATGAAGCTGCCGGCCTCGTTCGAGTTCGCGCTCGAATACGCCTTCGCCTCGCCGGCCGGCTACGGCCTCGGCAAGGCCCGCTGGGTGAGTTCCGCCTTTCGCGGCAAGGACGACCTTCCCCTCGACGTCTTCCGGGCATGGATCGACGAGAGCTTTCGCGCCGTCGCCCCGAAGGCCGTGGTGAAGCGCCTTCCGCCGGCCTGAGCCTACCGCCCGAGCCGGAGCGTCACGCCCGCGTGGAGGGCCGTGCCGCAGCATTTCACCCCCACGCCCGGCGTGAAAGCGGCGTAGAGGCCACCTTCGGCGAAGAGCGAGACGCGCTCGCTGAGGCGGAGTTCCGCGCCCGCGTCGAGCGTCATCGGGAAAAACGCATCCCGCGGCGCCCAGTAGAGGCGCGCCGATCCGTAGAGGAGAAGGCGATCCCGCGCTCCCACCGGAACACCGGCCCGGAGGCCGAGGCCCACGGAGACGCCGCCGCCCTGAAAATCCCAGCCCGCGAGGAGTTCGGCGCCGATCACTAGGCTGCTGCGGACGACGTTGAAGCCGACCGCGCCCTGCGCGATGGCGTAGCGCTGGTAGGCGGCCGAGACGTAGGGTCCGGCCCAGTTGAACGACGGCGGCGGCGGAACCACGATCGCCGGCAGTGGCGGCGGGACGATCAACTGCGGCGTGTCGGTCGCGTGCGCCGCCGTGCTCGCCACCGCGGCGAACAGCGCCGCCAGCAGGACCCTGACCTTCATCGCCGCCCCCGAACGTATCGGCGAATCGTCGCCGCTCGTTGTCGAGGGCGAACGCTACGCGCCGCCGGCGACACCCGAAAGCGGCCGGCCGGAATAGCGGTTGAGAACCCCGGAACCCCCTGGCCCGAAACGAAAAGGGCCCCGTCGCCGGGGCCCTTTCGCCAATCAGTCGGAGTATCAGCCCTGCGGCTGCGGGGCCATGCCACCCTCGCCGGCCTCGCCGCGCGGGCGCGGCTTGGTCGACGGCACGGCCGAATGCCGCGGCGGCGGCGCTTCGTCGGGCTCGCGGAGCGGCGGGTGGCCGTTGAGGAGATTGCGGATCTCCTCGCCCGAGAGAGTCTCGTATTCGAGGAGGCCCTGGGCGAGCGCCTCGAGCTCGTCGCGCTTCTCCGTCAGGATGCGGCGCGCTTCGTTGAGACCGTCCTCGACGAGGCGGCGGATTTCGGCGTCGATCTTCTGCGCCGTCTGCTCGGAGACGTTCTGCGTCCGCGAGACGGAATGGCCGAGGAAGACCTCTTCCTGGTTCTCGCCGTAGGCGACCGTGCCGAGCTCGTCCGACAGGCCCCAGCGGGTGACCATCGCGCGGGCGAGGCGGGTCGCCTGCTCGATGTCGGACGCTGCGCCCGAGGTGACCTTCTCCTTGCCGAAGGTGATCTCCTCGGCGATGCGGCCGCCCATCATGATGGCGAGGCGCGAGGTCATCTGTTCGTAGCTCATCGAGAGCTTGTCGCGCTCGGGGAGCTGCAGGACCATGCCGAGGGCACGGCCGCGCGGGATGATCGTCGCCTTGTGGACCGGGTCGGTCGCGGGGACGTTGAAGGCGACCACGGCGTGACCGGCCTCGTGATAGGCGGTGAGGCGCTTCTCGTCCTCGGTCATCACGAGAGTCCGCCGCTCGGCGCCCATCATGACCTTGTCCTTGGCGTCCTCGAACTCCGACATCATCACGAGACGCTTGCCGCGGCGGGCCGCGAGCAGGGCCGCCTCGTTGACGAGGTTCATGAGGTCCGCGCCCGAGAAGCCCGGCGTGCCGCGCGCGACGACCTTGAGGTCGACGTCGGGTCCGAGCGGGACCTTCCGGACATGCACTTTCAGGATGCGCTCGCGGCCGACGATGTCCGGCGCCGGGACCACGACCTGGCGGTCGAAGCGGCCGGGACGCAGCAGCGCCGGGTCGAGCACGTCCGGACGGTTGGTCGCGGCGATGATGATGATGCCTTCGTTCGCCTCGAAGCCGTCCATCTCGACGAGGAGCTGGTTCAGCGTCTGCTCGCGCTCGTCATTGCCACCGCCGAGGCCGGCGCCACGGTGGCGGCCGACGGCGTCGATTTCGTCGATGAAGATGATGCAGGGCGAGTTCTTCTTCGCCTGCTCGAACATGTCGCGGACGCGCGACGCGCCGACGCCGACGAACATCTCGACGAAGTCGGAGCCCGAGATGGTGAAGAACGGCACGTTGGCTTCACCCGCGACGGCGCGCGCGATCAGGGTCTTGCCGGTGCCGGGCGGGCCGACCAGCAGCACGCCGCGCGGAATGCGGCCGCCGAGCTTCTGGAACTTCTGC
Source organism: Bauldia sp. (assembly GCA_020849325.1). GTDB lineage: Bacteria > Pseudomonadota > Alphaproteobacteria > Rhizobiales > Kaistiaceae > JADLGL01. Next base: position 5,728 of record JADLGL010000011.1, on the reverse strand, counting down.
GGATCGCGGAGGAATTCCACGATCTCCTGCAGGTCTTCCTTGGCCTCGTCGACGCCGGCGACGTCCTCGAACGTCACGCGGCCATGGGCCTCGGTGAGGAGCTTCGCCTTCGACTTGCCGAACCCCATGGCCTTGCCGCCGGAGCCCTGCATCTGGCGCATGAAGAAGATCCAGACCGCGAGGATCAGGAACATCGGAAGCCAGCCGATCAGGATGCCGATGATCGAGGTGCCGCCGGTATCCGGCTCGGTCACCGTCATCATGACGTTGTGGGCCTCCAGGCGCTGGAACAGCGCCGGGTCGTCCGGCATGTAGGTCTGGAACGGCGCGCCGGTGGCGTAGGTGCCACTGATCTGCTGCCCGGCGATCGTCACCGAGCGGACCTCGCCCCCGTCGACCTGGTCGAGGAACTGCGAATACGCAATCTCCTGACCCGTGCTCTGCCGTCCCGGATTCTGGAAGAGATTGAAGAGGACCACCAGCAGGACGGCGATGATCACCCAGAGAGCGAAATTGCGGAAATTGGCGTTCATACCCATCCTCTCGTGCGGCCGAGCCCAGCCTGCCGCACTGCGCCAGCTTCGCCTAACATAGGCGTCGCCATCCCCTTAGCCAATACGCGACGAAGGGTTCAGAAGTTCACTCGCGATCGTGATGAAGGCGACCGCCCGCCTGCCGCGATCCGCCGAGCCGCGCCGCCGCGACCTCGCGGCTGCGGAGCCCCTCGCTTCCCGGCGTCGCGAACCCGACCGCCGGCACCGCGACGAGACGCCCCTCGCGGCGAAACGCCGGCACCGTTTCGACCGCCGCCCGCGGCCGGGCGCGGAAGCGTTCGGGCAGTTCGGCATAGCCCCGCCCGGCGAGCGGCGCGAGCGTGATTCCTTCCGCCCCGCCGATCGCCACTTCGAACCGCCCGTCCCAGCGGCCGGCATAGCCGCGCGGCAGCGCCGCCTCGGTGCCGTCGAGCCGGCCGGGCTCGCGGTGGAAGACGAGGTCGCCGCCTTGCGTCCGGATCACCGCGCCGCCGAGCGTGCGCCGGAACGGCGTGCCGGCACCCGCGGCCGTGACGAGTGCCGCAAGCTTCTCCTCGCCGGGCGCCTCGCCGCTGCCGCCGACGGCGGCGATGATCGCGCCGAGCGCCCGGAAGCGGGTTTCCTCGGCCTCGGCCGCGAGCCGATCGCGCGGCATCCGCGCCATCCCGAGTGCGTTCGTCGTCAGCGCCCGGTCGAGGAACGCCTGCGTCAGAGCGGTCAGCGCCTCGTCCGCGCGGCGGAACTGGCGCGCGGCGCGGGCGAGCGTCGCGGCATCGATCCCCTCCGCTGCGAGCGCGGGCATCAGCCGCCGGAGGCGCGCGCGGGCGAAGCGCGGGTCGGCGTTCATGGCATCCTCGACCGGCAAGAACCCGGCGACGCGCGCGGTCGCGACGAGGCGGGTCTTCGGCACGTCGAGGAAGGGCCGGAACAGGAGGATGCCGCGATCGAGGAGGCGGGCCTCGGGCATGCCGCCGAGCCCGGCGATGCCGGAACCACGCCCGAGGCGCATCAGCAGCGTCTCGGCCTGGTCGTCGCGGTGGTGGGCGGTGACGACGACGTCCGCGCCGGAGCGCCGCGCCGCCGCGGCGAGGAGCCGGTATCGCGCGGCGCGCGCGGCGGCCTCGATGCCGGTCGCCGGCTTTGGCTCGTCCCAGGCCAGCGTCTCGTGGCGAAGGCCGTGACCGGCGGCAATGGCGGCGACCATCCTCGCCTCGACGGCCGATTCCGGCCGAAGGCCGTGGTCGACGGTCAGCACGACCAGCTCCGGCGGACTGGCGCGCCGGAGGGCCCAGTGCCGCACGAGGTCGAGCAGCGCCAGCGAATCCGCCCCGCCGGAAACGGCCAGCGCGACCACCGGCCGGCCGGCGAGGCCGGCGAACATCACGTCCGCCTCGGCGGCGGCGAGAGCCATGTCCTCGCTCATACGAGGACGATAGCCTTGCGCGGACGGGCGCGGAAACCGCCTGGGGCATGGATCCGTTGAAGCCGGATCATGCTCGTCGCCCTATTCCTTGATGGAGCATGATGATGGAGCATGATCTTTTTCGAAGAATCGGGAGCCACTTCTTCGGATCATGCTCTAGCAGCGGGCGTTGCGCTGTTCGGTGGTGACACGCTCCCGGAGGACGTTCGAGGCGTTGGGATAGGTCGCGAGCACCTGCGCAAACGTGCTGCAGCCATCCTGCACCTGCCCGAGCGCGACGAGCGCCATGCCGAGCTTCAGGAGCGCATCGGGCGCCTTGTCGCCCTGCGGCGCCGCGCGATAGGCGGTGAGGAAGGCGTTGGCGGCGTCGACGTAGAGCGTCGTCGGCGCTCCCGGCGCGGTCGCCTGCGAGAAGATGCTCTCGGCGAGCCAATACTGCGCGTCCACGGTCAGCGCGTTGCCGGGATAGGTCGCGAGGAAGACGCGGAACCCCTGCTCGGCGGCGACGTCGTCGCCGTTGAGGATGAGCTGGTAGAAACGGTCGTAGTCGGCCTGGGCGTTGCCGGTGACGGCCGCGACCTGCGGGTTCGCCGCGGGCAGCGCGTCCATCGGCGCCCCGGCCCCCGGCACCGTTGCGGGCGGGGTGAGGTTGTACGTTCCGTCGCCGCGGAGGACCATGCCGAGATCGAGCGGCGCGCCGGCGGCGGCGCCAGCCGCGGCCACGGCATTGGGGTCCGCCGGCACGGTGCCGAGCGCGGTCGGCGGTGCGCCGAGCAGCGGGTCGGTCGCGGGCGGTGCCGCGGTGAAGGCCGGTGCCGGGGCGGTGGTCGTCGCCGCGGACGGCGTTCCCGTCCCGCCCTCGAGCCGCTGCAGCCGGTATTCGTAGTCGGCCTGCATGCGCTGCATCGTGTCCTGCAGCACCTGGACCTGATGGGTCAGTTCCTCGACCTGTCCGGTCAGCGTTCGCACGAGCTCTTCGAGACGGTCGATCCGCGGGTCCACGTTCTGCGCCGACGCGGGGGCCGCAAGGCCGAAGAAGAGAGCGAGGGCCAATGCGCCCGCGCCTGCCGCACGTGTCACCGTCATCATGTCGCAAACACCGCCTGAACGCGGCCCTCCAGCAATCGCGGCGACCTTGCGTTGCGGAAGTCGGCCAAAATTTGGCCGGCCGGGGGCGGTTCGATGCAGGCTCGCCACACTGTGGCAGCGCGGATACACCAGGGGCCCGCGCAAAGAAAAAGGGCCGGAGCATCCGTGCTCCGGCCCTTCCGATTCTGCCTCGACGAGGCGTGGAGGCTTATTCGCCCGGACCGGCGGCCGCGAGCGACTGGCGAATCTCGGCCACGAGGGCCGGCGTCACCTCGCCATGGGAGTTGCCCCACGAATTGCGAATGTAGCTCGCGATCGACGCGATGACGTCGTCCGAGAGATGGCCGAACGGCGGCATGCCGTGATTCAGGTAGCCGTTGATGATGATCTGGACCACGCCGAGGGTCGACGCCGTGATCGGGTTGCCGGCAAGCTGCGGTCCCGCGCCGCCACCACCCTCGGCGCCATGGCAGACCGCGCAGTTCCGGGAGAACGCGGTCGCACCGGCGGCCATCACCTCCGCCGTCGGCGGGGTAACCTGGGCGACGACCGCCGTGCTCAGGAGCGCGATGCCCGCCGCGCTACCGATGATGCCTGCCTTCCTCATAAGTCGCTCCTCGTTCTTGGCTCAGCGCCAGATCCTGCGCCCCTCCGACAGGGAGTTAGCCGCCCGCTGGATTAAATCAAGTTACGAAACAGCGAGCCAAGTGATGGAGCCGCCCCGGACGGGGGATGGCCGTAGACATCACGTTGCGTCTCCAAGCACAAATCAAAACATCAGGAATGTACTGCAGCGCATTATTCATTCTGCACAACGGAGAAACAAATACTATTTCCTTTGGCCGCCCAACCGCTGAGTCGTTTTGAAGTATGTTAGCTGGACGGCACCAGCAATGTTCTACTGGCTCAAAGGCATCGATCGCCAGATCGATCCCGGATCGGCTCGCCTGCTGGATTCGCGGCCCGCTACAGCAGGTCGATCGCCCGATCCGGATTTCTCGCGGCATTTTGAGGCACGCGGGAAAATGAAAGGGCGCCGCGCGGCCTTCCGGCCGCCGGCGCCCCTGGTTCCGTCAGGAGGATTCCGTCAGGAGCGGAACGCGCTCCCGGATGGGCGTGCTACTCGCCGCCGCCGCCACCGGCGGCGATGTTGGCGCGGATCTGGGCGACGAGCGGCGGTTCGACCAGGCCATAGGAATTGGCCCACGAGTTCCGGACATAGGTCGCGATCGCGGCGATCACCTCGTCGCTGAGCGTGCCGAATGGCGGCATGCCGTGGTTGAGGTTGCCCTCGAGGATCATCTCCACGACGCCGGCCGACGACTGCATGATCGGGTTGCCGTCGAGACGGAAGCCGATGCCACCCTCGCCATTGGCACCGTGGCAGACCTGGCAGTTGCGGGTGTAGCCGTCCTGCCCCGCGGTCATGACCTCGGCCGGCGGCGCGACCACCTGCGCCAGCGCGGCGCCTGCCAGGACGGTGATTGCGGCGGCTCCTCCGAACAGGACTGCCTTCCTCATTGCGACTTCTCCGGATTGACGATGTGCCGGCCGACGGGCCGGCGCCCCCGGCCCTCACCTAGCCGCCTGTCCGCGCCGGTCAAGTGCTCGGCGCGATCAATGCCAAAACAGCCGCATTTCTCCTCAGCTTCTGCGACGCGTCGTCGGCCCTCGGCAAAGCATTCGATCTGCTTCGCTCGCTGACCGTACAATCAACGAGGCGACCTTGGCGGTATCGTTCGCCTGTCGCATAGACTCGTCCCGCAGACCGCCCGCGCCGCAGACGAAACTCGCCTGCGGTGTTCTTCTACATCACGTCATGAGGGCTCGTCATCAACACAACACCTGACGCCATCGGCTTGTCTATCATGCGCCGAGAATGGTCGGACTGGCCTCCGGGGTCCGCCATGTATTGATCGCGCAACTGTGTGCCGTGACCCGCCGCCGCTTCGGCCGGCGTCGAAAGGCGCCGGCGTCGGAACGTTGCTTCACACTCCCGTCCGATGGACCGCCGGCCATCGGCGCTCCCCGCGAAAGCCGGCCTCGAGCCGCCGCGGGCGTTCCCGACGTCCGGACGCGGACGGACGCGGGGGGCAATCTCGGCGCCCGCAGGCTTCCCTATCGGTCCGGCGCGCGCGCCGGCTCCATTGCGGGGATGGCGCCCGGCAGGTCGATCACCGGCACCGGAACGCCGGCCGGGGCACGCGCGCCGGCAACGGCCTTCTTCGCGGCACGCTCCCGCGCCTTGCGCTGCTTGGACAGCGGCGGGCAGCGGTGGTCGTCGTAGTACTCGACCTGGCAGTCGAGGCACTGGAAACACTCGGCCATGATGATCTTGCCGTTGCGCTCGATGGCGCGGACCGGGCAGGAGCGCTCGCAGAGGTGACAGCCGCTGCCGCCGCACTCCGCCCGCCGCTTCAGGAAGGTGAAGATGTGGAGGCGGTCCATGACGGCGAGGAAGCCGCCGAGAGGGCAGAGGAACCGGCAGAAGAAGCGCTCGGTGAAGAGGCTCATGACCACGAGGACGACCGCGTAGATCACATAGGGCGCCGGCCGCGAGAAGGTAGAGCCGATCGCCGTGTTGAACGGCTCGATCTCGCCCGCCACGTGGAACGCCTCGGGCGCGGCGAAGGTGACCACGACGATGAGCGCCGCGGTCCCGTATTTCGGCAGCCACATCCAC